>JAZBNW010000447.1:0-22143 GCA_036350855.1 Halieaceae bacterium
CAACCGACCGAGGGCAGCCCGGAGGGCCGTAGCCGTGGAGCGAGGCAAGCCCCGCCCTCCACCGCGAACGGAGCAGCACACTCTCGTTACAGTAGCGCCATCAAGGGAGAGTTCAGGCGGTTTTGATCCCGTCGATAAAGGTGTGCACCCCGAGGTCCACCTGGCGGTGCAGGTCGATGTGGCGCTCGAAGAGTTCGGGTGCGTCCACCCGGAGGGTGGCGAGGCCGTGGATGCCTGCCCAGGCGGCGTTGGCGAGGTAGACATAGTTCTGTTCGCGGAACTGCCCCAGCTCCATGCCGCGGTGGAGTATGGCCTGAACCAGCCCGAAGGTTTCCCGGCTGGCCTCGCGCAGCTCGGGGTATTTTTCCGCCGGTTGCACGGCGGGACCGAACATCAGCTTGAACAGCTGGGGCTGGCTGGCGGCGTAGTCCACATAGGCGTGGGCGAAACCGATCAGCTGCTGGGTGGGGCAATCGGGGGTCTGGTCGCCCGCGGCGTGCAGCGCCGCCAGCAGGTCGCGATAGCCCTGGGTGGCCATGGCTGCGAGCAGTTCGCTCTTGTCGGAAAAATGCCGGTAGGGCGCCGTCTGGGAGACGCCGACCGCCCTGGCCAGCGCGCGCAGGCTCAGGTCGTCGGCACCGCCGGCCCGCAGCTGTTCGATGGCGGTGTCGAGCAGTTCCGCCCGCAGGTTGCCGTGGTGATAGCTCTTGGGAGAGGTAGAGTCAGTCATCGTTTCACATTACAACAGCCGGGCCGCCACCGGAATCCGCTCACGGCCCAGGGAAAAGGCGCCGGTCGACCAGCGACAGACGCCCGGTGAGTAGCGTGCAGCCTACGGCAGCAGGTGCTGTACCGCGTCACGTTCCTCGGTCAGTTCCTTCTCCGTGGCTGCCATCCTGGCGCGGCTGAACTCGCCCACTTCCACGCCCTGTACGATGCTCCACTGGCCATCGGCGCAGCGGCAGGGGAAGGAGTAGATCAGGCCCTCGGCAATGCCGTAGGAGCCGTCCGAGTGCACACCCATGGAAACCCAGTCGTCACCCTCGGTGCCCAGGGCCCAGCTGCGCATGTGGCCGATGGCGGCATTGGCGGCCGATGCGGCGGACGAGGCGCCGCGAGCCTTGATGATTGCCGCGCCGCGCTGTTGTACGGTGGGAATGAAATCGCTTTCGTACCACTGCTGGTCCACCAGTCCGATGGCGGCCTTGCCGTTGACCCGTGCGTTGAACAGGTCGGGGTACTGGGTGGCGGAGTGGTTGCCCCAGATAGTCATGTTGCTGACGTCATTGACCGTGGTGCCGGTTTTCAGGGCGATCTGGGTCAGTGCGCGGTTGTGGTCCAGCCGGGTCATGGCGGTAAAGTTGCGCGGGTCGATGTCCGGTGCATTGCGCTGGGTGATGAGGGCGTTGGTGTTGGCCGGGTTGCCGACGACCAGGACCTTGATGTTCTTGCTGGCATTGTCGTTGATGGCCTTGCCCTGCACCGAGAAAATGGCGGCGTTGGCCTCCAGCAGGTCCTTGCGCTCCATGCCCGGGCCCCGGGGGCGGGCGCCCACCAGCAGTGCGTAGTCGGCATCCTTGAACCCGACGTTGGGATCATCGGTGCAGACGATACCGGCCAGCAGGGGGAACGCGCAGTCCTCGAGCTCCATCCTTACCCCTTCCAGCGCTTCCATGGCCGGAGTGATATCCAGCAACTGCAGGATTACCGGCTGTTCATCGCCAAGCATGGCGCCGGAAGCAATACGGAACAGAAGTGCGTAGCCAATCTGGCCGGCTGCACCGGTAACGGTAACGCAAACGGGTTGTTTCATCGGAAGGAGTTCCTCACAGGTGGTAGGGTCGGATCGTCAAGGGCGCACATTGTCATGGCATTTTCGCCAAAAAACAAGGGAACCGGGAGTTTCGTCGGCGTTCGCGCGACCGCGGCCCGGCTGGACTCTGGCTGCGCCAAGCGAGTAAACTGCGCGCCAAATCCGGCCTCACCAGCGACGTCACTGTGCAAGAACTTTCCCGCAAGGACAAAACCCATTTCAACAAGCTGCAGAAGCGGCTGCGCCGGAACGTGGGCAATGCCATCGCCGATTACAATATGATCGAGGAGGGCGACCGGGTAATGGTGTGCCTGTCCGGCGGCAAGGACTCCTATGGCATGCTGGACGTCCTGCTCAGCCTGCGCCAGAACGCCCCGATCGATTTTGAGCTGATCGCCGTCAACCTGGACCAGAAGCAGCCAGGTTTCCCTGAGGAGGTGCTGCCCACTTACCTGGAGGCGCTCGGGGTACCTTTTTATATCCTGGAAAAGGATACCTACAGCATCGTGCGCGAGGTGATTCCCGAGGGCAAAACCACCTGCGGCCTGTGTTCGCGCCTGCGCCGTGGCAGCCTCTACGGTTTCGCCCAGGATATCGGGGCCACCAAGATCGCGCTGGGCCACCACCGGGACGACATCGTGGAAACCCTGTTCCTCAATATGTTCTTCAACGGCAAGCTCAAGGCCATGCCGCCGAAATTGCTCAGCGATGACCGCAGGAATGTGGTTATCCGGCCGCTGGCCTACTGCAAGGAAAAAGACCTGGCGCGCTACGCCCGCTACCGGGAGTTCCCGATCATTCCCTGTAACCTGTGCGGTTCCCAGGAGAACCTGCAGCGGGTGCAGATCAAGGCCATGCTGGCCAGCTGGGAGCGGGAATACCCGGGGCGGACCGAAAGCATCTTCCGCAGCATCCGCAACGTGGCCCCGTCGCAACTGGCGGACAGCAAGCTGTTCGACTTCGATGCGCTGCGGGTCGATCCCGCGGATCCGGCGGGGGTCGCCGTGGCGCAGGACAACGACCTCTATTTTCCCGCGATCAGGGTGGTCAATCTCTAGTGCCGTCCGCGCCCTGCGGGGAACCCCTGCTGGCGGTTCGCGATCTCTGTCTCGAGCGGGGCGGCAGGGAGCTGTTTCGCGATCTCTCCTTCGACGTGTTGCCGGGGCAGCTGCTGCAGGTGGACGGCCCCAACGGGGCTGGCAAAACCAGCCTGCTGCGCATACTCGCCGGGCTCTCCCGCTATGGTTTCAGCGGCCGCCTGGAGCGGCACTGCCCCTTGCTGTACCTCGGCCACCAGAGCGCGGTGAAGGCGTTGCTGACGCCGCGGGAAAACCTGGCCTGGCACGTGGCGGGAGAATCGGCCTACAGCGACCGGCAGATCGAGGACGCGCTGGCCCGGGTCGGGCTGTACGGCTACGAGGACGTGCCCAGCCACGCCCTGTCCGCCGGCCAGCACCGCAGGGTGAACCTGGCCAGGCTGTACCTGTCGCATCGCCCCCTGTGGTTGCTGGATGAACCCTTTACCGCCATTGACAAGGGCGGCGTCGCCGAACTGGAAGAACTGCTGGTGGAACACGTTGAGCGCGGCGGGGCGGTGGTGCTGACCTCCCACCAGCCCCTGCGGGTGGCCTACCAGGTGACAATGCTCAGCCTTGCCGCGGGCCTGGCCGCGTGAATGCCCCCGCGGAGTCGCCTGGCGCAGGGGCATTTTGCCTCGCCCTGCTGCGCCGCCAGCTCACCCTCGCGGCCCGTCGCCCCATTGAAATAGGCAATCCGCTGTTGTTCTTCGCCATGGTCGTGGCCCTGTTTCCCCTCGGGCTGGGGCCAGCGCCGGACAAGCTGGCGGGTTTCGCCCCCGGAATTTTGTGGATTATCGCCCTGCTGTCGAACCTGCTGACCTCGGAAACCGTGTTTCGCAGCGACTTCGAGGACGGCAGCCTGGAGCAACTGTTGCTGGCGCCCCAGCCCCTGTTCCTGTCTGTGCTGGCCTACATAGGCGCGCACTGGTTGACCACCGGCCTGCTGCTGGCGCTGGTGTCCCCGGTTTTCGCCCTGATGATCAACCTGCCGGGCCCGGCTATCGGCGCGCTGGTTACCAGCCTGCTGCTGGGTACCGCCGTGCTCAGCCTGGTCGGCGGTATCGGCGCGGCCCTCACTGTCGGCCTCAAGCGCGGCGGCATGCTGATTTCCCTGCTGATCCTGCCGTTTTACATGCCGGTGCTGATATTCGGCAGTGCCGCGGTGCAAAACGCCGTGCTCGGAATGCCCGCCTCGCCCTACCTGGCGATCCTCGGCGCGATGTTGTGCCTGGCGATCGCGCTCGCGCCGCTGGCGATCGCCGCTGGCCTGAGAATCAGTGTCGATGCCTGAGCCGGACTTGAGGCAAATCAACAGCATCGTGAACGCCTGGTTGTGGCGAACACGGCGCACTGTATAATTGCCGCCCCTATGTGGTCATTCTTTCATAAATTAGGCTCCCCGCCGTGGCTCTATCGCATCTCCGGGAGCATTCTGCGCTGGCTGTTGCCCGCGACCCTCGTGGCGTTGGCTGTGGGCCTGGTCTGGGGGCTGCTGTATACCTCCCCGGATTTCCGCCAGGGCAACAGCTACCGCATCATTTACATTCATGTGCCGGCGGCGGTGGTGGCGCTGGCGGGCTACTACGTCATGGCGCTGGCCGGCGCGGTCAGCCTGATCTGGAAAATGAAAATGGCCGATGTCGCCATGAAGGCCTGCGCGCCCATCGGCGCCGCCCTGACGTTTATCGCCCTGGTGACCGGCTCGATCTGGGGCAAGCCCACCTGGGGTACCTGGTGGGTGTGGGATGCCCGTATCACGTCCATGTTGATTCTGCTGTTCCTCTACCTGGGCGTAGTCGCCCTGTATGAGGCCTACGATAATAAGGAAGCGGCAGGCAAGGCCTGCGCGGTTTTGAGCCTGGTGGGCATGGTGAATATCCCGATCATCTACAAGTCCGTGGACTGGTGGTACAGTCTGCATCAGCCGGCCTCCATCAAGTTTACCGGGGAGTCCACCATCGACCCCAGTATGCTGTATCCGCTGCTGTGGATGATTGTCACGTTTTATGCGCTGTTTACCTGCTGCCTCCTGATGAATATGCGCGCGGAGCTGCTCGAGCGGGAGGCCAGGACCAACTGGGTCAGGAAACTGGCGCTGGAGAGCCGCAGCTGATGTATTTCGACAGCCTGAACGCGGTCCTGACCATGGATGGCCATGGCGGGTATGTGTGGTCGGCCTACGCCATCAGCCTGCTGGTGCTGGCCTTGCTGCTGCGCGCGCCGTGGCGCCGGCAGCGCGCATTGCTGCGCCAGCTGGCCGGGGAACAAAAACGCCAGCAGCAGGGTCCGAACGCAAAGACAGAGGTGAAATAATGCATCCCGTGCGCAAGCAAAGGCTTTACCTGGTGCTGTTCGTCGTGCTGTTTTCCAGCGCGGCGGCCGGCCTGGTCACGTACGCCCTGAGGGGCAATATCAACCTGTTTTTCCCGCCGGCGGAAGTGGCCCAGGGCAAGGCCCCCGTGGGCAAGCCGATCCGGGTCGGTGGCATGGTGATGGACGGCAGCGTGCAGCGCAGTGGCGACAGCCTCGCGGTCGCCTTCACCCTGACTGACTATCAGGCCAATGTCCCGGTGGTCTACGAAGGCATCCTGCCGGACCTGTTCGGGGAGGGGCAGGGCGCGGTCGCCTCCGGCGTCCTCGATGATCGGGGCGTACTGAGGGCCAGCGAGGTGCTGGCCAAGCACGATGAGAATTACATGCCGCCCGAAGTTGCCGCCGCGCTGGAGCAGTCCGGCTTCGACCACAAGGGGAATGCGAAGTGATCCCGGAGTTCGGGCACTTTGCCCTGATCATCGGTTTCTCCCTCGCCATCATCCTGGCGGTGGTGCCCGCGTGGGGCGCCTGGCGCCGCAACAGCCGTGCCATGGCGCTGGCGCCCGGTCTGGCGATCGGTACGATGGTATTTGTGGCGATCAGTTTCGCCTGTCTGTGTATCGCGTTCCTGCAGGATGATTTTTCAGTCAAGGTGGTGGCGGCCAACAGTAACAGCCTGCTGCCGCCGATCTACAAGTTTTCCGCGGTCTGGGGCAATCATGAGGGCTCCCTGCTGCTGTGGGCCCTGATCCTGAGCCTGTGGACCGCTGCCGTCGCGGTATTCAGCGCGCAATTGCCACTGCTGGTACTGTCGCGGGTGTTGTCTGTCATGGGCGCGATCGGTGTCGGCTTTCTGTCTTTCCTGCTGCTCACATCCAACCCCTTTGCCCGTCTGCTGCCGGGCACGCCCGCCGATGGCAACGACCTCAATCCCCTGTTGCAGGATCCCGGGCTGATCATCCACCCACCGCTGCTGTATATGGGCTACGTCGGCTTTTCAGTGGCCTTCGCGTTCGCTATCGCTGCCCTGCTGGGCGGTCGCCTGGACGCGTCCTGGGCGCGCTGGTCCCGGCCCTGGACCAATGTGGCCTGGGCCTTTCTCACCCTGGGTATCATGCTGGGCAGCTGGTGGGCGTACTACGAGCTGGGCTGGGGCGGCTGGTGGTTCTGGGACCCGGTGGAAAACGCCTCCTTCATGCCCTGGCTGGCGGGCACCGCCCTGATCCACTCCCTGGCGGCAACGGAAAAGCGCGGCCTGTTCAAGAGCTGGACCGTGCTGCTGGCGATATTCGCCTTTTCCCTGAGCCTGCTCGGGACCTTCCTGGTGCGCTCCGGTGTTCTCACCTCGGTCCACGCCTTTGCCACCGATCCCGCCAGGGGCCTGTTTATCCTTATTTTCCTGGCGCTGGTGGTGGGTGGTTCCCTCACCCTGTATGCGCTGAGAGCGCCTTCGGTCACCAGCCGCGTCAGCTTTGAATGGATTTCGCGGGAGTCGCTGATCCTGTGCAACAACGTGATATTCCTCGTGGCGACCATCACGGTGCTGTTTGGCACCCTGTTCCCGCTGATCATGGACGCGCTGGGTGGCGGCAAGTACTCGGTGGGGCCGCCGTACTTCAATGCGGTATTCGTGCCCCTGATGGCGCTGTTGGTACCATTTATGGGAATCGGCCCGGTGGCGCGCTGGAAAAAGGACAGCGTTCGGCGCTGGCAGTCGGAGCTGGCGGTCCCCGCCATCGTCGCCGTGCTCTGTGGCTTTACCCTGCCGCTGCTCAATGCCGACTACAACCTCTGGGTGGCGCTGGCGTCGGCGCTCTCCGCCTGGCTGCTGCTGGGCCTGCTCAGGGATCTGTGGTACCGGGTGAAAAGCGCCTCCTCGCTGGCCACCGGCCTGCGCCGGATTACCCCGAGCTACTGGGGTATGTTCGTCGCCCACCTGGGCTTTGCCGCCTGTGTCATCGGCGTGGTGGCGACCAGTCAGTACAACATCGAACACGACCTCAAGATGAGCCCCGGCGACAGTGAGGTCCTGGCGGGCTACGAATTCCGTTTTCTCGAGCTGGTACCCGTGCGCGGCCCCAATTTTGTCGCCGACGAGGCGCGGTTCGAGGTCAGTCGCAACGGCGAGATCGTGGCGAGACTGGCGCCGCAGAAGCGGCGCTACCTGGCCTCGGGCCAGGTGATGACAGAGGCGGCGATCGGCGCCGGCCTGTTTCGCGACCTCTACGTGGCCATGGGCGAACCCATCGGCAGCGAGGGTGCCTGGGCCATACGCCTGCACTACAAGCCCATGGTGCGATGGATGTGGCTGGGGGCTATCCTGATGGCCGTGGGCGCCTTCACCACCGTCCTGGACAAGCGCTACCGGCGTCTGCGCAAGCCCGCGGTGGCGGGCGCTGCCGGCGAGGCCCTGCATGGCGCCTAGGCTGAAACTGTTCCTGCCGCTGATCCTGTTCGTGGCGATGGCGGCGTTCCTGTTTCGCGGCCTGTCCCTGGACCCGCAGGCACTGCCCTCGGCGCTCATCGACCGGCCCCTGCCCGAATTCAGCCTGCCAGTGCTGGGACAGGAGCAGCTGATCCAGCGCAGCGACCTGGTCGGTGAAGTCGCCCTGCTCAACGTGTGGGCCACCTGGTGCGTGTCCTGCCGGGTGGAGCACCCCTACCTGGTGCAGATCGCCGGGGATGGTGTGCCGATCTACGGTCTCAATTACAAGGATGACGATGCGGCGGCAGCGCGCTGGCTGGCGCAGCTGGGCGATCCGTACCGGGCCAATATCGCCGACCGGGAGGGCAGTCTCGGCCTGGATCTCGGCGTCTACGGCGCCCCGGAAACCTACCTGCTGGATGCGGCCGGAGTGGTTCGCTACCGCCACGTCGGTGTGGTTGACGAGCGGGTCTGGCAGACCATCCTGCAACCTTTGTACCTGGAACTGACCGGCAAGAGTAGCGGCGGATGAAGATGAACGTACTGGTACGGGTGACCCTGCTGTGCCTGCTGTTGCTGTCCGGCACAGCCCGGGCGGTGATCGAGACCTATGAATTCAGCGACCCGGAACTGGAGCAGCGCTACCGGCAGCTGAGCACCGAGTTGCGTTGCCCCAAGTGCCAGAACCAGAATATCGCCGACTCCAACGCGCCGATCTCCCAGGACCTGCGCAAGCTGCTTTACCAGCAGCTGGAGGCCGGCGCCAACGACGAGGAGATCCTCGACTACATGGTCGCGCGCTACGGTGAGTTCGTGCGCTACCGGCCCCGGTTCAGCGGCGCTACCGCGGCGCTCTGGCTGGCGCCCGTGCTGTTGCTCCTGGTGGGTATCACCGCCGCAGTGTTGACGCTGCGCAGCCGCCGCGGCCAGCGGGGGGGCGCGGCCACCCTCAACGGTGATGACGAACAGCGCCTGCAGGACCTGTTGGGTAAAACGGAGAAGAACTCTTGACCTTGTTTATTCTGGCCTGTGCCGGGCTGGTACTGCTCAGCGGCCTGTTTTACCTGTTGCCATCCAGGCACTCGGGGGGTGCCGATGCGGACCTTGAGCGCGCCAACATCGAATGGTACCGCCTGCGCCAGCAGGAGCTGGCCGCGGAGGGCGCCGATGCGCTGCAGGACGATGCCCGCCTGCGCCTGCTGGAGGACGAGCAGCAGGCTGGCGCCGCGGCCCCGGTTGCCTCCAGCCAATCCTTCCCGGCATGGGTTTTGCTCCCGGTGGTGGCGGTGTTGTCATCCGGGCTCTACTACCTGCTGGGGGGAGCCCCGGATGTCATGATCAGCCGGCAGCTGGCGTCCCTGGACGACACCAGTACGCCGCAGCAGATGGAGGCGCTGATGGGCGCGGTGGAAGCGCGCAGTGCCCAGCGCCCGGAAAACCTCGACTACGTGGCCCTGCTGGGTCGCTATTACATGGGCCGGGAAGATTACTCCCGGGCTGCCCGGACCTATGCCGACCTGGCCCGGGAGATTCCCGAGGACGCCTATGCCCTGGCGTCTGCGGCCCAGGCCGAATACCTGGCGGCCGGCCGACAGCTCAGCCCCCAGGCGCGGCTGCGGGCGGAACAGGCCCTGGCTATCGATCCCCACCAGCGCACGGCCCTGGGCCTGCTGGGTATGGCATCCTTTGAGCAGCAGCAGTACCGCGCAGCGATGGCCTACTGGCAGCGCCTGCTGGCGGTGGAAACCCCCGATTCAGACGGTGCCAGGATGATTGCCGGGGTGATCGAGATGGCCAGGCAGCGCCTGGTCGACGCCGGGGAACTGCCTCCGGAGGCGGCAACGGCCCTGGCCCGGGCGGAAGCGGACCCGGCAGAAGCGGGTTCGGCGGGAGACGCCGCAGCACCCGCATCGGGAGTGACTGTGGAGGTCAGCCTGCCCGCGGGGGCGAGCGTGGACGCTACTGACACGGTGTTCGTGCTGGCGCGCAACGCGGCGTCCGACAGCCGTATGCCGATTGCCGTGCAGCGCCTGCAGGCGGGACAACTGCCGCTCACCCTGCGCCTGGATGACAGCAATTCCATGGCCGGGCAGAAACTCTCCACCACCGAGTCGGTCATGGTGGTGGTACAGGTATCGCCAACCGGGACCCCGGGCGAGGCCAACGCCACCTGGCTGGGACAGGCCGGCCCGCTGGCCCCTTCCGCCGATCTCTCCCCCCAGCAGATCCTGCTCCAGCCCAGGGGCTAGGATCCCCGAGGGCCTTCCCCGACCCGCCGGGCAGCGAATTTCCGTATTTGTGGCAGGCAGGCATAGTGTTGCTCCGGCAAAGCCTATACACTACATCTTGTGGTCCGGCGCCGGGGCAAAATCCGAAAAACCCGGAAAAAGTTCTTATAAAACAGCAAGATAATTCAATCAGTTAATGTGATATGCGACTAAAGTCTATCAAGCTGGCGGGTTTCAAGTCATTCGTCGATCCCACCACGGTCAATTTCCCGAGCAATATGTGCGCCGTCGTGGGTCCCAACGGCTGCGGCAAGTCCAACGTCATCGACGCGGTGCGCTGGGTAATGGGCGAGAGCTCTGCCAAGAACCTGCGCGGCGAATCCATGACCGACGTGATCTTCAACGGCTCGGTGAACCGCCAGCCGGTGGGCCAGGCCGCCATCGAACTGGTGTTTGACAACAGCGACGGCGGTGTCGGCGGCGAGTGGGCAAGCTACGCCGAAATTTCCATTAAAAGGCTGGTGACCCGCGAGGCCCAGTCCGAGTATTTCCTCAACGGCACCCGCTGCCGGCGCCGTGACATCACGGATATATTCCTCGGCACCGGCCTGGGTCCGCGCAGCTACGCGATCATCGAGCAGGGCATGATCTCGCGTCTGATCGAGTCCCGGCCCGAGGATCTGCGGGTGTTTATCGAAGAGGCCGCGGGTATCTCCAAGTACAAGGAGCGGCGCAAGGAAACCGAGAGCCGGATGCGCCGCACCCTGGAAAACCTGGAGCGACTGACGGACCTGCGGGATGAACTCGGGCGCCAGTTGCAGCACCTGCAACGCCAGGCCCAGGCGGCGGAGAAGTACACCGAGTACAAGGCCGAGGAGCGCGAACTCCAGGCCCAGTTACAGGCCCTGCAGTGGCGCGAGCTGGATGTCCAGGTGCGGACCGCCGCCCAGGCGATCGGCGAGCTGGAAGTGAAACTGGAAGCGGTGCACGCGGAACACCAGCAGGTGGACACCGCTATCGAGCAGCACCGGGTAGAGCACAGCGACCGCACCGACGCCTTCAACCAGGTGCAGGCGACCTATTACTCCCTGGGCTCCGAAGTCGCCCGGCTGGAGCAGACACTCAAGCACCAGCAGGAGCGCGGGCGCCAGTTGCGCGAGGATCTGGAACAGACCAGTTCCGGCCTGGCCGAGGCCGAAACCCACCTGGGTGACGACAGCAGGAAGCTGGCTGGCTGGGAGGCCGAGCTGGCGACTATCGCCCCCGAGCTCGGTCTGTTGCAGGAGCTGGAGGAAACCTCCGCCGAGGCCCTGTTGCAGGCGGAGGAGGCCATGCATAACTGGCAGCACCGCTGGGACGAGTTCAACCAGCACGCGGCGGAACCGCGCCAGCAGGCCGAGGTGCAACAATCACGTATCCGCCATGTGGAGCAGGTATTGCAGCGTATCCAGGGGCGCACCCGGCAACTCGAGGAAGAGAAACTGGGACTCGCGCCCGGCCCGGAGGACGGGGAGATCGACACCCTGGGTGAGCAACTGGCGGAGCTCGAGCTGGTGATGGCGGAGCACGAGGGCCGGGGGGAAACCCTGGTTGAACAGCTGGCCTCAACCCGCGACCGCAACAACGGCCTCGCCACCGAGCTCAACCAGGTCCGCTCGTCACTGCAGCAGATGCGCGGCCGGCAGGCCTCGCTGGAGGCCCTGCAACAGGCAGCGCTGGAGGACAGTGACCAGGCCGTGGGCAACTGGCTGGCGGCGCGGCAACTGGCCGACAGGCCGCGCCTGCTGGAGCAGTTGCAGGTGGATGACGGCTGGCAGCTGGCGGTGGAAACCGTGCTTGGGGACTACCTGCAGGCCGTCTGTGTCGATGAAGTCGGTTCCCTCGGCGCCGCCCTGGGCCAGCTGGAACAGGGGCATCTCACCCTGCTGGAAAGCGGTGTCGAATCCGCGCCAGCATCCGGCTACCTGGCCTCCCGGGTGCGCTCGGGCGGGCGCGCCAACGCCCTGCTGGCAGGGGTGCGTGCCGCCGGCGACCTGGCCGAAGCCCTGGCCCAGCGCCCGGGCCTGGCCTCCCATGAATCGGTCATTACCCGCGACGGGATCTGGCTCGGCCCCAACTGGCTGCGCGTCACGCGGGTGGCGGGAGAGCAGGGCGGGGTGATCAAGCGCCAGCAGGAGCTGGAGGCCCTGGTCGAGACCCTGCGCCTTGAACAGCAGCGCGAGGAGGAACTGGAGCTGGCACTGAAAGCCTCCCAGGACTCGCTGCAGCAACTGGAGGAGCAGCGCCAGTCGGTACAGCGCGAACTCCAGGCGAGTACCCGCCAGCACGCCGAGCTCAGCGCGAAACTGTCGGCCCACCAGGCCAAGATTGAACAGATCAATGCCCGCCGGGAGAGGGTGAATGCGGAGATCGATGAATCCCGCGAACAGTTCCGGGTCGAGCAGTCCGCCATGGCGGAGGCGCGGCAGCTGCTGGCCGAGGCCATCGAGCGCATGGAATCGGACTCCCAGAACCGGGAAGAGCTGTTGTCCGTGCGCGACCAGACCCGCAGCACCCTTGACGCCGCCCGGCAGAAAGCCCGTCACGACAAGGACCAGGCGCACCAGTTGGCGATGCGGCACCAGTCACTGCAGACCCAGTTGAATGCCATGCGCCAGGCCATAGATCGCACCAACAGCCAGGTGGCCCAGCTGCGCGCCCGGCGCGACACTCTCGCTGCGGGGCTGAGCCAGAACGACGAGCCGCTGGACGACCTCAGGCTCGAGCTGGAGCAGCAGCTGGAACTGCGCCTGCAGGCGGAGGCGGAGCTCAGCGCGGCGCGCCAGCAGGTTGCGGAAGTCGACCACCTGTTGCGGGAAAAGGAGCAGCAGCGGGCCGCCATCGAGCACCGGGCCGAGAGTGTGCGGGGCGAGCTGGAGCGGCACCGGATTTCCAGCCAGGCGCTGCAGGTTCGGCGCGAAACCATCTATCGCCAGCTCAGCGCCAACGGCCACGACATCGAGCAGGTGCTGGACACCATGCCCGAGGGCGCAGCCGAGGACGAGTGGCAGCGCTCGCTGGAGCGGGTGGGCACGCGTATCGCCCGGCTCGGGCCGATCAACCTGGCGGCTATCGACGAGTACAACCTGCAGTCCGAGCGCAAGAGTTACCTGGACCTGCAGAACGAGGACCTGGAAACGGCGCTGGAGACCCTGCAGTCGGCCATTCGCAAAATCGACAAGGAAACCCGCAACCGCTTCCGCGACACCTTTGACAAGGTCAACAGCGGCCTGCAGGATCTGTTCCCGCGGGTGTTTGGCGGCGGCAGCGCTTACCTGGAGATGACCGGCGACGACCTGCTGGATACCGGTATCTCGATCATGGCGCGGCCCCCGGGCAAGAAGAACAGTACCATTCACCTGCTGTCCGGCGGTGAAAAAGCGCTCACCGCCATTGCGCTGGTGTTCTCCATCTTCCAGCTCAACCCGGCGCCGTTCTGTATGCTGGACGAGGTTGACGCCCCCCTGGACGATGCAAACGTGGGCCGCTACGCGCGCATGGTGAAGGAGATGTCGGACAAGGTACAATTTATCTTTATCACCCATAACAAGATATCCATGGAGCTGGCTGACCAGTTGATGGGTGTGACCATGCATGAACCCGGCGTGTCGCGCCTGGTGACGGTGGATGTGGAGGAAGCGGCGGAACTGGCCGCGAGTTGATCAACACAATTAACTAACGGGCGAGAGAGTACGGCGCGGGGCAATGGATCTTACTATACGTGACTGGATGGTCGTGATCGGGGTTATCCTGATCATCGCTGTGGGGCTTGACGCCTGGCGCAGGGTACGTCGCGAGCGCTATCCGAAGGTAAAAGTCAAACTGGCGGCGGAAACAGCAGTCGAAACGGGCAGTCGCGATGACGATATCACCTGGCTGAAGGAGCTGCCCAACGGCGGTGCACGGGTGGTCGAGCGGCGCGACCTGATCAATGCCACCAACAAATCGGAGGCGGCCAAGCGCGAGAAAGCTGCGGCTTCGGCCAAATCCGCCCGGGCGAAAGCAGCGCCCCCGCCTCCGCCACGGCACGAGGAGGAACTGATCACGGGTATGAGCACCTCCGATGCTGAGGCGGAGCCGGCCACCCTGGACTGGCTCGACGACATGGATGCGGATGCGCCCGACGAGCACAGCTCCGCCCCGCCCCCCCGGCAACCCGCGCCGGACCCGGGCAAGCTGCCCCGGGATGTCGACCCGGAGGTGTTCATGCTCAATGTGGTGGCCCGGGATCGCGAGGGTTTTCGCGGTGAGGACATCCTGCACATCCTGCTGGCCTGTGACCTGCGCTTTGGCGACATGAACTTTTTCCACCGCCACGAGTTCGAGGCGGGGCGCGGTGCGATCCAGTTCAGTGTGGCCAACATGATGCAGCCCGGCGTGTTCGATATAGACCGGATGGGCGACTTCAACACGCCGGGCCTGGTGTTCTTCCTCACCCTGCCGGGCCCGGAAGACATGATGAAAGCCTTCGACTATATGCTGGAGACCGCGCAGGCGGTGGCGCGCAATCTCGATGGCGATGTGCTCGATGAGTCACGCAGCGTGCTGAGCAAACAGTCCCTCGAGCATTGCCGCCAGCAGATTCGCGATCTCGAGCGACGGCTGCTGGCCAGGGCGCGCTGAATCCCGGCGAACCCAGACCCATGTCAACCTCAGGGATAGCGCAGGAAATCCAGTCCCTGCGAGAGCGTCTCGATAACTGGAACTACCAGTACTACGTACTGGACCAGCCCACCGTTCCCGATGCCGAGTACGACCGCGCCATGCGGCGCCTGGTGGAACTGGAGACGGCCCACCCCGAACTGCTGCGCCCGGACTCCCCGAGCCAGCGGGTGGGCGCAGCGCCCATGGAGCGTTTCAGCCAGGTCACCCATGAAATGCCCATGTTGTCCCTGGACAACGCCTTCAACGAGCAGGACATGCAGGATTTCTACCGGCGAGTGCTGGACCGGCTGGGCGGCGGGCGGGACACGCTGGAGTTTGCCTGTGAGCCCAAGCTGGACGGCATTGCGGTGAGCCTGCTCTACCGCGCCGGGGTGCTGGAGCGGGCCGCCACCCGCGGGGATGGCACCACCGGTGAGGACATAACCCACAACGTGCGCACCATACCCTCGGTGCCCCTGCACCTGCGGGGCAGTGCTTATCCCGGTGTGCTGGAAGTGCGCGGCGAGATATACATGCCGCGGGCGGGTTTTGAGCAACTCAACGCCCGGGCCAGGGAGCTCGGTGAGAAAAGCTTCGTAAACCCCCGTAACGCGGCTGCCGGCAGCCTGCGCCAGCTGGATGCGAGAATCACCGCCCGGCGGCCACTGGAGATGTGCTGTTACGGTGTGGGCCTGGTCGAGGGGGGTGAGTTGCCGGGACAGCACGACACCGTGTTGCAGTGCCTGCAGCAGTGGGGGTTGCGCATCAACGCGGAATCCCGGGTGGTGCAGGGAATCGAGGCCTGTGACGACTACTATCGCGAGCTGGCCGCCCGGCGGGATCAACTGCCCTACGACATAGACGGTATCGTATTCAAGGTCAACGACCTGGCCCTGCAGCGGGAGCTGGGTTTCGTCTCCCGCGCCCCACGCTGGGCGATTGCCCGCAAGTTCCCCGCCCAGGAGGAAATGACCCGCCTGCTGGACGTCGAGTTCCAGGTGGGGCGCACCGGCGCCATCACCCCGGTGGCGAGGCTCGAGCCCGTCTTTGTCGGCGGCGTGACGGTCAGCAACGCGACCCTGCATAACGGCGATGAGATCGAGCGGCTCGGTGTGCGAATCGGCGACACCGTCATCGTGCGGCGGGCAGGGGACGTCATTCCCCAGGTGGTGTCCGTGGTGACTCAGCAGCGGCCGCCGGATGCCCGTGCGATCGACTTTCCCACCCGCTGCCCCGTGTGCGGATCGCCAGTGGAGCGGGCCGCGACCGAGGCGGTGCTGCGCTGCATGGGCGGCCTGGTCTGTCCGGCCCAGCAGAAGGCGGCGATCAGGCATTTCGCCTCGCGCCGGGCCATGGATATAGATGGCCTCGGCGACAAGCTGGTGGACCAGCTGGTGGACGAGGGCCTGGTGGTCAATGTCGCCGGACTGTACCAGCTGAAAAAGGAGCAGTTGCTGGAACTGGAGCGCATGGGGGAAAAGTCGGCGGACAATCTGCTGGCGGCGCTGGAAAAGAGCCGGCACACCACCCTGCCGCGTTTTATTTTTGCCCTGGGTATCCGCGAGGTGGGGGAGGCCACCGCCCTCGCCCTGGCGCGCCACTTCGGCAGCTGGGAGTCGCTGGCGGCGGCCACCGAAGAGCAACTGCTGGCAGTGAGCGATGTCGGACCGGTGGTGGCCGACCACCTGCGGCAGTTTTTTGACTCACCCTCCAGCATGGCGGTGGTGGCGCAGCTGCGCGCGGCCGGGGTGAGCTGGCCGGACCTTGCCGTGGCGAAGGACCTGCCCCTGAGTGGCGAGACCTGGGTGGTGACAGGCAAGCTGGAACAACTCGGGCGTGACGATGCCAGGGCGCACCTGCAGGCGCTGGGGGCGAAAGTCGCCGGCAGTGTCTCGGCCAGAACCACCTGCGTGGTGGCGGGTCCGGGTGCGGGCTCCAAGCTGGGCAAGGCCCGGGAGCTGGATATCGATGTCATCGATGAGGCCGCATTTATGGCCTTGCTGGCCAGTCACGGGATTGCGCCATGACGTCTCGCGCTCCCTCTCCCTGGCGTTTGCTGTTTATCCTTCTGCTGGCCGCGAGCCTGGCTGGCTGTACCGCTTCCCAGCCCAGGAACGTCGACAGTATTTGTGCGGTCTTTCATGAGAAAGACGACTGGTACGAGGAAGCGGCGGATGCGCGGGACGAGTGGAAAAGCCCCATTCCCGTGATGATGGCGATCATGCACCAGGAGTCGCGCTTCGACGCCACCGCCAAACCGGACCGTACGAAACTGCTGGGCTTTATCCCCTGGCTGCGCCCTTCGGATGCCTACGGTTACAGCCAGGCGCTGGACTCAACCTGGACAGAGTACAAGCGCAGCACCGGCAGCTATGGTGCAGACCGCGACGACTTCGCCGATGCCATCGACTTCATCGGTTGGTATAACGACAGGTCCCACCGGCGCAATGGCATCGCCCGCCACGATTCCTATGCCCTCTACCTGGCCTATCACGAGGGGCACGGGGGCTACGGTCGCGGCACCTGGCGCAACAAGCCATGGCTGATGGAGGTGGCGCGCAAGGTGGAGCGCCGGGCCAACAGCTACCAGACTCAGTTGCAGGGTTGCGAAGAGGAGCTCAAGGATACCGGTTGGTTCTCGAGCTGGTTCTGATGCTTGAGCCACGGCCGCCAATGATGCCAAAAAACAGGTAATAGTGCGCGGGTCAGGTGTAATGCACCGATAGCTGTGACACAATTTCAACGCCTCTGAGCGCGTGAATAATTCCCGGTAAAATAACACAGGCAGCGATAGTGAAACCGACCGACATCAGCAACCCCGAATACTTCCACAAGGTGGTGGACTGCCAGTACGCCTGTCCGGCGCATACGCCGGTCCCCGAGTACATCCGCCTGATCGCGGCGCAGCGCTACAGCGACGCCTATATGATCAACTGGTATTCCAATGTCTTTCCGGGTGTCCTGGGGCGCACCTGCGACCGACCCTGCGAGCCGGCCTGTCGCCGGGTGCGGGTGGAGGAGGAGCCTGTTGCCATCTGCCGCCTGAAGCGAGTGGCCGCGGACAACAAGGATGACATCAGGGCCCGCCTGCCTGCGGTCCCGAAGAAAAAGAACGGCAAGCGGATAGCCCTGATCGGCGCGGGCCCGGCTTCCCTGACCGTGGCGCGCGACCTGGCGCCCCTGGGCTACAGCATCGACATGTACGACAACCAGTTTGCCGGCGGCGGCATGATGCGCAGCCAGATTCCCTCCTTTCGCCTGCCCCTGGGTGTGCTCGACGAGGAGGTCAACTACATACTGGACATGGGCATCGAAACCACATTCAACGTCCAGGTAGAGAGCCTCAAGGACATTCTCGACAAGGACTATGACGCCGTTTTCGTCGGTACCGGGGCACCCCGGGGCAAGGGCCTGAACCTGCCCGGCCTGGAGGACGCCCGCGACCATGTATTCCTCGGCATCGACTGGCTGGCGAGCGTCGCCTTCGAGCACACCGACAGGATCGGCAAGCGCGTGCTGGTGCTGGGGGGCGGCAACACCGCGATGGACTGCTGCCGCACGTCCAGGCGCATGGGCGGCGAGGATGTTCGGGTAGTGGTGCGCAGCCCCTTCGAAGACATGAAGGCTTCCCCCTGGGAAAAAGAAGATGCGATGGGTGAGGGCATCCCTTTCTACAACAACCATGTCCCCAAGGAGTTTGTCATAGAGGAGGGCGCGCTGAAGGGAATGTTGTTCGAGAAGGTGGAGGCCCATTACGATGAGAGTGGCAAGCGCAGCCTGGTTCCCACCGGTGAAGACCTGGTGTTCATGGAAGCGGACGATGTGCTGATGGCCATCGGGCAGGAGAACGCTTTTCCCTGGATAGAGCGTGACCTGGGTATCGATTTCGACAAGTGGGACATGCCCGTCGTCGACAAAAGCACCTTCCAGTCGACCAACCCGAAGGTGTTCTTCGGTGGCGACTCGGCCTTTGGCCCCGAGAATATTATTACCGCGGTAGCCCACGGCCATCAGGCGGCCATCAGTATCGACCTGTTGTGCCGCGGCGAATCGGTCAGCAAGCGCCCGCCGCCGATGACCAATCTCGCCAGCCAGAAAATGGGCGTCCACGAGTGGAGTTACGACAACGCGGTGGCGCCCGACCCGCGCTACGCCGTGCCCCACGCTCCGCTGGACAAGTTGCTGAAGGATCGTAAGCTCGAGGTCGAGCTGGGATTCGATACGGCAACGGGTTTCAAGGAGGCGGAGCGATGCCTCAACTGCGACGTGCAGACGGTGTTCGAGGAAGTGCGCTGTATCGAGTGCGACGCCTGTGTCGATATCTGCCCGACCGACTGCATCACCTTTACGGTCAACGGCCCCGAGGAGGAGTTGCGTACCCGCCTGTCAGCCCCGGCGACCAACCTGACCCAGGACCTCTACGTATCGACGGACCTGCCGACCGGGCGGGTGATGGTGAAGGACGAGGATGTCTGCCTGCACTGCGGCCTGTGCGCGGAACGCTGCCCGACCGGCGCCTGGGACATGCAGAAATTTCTCTACAACGTGAGCGGGACGCTGGTATGAAACGGCTGGAATCAGTTAACGACTTTGTCATCAAGTTCGCCAATGTCAACGGCACCGGCTCGGCCAGCGCCAACAACCTGTTCGCCAAGGCCCTGTTCAGGATGGGTTTGCCGGTGAGCCCCAAGAATATTTTTCCCTCCAATATCCAGGGGCTCCCCACCTGGTACGAGGTGCGGGTCAGCGAGAAGGGCTACCTGGGTCGGCGCGGCGGGGTGGATATCATTCTTTCGGTAAACCCCCAGAGCATGGCCCAGGACATCCGCGAGATCGAGCCGGGGGGGTATTTCATCTACGACAACACCAAGCCCCTGGACCTGCGCCTTTTGCGCAATGACATCAACATCATCGGATTGCCACTGACCCGCATCTGCAACGAAAAGTACAAGGATCCGCGCCAGCGCCAGTTGTTCAAGAACGTGATTTACGTGGGAGCCCTCGCGGCCCTGCTGGACATGGACTTCAAGGTGCTGACCGATCTCGTGGCCGACCAGTTCAAGGGCAAGGAAAAACTGATCCTGCCCAACATCAATGCCCTGGAGCTGGGCCACCAGTACGCGAAGGACAATTTTGACTGTCCCATCGGTATCCGGGTCAAGGGGTCGAACCAGGTGGGTGACAGGATTTTGCTCGACGGCAATACCGCCCTCGGGCTCGGCGCGATTTACGGCGGTGCGACGGTTGCCGCCTGGTACCCGATCACGCCCTCTACATCGGTGGTGGACGCGTTTGAAAAATATGCCCGGCGGGTGCGTATCGACCCGGGTACCGGCCGCCGCAATTACGCCATCGTGCAGGCCGAGGACGAGCTGGCCGCCATCGGCATGGTCATCGGTGCGAGCTGGAATGGCGCCAGGGCCTTCACCGCCACCAGTGGTCCGGGTTTGTCGCTGATGAGCGAGTTCCTGGGCCTTGCCTATTTCGCGGAGATACCCACCGTATTGTTCGACGTGCAGCGCGCCGGCCCCTCTACCGGCATGCCTACCCGCACCCAGCAGTCGGATGTGCTGGCGGCGGCCTATGCCAGCCATGGCGACACCAAGCACGTGTTGTTGTTTCCCTCCACGCCTAAAGAGTGCTTCGACTTTGGCGCCATGTCTTTCGACCTGGCGGAGCGGCTGCAGACGCCCATCATCATGCTGACCGATCTCGACCTGGGTATGAACGACAACATGTCCGACCCGCTGGAGTGGGACGACAGCAGGGAGTACGACCGCGGCAAGGTGCTCAGTGCGGCGGACCTGGATGCCATGGAACGCTTCGGGCGTTATCTCGACTCCGACGGCGATGCGATCTGCTACCGGACCTATCCCGGTACGCACCCCGACAAGGGCGCCTATTTCACCCGGGGCAGTTCCAGGGATGAACAGGCGGTCTATACTGAAAAGGGCGAGGAGTACGAGAGGAACATGCTGCGCCTGCTGCAGAAATGGGACACGATCAAGGAATACGTGCCGGGGCCGGAGATCATTCCTGCGAAAAAGGCCACGGACATGGCCGTACTGTATTTCGGCACCAGTGAGGCCTCATCGCGGGAGGCAGTGGATTACCTCGCGGCGGACGGCATAGCGCTGGATGCCATGCGCGTTCGCGCTTTCCCGTTCAACCAGGAAGTGGAAGATTTCATCGACCAGCACGAGCGGGTGTTTGTCATCGAGCAGAATCGTGACGCCCAGTTGCGCACACTGCTGATGGCGGAGTTCGAGTTCGGTCCCGACAAGCTGAAGTCCGTGTTGTGCTTCGATGGCACCCCGATCAGCGCACGCAATATCCGCAAACAGATCATGGAACACCTGCCGGGGAACAATGTCACGCCCCTGCACAGGAAAGTTCGGGCCAATAGCGTGGGAGAACGCGCATGAGCTACCAGATACCGAAGTTTCGTCACCCCGGGCTACCGGTCAATGAACTGGGCTATACCAAGGCGGCCTACGAGGGTTCCATCTCCACCCTGTGTGCGGGCTGCGGCCACGATTCAATCAGCGGTGCCATCGTGCGCGCCTGCCACGAGCTGTCGATAGAGCCGCATAAAATCGCCAAGTTGTCGGGCATCGGCTGCTCGTCCAAGACGCCCACCTATTTTCTCGGTAAATCCCACGGCTTCAATTCCGTTCACGGCCGGATGCCGTCTGTGGTGACCGGCGCCGCGATGGCGAACCGCGACCTGTTGTACCTCGGCGTGTCCGGGGACGGCGACACGGCCTCCATCGGCATGGGGCAGTTTGCCCACGTGATCAGGCGCAACCTCAACATGGTTTACATCGTGATGAATAACGGTTGCTACGGCCTGACCAAGGGGCAGGACTCCGCCACTGCCGACGAGGGCTCGGCGGGCAAGAAGGGGGACGTGAATCCCTTCCATGCGATCGATCTGTGCGCGACGGCCCTGCAGATGGGTGCCACTTTCGTCGCCCGCAGCTTTTCCGGCGACAAGGAGCAGCTGGTGCCCCTGATCAAGGCGGCCATGAGTCACCGCGGCTTTGCGCTGATCGACGTCATCTCTCCCTGCGTCACGTTCAACAACACCACGGCATCCACCAAGAGCTACGAGTTTGTGCGGGATCACGCGGAGGCGACCGGCACGGTGGACTTTGTGCCGATGCGACAGGAAATCACCACCAGTTCCCGCCCCGGGGCGGCTCACGAGGTGACCATGCACGACGGTTCGGTCCTGCGCCTGTACGAGGATGCGGACACCCTGAACCCCTTTGACCGGCGCTCAGCCATGCTGGCCCTTATGGATAACCAGGCGGACGGCACGATCCTGACGGGACTGATCTACCTGGACAAGAACTCCCGGGACCTGCATGACGTGCTCGAAACATCCCACAGGCCGCTCAACCAGCTGGAAGAGGGGGAGCTGTGCCCGGGCAACAAAATGCTCGTCAACATCAATGCGAGCCTGCGCTAGGAGCCCCCAGGTCCGACAGGGGCCTGGCGTCGGGCTTTACCGGGGTTTTGTCATTTAATTGTCATAATTTCATCATCTAATAGGGCCACTTCACAGCCAGATGGGAAAATGAGCAATGAATGAACCGA
>JAZBNW010000448.1:0-4622 GCA_036350855.1 Halieaceae bacterium
ATTTAATTCAGCTAAATAGGAGATATGAGTCATGGCTCTGTCTAAAGACGATATTTTGAATGCAATTGCTGATATGAGCGTAATGGACATCGTTGAGCTCATCAGCGCAATGGAAGAGAAGTTTGGTGTAACCGCCGCTGCTGCAGTGGCAGCCGCGCCGGCCGCAGCTGGCGGTGACGCCGGCGCTGCCGTCGAAGAGCAGACCGAGTTTGATGTTGTTCTGACCGCTGCAGGCGAGAAGAAAGTCAACGTAATCAAGGTTGTTCGTGCGGTAACGGGTCTTGGCCTCAAGGAAGCCAAGGGCCTGGTCGACGGCGCTCCTTCCCCGATCAAGGAAGGCGCTCCCAAGGCCGAAGCGGAAGACATCAAGAAGCAGTTGGAAGAGGCCGGCGGCACTGCCGAGCTCAAGTAAGCTGAAAAACCGTTCGGTTCAGGCCGAACATGGACAAGGCTGGTGGGCAGATGCCCGCCGGCCTTTTCCCGCTTCAAAAGTACAGAGAATTCATGGCCGGGGCGCTTTGTCGCCGCAGCCTGTTTATAGCTCCTGACCGGAGCTAGTGGATCGCCCTCGGGGCGATTGAAAGCAAATCACGCTGGGGAGTACTGATGGCATACTCGTACACTGAGAAAAAACGTATTCGCAAGGATTTCGGCGTTCTGCCGAAGGTAATGGATGTGCCTTACCTGCTTGCGATCCAATTGGATTCTTACAGGAAATTTACCCAGCAGGGCGTTCCCCTCAACGAGCGTGGCGACTACGGCCTGCACGCCGCATTCAAGTCCGTGTTCCCTATCGTGAGCTACAGTGGCAACGCCGCCCTGGAGTATGTCGATTACAACCTGGGCACCCCGATTTTCGACGTGAACGAGTGCCAGTTGCGGGGCGTCACCTACTCCTGCTCCCTGCGCGTCAAGGTCCGCCTCATCATCTATGACAAGGACTCGTCCAACAAGACCATCAAGGACATCAAGGAACAGGAAGTCTACATGGGGGAGATCCCCCTGATGACCGAGAACGGCACCTTTGTCGTCAACGGCACCGAGCGGGTTATCGTGTCCCAGCTGCACCGTTCCCCCGGTGTGTTCTTCGACCACGACAAGGGCAAGACCCACTCCTCCGGCAAGCTGCTGTATTCGGCCCGCGTGATTCCCTACCGCGGTTCCTGGCTGGACTTCGAGTTCGACCCCAAGGACCTGGTATACGTCCGCATCGATCGTCGCCGCAAGCTGCCTGCGACCATCCTGCTGCGCGCCCTGGGCTACGAGGCGGAAGAAATCCTCGGTATGTTCTACGACTTCAACACCTTCAAGGTCGACAAGAAGGGCGTCTACACCATGACGCTGATTCCCGAGCGCCTGCGCGGCGACGTCGCCGCATTTGATATCAAGGCAGGCAAGAAAGTGGTTGTGGAAGAGGGTCGCCGGATTACCGCGCGCCATATTCGCGAACTGGAACAGGCCAATATCACCCAGCTGGAGATCCCGCCCGATTACATTCACGGCAGAGCCCTGGCGAAAAATCTCGTCGACAAGAAAACCGGCGAGGTGCTGGTAGAGTGCAACACCGAGGTGACCGAGGAAATCCTGGCCACCCTGGCCGAGGCCGGCGTCGATGTCATCGAAACGCTGTACACCAACGAGCTGGACTGTGGCCCGTTTATTTCGCATACCCTGCGCCAGGATTCCACCCGCAACGAGCTTGAGGCGCTGGTGGAGATCTATCGCATGATGCGTCCCGGCGAGCCGCCGACCAAGGAATCCGCTGAAAACCTGTTCCAGAACCTGTTCTTCTCCGCCGATCGCTATGACCTGTCAGCCGTCGGCCGGATGAAGTTCAACCGCCGCCTGGGTCGCGAAGAAGTGCTGGGCAGCGGCGTTCTCGACAAGGAAGACATCGTCGATGTGTTGCGCACCCTCGTTGCCATTCGTAACGGGCGCGGCATGGTCGACGATATCGATCACCTGGGCAACCGGCGCGTGCGCTCGGTGGGCGAGATGGCCGAGAACCAGTTCCGGGTCGGTCTCGTGCGGGTTGAGCGCGCGGTGAAGGAGCGCCTGTCCATGGCGGAAAGCGAAGGCCTCATGCCGCAGGACCTGATCAACGCCAAGCCGGTTTCGGCGGCGGTGAAGGAGTTCTTCGGCTCGAGCCAGCTGTCCCAGTTCATGGACCAGAACAACCCGCTGTCGGAAGTGACTCACAAGCGCCGTGTCTCCGCGCTCGGGCCGGGCGGCCTGACCCGCGAGCGCGCGGGCTTCGAGGTGCGCGACGTGCACCCGACGCACTACGGCCGGGTCTGTCCCATCGAGACGCCGGAAGGCCCGAACATCGGCCTGATCAACTCACTGGCAACCTATGCCCGCACCAATGAGTACGGGTTTCTGGAGAGTCCCTACCGCAAGGTGGTGAATGGCAAGGTAACCGACGATATCGAATTCCTCTCCGCGATCAACGAGGCGGAGCACGTCATTGCCCAGGCGTCCGCGACCCTGGACAAGAACATGAAGTTCGTCGATGACCTGATCGCGGTGCGTCACCTCAACGAATTTACCGTCATGCCCCCCGAGCGCGTGGATTACATGGACGTGTCGCCCAAGCAGGTGGTTTCCGTGGCGGCAGCCCTGATCCCCTTCCTTGAGCACGACGACGCGAACCGCGCCCTGATGGGCTCGAACATGCAGCGCCAGGCTGTGCCGACCCTGGTCAGCGACAAGCCGCTGGTGGGCACTGGCATGGAGCGCTACGTGGCTGCCGACTCCGGCGTCTGTGTGGTTGCCAAACGCGCCGGGGTGGTCGACTCGGTGGACGCCAGTCGTATCGTGGTGCGGGTGAACGAGGCGGACGCGGGTGTCGACGAGGCGCCGGTCGATATCTACAACCTCACCAAGTACACGCGCTCCAACCAGAACACCTGTATCAACCAGCGCCCGATCGTGCGCCAGGGCGATGCGATCGAGCGCGGTGATATTCTGGCCGACGGGCCGTCAATCGACATGGGTGAGCTCGCGCTGGGCCAGAATATGCGTATCGCGTTCATGCCCTGGAACGGCTACAACTTCGAGGACTCCATTCTGGTCTCCGAGCGGGTGGTGAAAGAGGACCGCTTTACCACCATTCACATCCAGGAACTGACCTGTATTGCCCGCGACACCAAACTGGGCTCCGAGGAAATCACCTCGGATATTCCCAATGTGGGCGAGAGCGCACTGTCCAAGCTGGATGAGTCGGGCATTGTCTATATCGGTGCCGAGGTGGATGCCGGCGATATCCTGGTAGGCAAGGTAACACCCAAGGGTGAAACCCAGCTGACCCCGGAAGAAAAACTGCTGCGCGCCATCTTTGGCGAGAAAGCCTCTGACGTGAAGGATACCTCCCTGCGCGTACCGTCCAGCACCAAGGGCACGGTAATCGATGTGCAGGTGTTCACCAGGGACGGACTCGAGAAGGACGTCCGCGCCCTGCAGATCGAGAAATACCAGCTGGACGATTACCGCAAGGACCTCAAGGAAGAGTACCGCATTTTCGAGGAGGCGACTTTCGCCCGCCTGGAGAACCTGCTGACGGACAAGAAAACTGTCAGCGGCGCGGGTCTGGCCAAGGGTACCGTCCTGAGTGCGGCGGTGCTGGCGGACCTGGAGCGGGAGCAGTGGTTCAAGCTCAAGCTGTCGGAATCCGACCTCAACGACGCACTGGCCTCAGCCCAGCGCCAGCTCGAGGAACAGAACAAACTGCTGGAAGATCGCTTCGAGGACAAGAAGCGCAAGCTGCAGAGCGGCGATGACCTGGCCCCGGGCGTACTCAAGATCGTCAAGGTCTACCTGGCTATCAAGCGTCGTATCCAGCCCGGCGACAAAATGGCGGGACGGCACGGTAACAAGGGTGTCATCTCGGTCATCATGCCGGTGGAAGACATGCCCTACGACGAAAACGGCGAGCCGGTGGATATCGTGCTCAACCCGCTGGGTGTGCCTTCGCGGATGAACGTGGGCCAGATTCTGGAAACTCACCTGGGCATGGCGGCAAAGGGTCTTGGCGACAAGATCGACGCCATGATCAAGGAGCAGCGCAAGGTCGCGGAAGTCCGCAAGTTCCTCGATGCCATCTACAACAATGGCGCCGGCCGGGCTGAAGACCTGAAATCGCTCACTGACCCGGAAATCATGGAGCTGGCTGCCAACCTGGTTGGTGGCGTGCCCATGGCGACCCCGGTCTTTGACGGTGCCGCCGAGGAGTCCATCAAGGAGTTGCTGAAGCTGGCGGACATGCCCGAAAGTGGCCAGTTCACCCTGTACGATGGCCGCACCGGCGAGGCTTTTGATCGCCCGGTCACGGTCGGTTACATGTACATGCTGAAGCTGAACCACCTGGTGGATGACAAGATGCATGCGCGTTCGACCGGTTCCTACAGCCTGGTCACCCAGCAGCCGCTGGGCGGTAAGGCGCAGTTCGGCGGCCAGCGTTTCGGTGAGATGGAGGTCTGGGCACTGGAAGCTTACGGTGCAGCCTACACCCTGCAGGAAATGCTGACGGTCAAGTCTGACGACGTGGCCGGACGCACCAAGATGTACAAGAACATTGTCGATGGTGATCATCGAATGGAGCCGGGTATGCCCGAGTCCTTCAA
>JAZBNW010000449.1:0-3181 GCA_036350855.1 Halieaceae bacterium
CGCCATCAACTCCGCCGTCCATTCCTACCTCATCCTGGCCTATTCGGACCAGGACAAGGTCGCCATGAACGTCGGCTTCTACTACATGGCCAACGCCGCCGGCCGGCTGGTGGGTACTGTGCTGTCCGGCTGGGTCTACCAGACCCAGGGCCTGGAAGGCTGCCTCTGGGTGTCCACCGCCTTCGTCCTGGCGGCGGCGCTGATCTCCTTTCTGTTGCCGCCGGTGAAGGGGGAGGAATTGGAGGTCAAGCCGGCGACCTGAGGGGCGGCTCGGCCCGGCTGACGGGCCGCGTCACTTCTTTTATCAGGGACCAACTTATGAGGTAACCGCATGAGCGCCCGGTGCGAAATTGGCGGCAAACAGGCCGCCGGCGCCCCCATGAACCTGTTCGAACGCTGGCTGACCCTATGGGTCGCCCTCTGCATCCTCGCCGGCATCGGGCTGGGGCGGTTCTTCCCCGCCCCCTTCCAGTTTCTGGGCCGAATGGAGGTCGCCCAGGTCAACCTGCCACTGGGCACGCTGGAGCTCGATGCCCTGCGTCAGATGGCAAATCCAGCGAGGGTCCAGCCGTCGAGCGCTGAACAGGACACCGACTGCCCCCTGCCGGGGGGCGACGCCTGCCGGCGTGGTCATGTGTCGGCGCGCTGCTGGTGCCAGTGTCGCCAGGCCAGCACCAGCAGGGTTGCGGCCAGCAGCGGCAGCACGAAGCTGCCCATCACCGCGCTGTAGCCATGCAGGCCATTATGGCCGGTGGCATACAGGATCAGGTAGGCCGTGTAGGCGACATACAGGCCGAGGAATAGGGCGCCTTCCCAGCGGTCGATGCGGTTGCCGGTGAAGAAGATGGGCAGGCAGGCCAGCGCCACCGCGACCATGATGGGAAGGTCGAAGGCCAGCAGGGCCGGCGCCACCGCCAAGTCGGCGGGCGCCATGCTGGCCGACAGGCCCAGTACCGCCAGGATGTTGAAGATGTTGCTGCCGACCACGTTGCCCACGGCGATGTCCCGTTCGCCCCGGATGGCCGCCATAATGGAGGTGGCTACTTCCGGCAGGGAGGTACCGGCGGCGACGATGGTCAGGCCGATGACCATCTCGCTGACGCCCAAGTCGCGGGCGAAGCCCACCGCCGCCTCCACCAGCCAGTTGGCGCCCAGCACCAGCAGCGCCAGGCCGGAAAGGATCAGCAAGAGTTGGACACCCCAGTGATCGCGCCATCCCGGCCCAGCGCCATCAAAGGCCTGGGCATACTCGGCGTCCACCTCGGCCTGAACCGCCGCGGTTTCGCGCCGGCTCTGGCGGATGAGCATCACGGTGTAGCCCACGACCAAAACAAACAGCAGCAACCCCTCCCAGCGGCTGATGCCGCCATCCGCTGCCAGGACCCAGAGCAGCAGGGAAGCACCGATCATCACCGGCACTTCCTGGCGGATAACCTGTTGGTGCACCACGAGCGGGACGATCAGCGCCGAAAGACCAAGAATTAACAAAACATTGAAGATGTTGCTGCCCACCACGTTGCCCAGGGCGATGTCCACCTGGCCGGACCAGGCCGACTGCACCGACACCGCCATCTCCGGTGCGCTGGTGCCGAAGGCGACCACGGTCAGCCCCACCACCAGCGGCGAGATGCCGAAGGCCATGGCCAGTCGGGAAGCGCCGCGCACCAGCAACTCCGCGCCCAGCACCAGGGCGATTAATCCGAATATGAATCCAGTCATGTCATGGTGTCCGTCAAATCCAGGCGCGCAGCATTTCTTCCACCTCAAAACCAAGAACCAGCAACCAGGCCAGCATGGCGATCCCCACCCCCGCTGCGGCGATGTCCTTGATGATG
Organism: Halieaceae bacterium; assembly: GCA_036350855.1. Taxonomy (GTDB): domain Bacteria; phylum Pseudomonadota; class Gammaproteobacteria; order Pseudomonadales; family Halieaceae; genus JARRPM01. The sequence continues at coordinate 1,836 of JAZBNW010000449.1, forward strand.
CCGATTTTATCGTTATGCCGGGTTTCGACGAAATCACAGAGCGCCTCGATGGCGCTGTTCATGATTTCGGCGACCAGCACCACGGCGGTGACCACGATGATCAGCAGGGCATCGACCCAGTCGCGTGCCAGTAGGGCCAACGCCAGCACCGCCAGCGACACGAGCAGCTTCCAGGCCACGCTGAAATCATAGATCACGGCATAGCGCAGGCCGGAGAAGATGGTGCGCAGCTTTCTCAGCGGGTGGTAACCCGGCTCGCCGGTGCCGAGAAATTTGTGTCTCATGGGTTGTCTTGCGCCTTTTTCACCGTCTTGTTGTCCCCGCCAGATTTGGCCGCTCGCCCAAAGAGCAAGGCGTGCAGGCCAAAAACCCAGAATGCAGCGGCTAGCCCGCCGGCCAGGATATCGCTGGGGAAATGCACTTGCAGATAGATGCGCGACAGGCCGACGCATATCACCAGCGCAGCGAGCAAGATCGCCCACGTCAACGGCCGCCGTGTTGTTCGATGGCGCAGGAGGATCAGAAACAACGCCACGGCCGCCGCCGTAACCTGCATGGTATGGGCACTGGGATAAGACCAGTCGGCGGGCATGGCTGTCGTGAAGGGATAGAGCGCCGGTCGCGGCCGCGCCACCCAGAGTTTGGCCAGATGCGCCAGCGTGGCGGACCCGATCAACGCCAGCGGAATAAACGCTGTTTCAAGCCCATGCCCGCGACGCAGACGCCACCATGCCGCCAAGGCGGCCAATGGCACCAGCACGAACAGCGAACCCAACCAGGTGACACTGGCCATCGCCCGATCCAGTGGCCCACTACGCAGATCGTTTGCCAGGCTCAAGCCCCAATGATCCAAGGCGGTCAGGCCGCATTCGCCGCCCGGACAAACCAGTACGGCGCCGATGGCGAGCACGGTAAGACTCAGCACCCAATAAAGCAGGAAATGCGTGCGCATGCTCCGTCATTCAAACCGGAGGATAAAGGAAAGGAAATTTAACCGCCCGGGTGGTCACGGGCGGCTGGCGTGGCAAGTAGGTTACAGGCGTTGGGAGCCGGTGACCAGCGCCGCGCGCTGGTCGATCCGCGCGCAAGGCCGCGCCGGGCGACCGACATCCTCATCTTGCCTACCCCCAGACCCACGAAGACTCGGGTTTACCGCCAGGAGTTCCGACAGGCTGAGGGCTTGTGGGCGCCGGGCGAAGCGCTGGTTTGGGTCCATGCAGTACAGGTGAGGTGGGGCGATACCGCCAGGGGTACCGAACAATGCCCCAATAATCGGGGATCGGTGATGACCATGGATGAAAAGTGGGCTTGAAGATATATTCGTATGTACGTATATTTTAATTCTC
>JAZBNW010000450.1:0-3357 GCA_036350855.1 Halieaceae bacterium
CAGGTTAACCGCCCCTGCGGTGATGAGCTGCTCCACCGCCAGGCTGTCCCGGTGCATGATCTCCCCCTCGAACAGGTAGGTGATAGTGGCGATACCGATATGGGGATGCGGGCGCACCGCGATCCCCTTGCCCGGCGGAAACTGCGCCGGGCCCATATGATCGAAAAAAACAAAGGGGCCCACCATGCGCTGTTCCTGCGCTGGCAACGCCCGTCGCACGGTGAATTCTCCCAGGTCCGCAGCGCGGGGCTCTGCCCTCAGGGCAATGCTGCCTGTGCGCGCAGTACAGGAAGCCTCTTCTGCGTCGAAGTGACTCATGAGTTTCTCCTTCTCCGCTGTTCGTGCTTGCAATACTTTAGTAGATATTGGGCACGAGCGAAAACGTGGTCTGTCCCCTGTTCATCATTGCTGCGCCATTTCCCGGCTGCGCCGCACCGATTTCTCCCACACCCGTATATATCCTTCCGCGGAACGGAACAGCGGCTCGAGATCCTCGTCGGTAACGCCGTCCCGGCGCACGTCCTCTATGTATTCAGCGACCAGTCCCAGATGGGCCATGCCCTCGGTGTTGAAATCGAGGCTGCGATTGCCAACCACGGGCGGCTGGAACGTGATATCGCCGGCAAAGGATTTGAACGGGTAGGTCACACCCTCGTCGGTCTGCGGCGCGCTGCAGTTAGAGCGCTCACCGAAACGCGGCCGCGGGTAGCCGGCGAAGCCGTTGAGATCAAATCCGAATCCCAGGCCAGCGTAGGCGCCTTTCTCCCGCATCAGCGCGAGGCGGGCCTGGAATGCATCGTCAAGCGTAGACATGTTCTGAGGATCACGGCAGCGGCCAAAGCTGGTGGTGGATACTCCGCCCAACTCATAGAGCAAGCCGTTGTTGTCGCGGCCGTGCGTGCCCACGGCGGGGTAATCGTTTGCCGCGAGTATTTCGTAGGCCCGCCGGTAGCTCTGGCGGGAAAAATGATCCACCTCGATCACCATGCCACGCTTCATCATCTCGCTGATCAGGAATTCACCGAGGCTTGTCAGGCCGGCTTTCTGGCAGTACTCACCCTCCAGAGAACCACCGCCCACCACCTGCGAAACGTACTGCAGGAAAAAGAGCAGCGGATTGGCGTCATAATCTTCCGGGTTCACCGGCGGCGGCGAGTCATACACGTCCCTGGGCCGGTTGAGGTCGGCAAAGGTCACGCCACCGCGGTCGAATCCACCGTTGAAGATCAGCAGCTCTTCCGGGCAGGGAATGAAGTTCGAATAATGCCCCGTGTGGGCAAAGTTACCGATATCGCTGACCCGCCGGTCGCCGTCGCCGGCGGAAAAATCATTATCCATTTTGTGCACCGGGAACAGGACGCGTATTCCGCGCGCGTGGTACTCATCCAGCCTGGCCACGACATCATCCTCGCTACAACGCTCGAAATCGCCCCGCGGCACCAGGAAACAATCGAACAGGTCGGAGGTCTCGATACCGAGCACCACTGCCAGTTTGCCGGCACGTACCTGTTCTCGCGCCTCCTCGGGTGTGAACACGATGCGAAACCAGCCCTCTCCAGGCCCCCCGGATTGCGCGTCGATGTAACGCTCCATGGCATAGGTGGCCTCGATGATGCGATCCACCGCGACCATGTCGTTGCAGGAATAGCGCTGGGGCTGCGCGCCGATCGATGTCAACAGCTGGCAGATCGTTTCCTGCGTGGTGGCATGCTGCACCACCAGCCGCAGACCCGACAGGTACGCCCGCTCGATCCACTTGTAATACTGCATCTGGTGCGTCGAACTGAACGGCGCCGCGGGCCACTCGGTAAATGCCGGGTAGCCGTCTGTATCGTGGGTATCCACCGGCAACTCACCGGCAATTAACGCAGGCGCGAGATCGACGATCGAGTCACCGCCGAAGCCGCTACCGAAGAAATCCTTGCGCCCACCCTCTCCGTGCACCAGTGCACAGCTGGGCAAGGCATGTTCCACGCCAAGGGGATGGAACGGCGCGCCATGGAACAGGCCGCTGCCCCCGAATGCGAGATTGGTCAGCAGGTGCGAGTGGGAATCGACAAACCCGAACAGATCGCCATCCTCGAACTCCGTGAAGGTCACCGTGCCAGTCGCATCCAGGGTCAGTTCCGGAAAGTCGGCGCAGTCGTCCGCCGGCAGCAAGGCAATGTCGGCTGGCGTCGAGCCCAGCGCCCCATTGGCTGTGAGGAACAGGCCGCTGGCCAGATGCTTGAGATTGAAACGTCCGTCGACAGCCGCGCTGACCTCCCACTCCCCCTCGGACTGCAAGCGGTCGGTGATCACCACCTCGCCATCAACAATATTGGTATCGGCCGCCAGTTGCAGTTGCCTCGCCAGGCCTTCACCTGCGCCGACGAGGTAGCCGCGGCTCTCATCGTAAAGCAGGTAGCGGCCCAGGTCGGACGGTTGCAGGCGAAAACGACTGCCCTGACCCGTCGCGTCGTCGACCAGTTCATATGCGTCTACAGCCTCGGCGAGTACGCGCTTGTCGGAGGGCGAAACGGCAAAGCAGCCATGGGCAAGCTCAAATACAGAGCCCTCGTCCGGCGGCATGGGTGTGACCACCGAGCCGCCCCCACCGCTGCCGTCACTGCAGGCACCCAGTGCCAGCGTGAGAGCGAGTAAACCCGGTCCAAGAAAATATCGAGCCAACACCATGGTCACACCTGCCTTGTCATTTTAATTTCGGGACACGTCACAGCGCGGAGAGCGCAAAACACCAGCGGAAAATGCACCCGACAAGCCTTGCCAGCGCATGCACAAACTGATCGTCATCAAACTACCATTTTGCAGGCACAGCTTCACCACAAATCTGGCTAACGTAAATTTCGGGGACAGACCACCATTGCTTCCGCAGGGATTCGGCAAAATTGCGTCTCGCGCCCGATGCCACCCCGACGTTCATGGTCATCGCCCAGATGGATCCGATGTCCGTGCCACTGGACCGGGTCCAGGTGATCAAAGGTTGGCTGGCGGATGGCAAAGCGCATGAAAGGGTGGCAGACGTCGCCTACTCCACGTAGCCCCGTCGCTGATTTTCCCGGCGCTGATGGGTCATCAAAAGCCAAGTAGATCTCCATCATAATCTTGCAGGACTCGGGCAGGTCTCCCGGGTGGGGATCGTTCGGGGAATTCCCATTACTGACGATTCGGGTAAACTGTCACCACGATGATGAATCACAGTGAGAGCCGCTTGAAAAAGCTCGCGCTTGTCATTTTTGCCCTGGTAGCGCTGTTAATGCTCACTGCCCTGCAACGCCAACTGCTTTATTTTCCCGCAAGGGCCGGGGCCGATGAGTTGGCGGAACTCGCCTCGCGCCTGGGCCTGCAGGCCTGGCA
>JAZBNW010000451.1:0-2758 GCA_036350855.1 Halieaceae bacterium
GCCGCTTGTTCGGGCTGTGTCTAGCGGAGTTGCCAACCGATTCCACGCGCCTGACCCTTGCCATCGACACCCCACTCGGATTCTCCCGTGAGTTCGCCCAGCTCGTTACGCGGACAGCAATCTCGGAGCCGGTCGGCGAATCGGCAACGAATCCCTACCTATTTCGGCGCACTGAGCGAATTCTGTTCGAGCGTAGGCTGCGCCCCCTGTCGGCCGTCAAGGATATGATCGGCAGCCAGGCCACCAAAGGCCTGCATGTGCTTGCCAAGTACGCGCCTGTGGTCGTGCGCTGCGGCGTCTGGCGCTCGCATGAGGAGCCCCACCTGACTGCGCTCGAAGCCTACCCGTCGGGCTGTAAGGGGTCGCAGCTCATCGCCTCCCTGAGTGCGCGGGTATCGGGCGAGCCGCGAGACACCGACGACGAGCGGGACGCTCTCACCTGCGCCCTGATCGCCTATCTGTTTGCCAACCAACCTCAGTACCTGGAACCGCCCGACGGTTCCGTGCCCGACGACGAGGGCTGGATCTGGTTACCGAAGGACGCCCTTCAAGGAGTGCCGCAGTGAAGATCTCGACCATCTTGGACCACATCGACAGCGGCCACATGGCCCTGCCCGAGTTCCAGCGCGGCTACGTCTGGAACCGTGACCAGGTGCGCGGGTTGTTCGATTCGCTCTACCGTCGTCACCCGGTAGGGGGCCTACTGGTCTGGGCCACCGAATCGAAGACCGCTGCTCATCGCGGGGACGGACCACTGGCGCCCGGTGTGGTGAAGCTGTTGCTCGATGGCCAGCAGCGCATGACCTCGCTCTACGGTGTGGTGCGGGGCAAACCGCCGAAGTTCTTCGACGGCAACCTGCAGGCTTTCACTGGGCTGCGGTTCCACCTGGAATCGAAGACCTTTGCCTTCTACCAGCCCGTGAAGATGCAGGACGACCCACTCTGGATCGACGTTACCGAACTGATGAAAAAGGGCACCGCCGGGCTCGGCGAGTTCGTGAGGGACCTGAGCATGCAATCGGCACTGGCGCCCAAGGTGGGTGATTATGTGGTGCGGCTCGGCCACCTCCTCAGCGTGACCGAAATCGACCTGCACGTGGAAGAAGTTACCGGAGCCGACAAGACCCTGGACGTGGTGGTCGACATCTTCAACCGCGTCAACAGCGGCGGTACCAAGCTCTCCAAGGGCGACCTGGCGCTGGCCAAGATCTGCGCCGAGTGGCCACAAGCGCGCGACACCATGAAGGGCAAGCTCAAGGAATGGGCCAAGGCCGATTACCATTTCAATCTCGACTGGCTGCTGCGCTCAGTGAACACGGCGCTGACCGGGGAGGCGAAGTTTCAGTATCTGCATGAGAAGACGGCTGGGGAGATTCAGGAAGGTCTGAAGCGTGCCATCAAGCACATCGACACCAGTCTGAACCTGATCAGCGGACGCCTGGGGCTAGATCATGACCAGGTCTTCTTCGGGCGCTTCGGCGTGCCGGTGATGGTGCGCTACCTGGACCAGCGCAGCGGTCCCATGAACGAGAAGGAGCGCGACAAGCTACTGTTCTGGTTCGTGCAGGCGGGCATGTGGGGGCGTTTCTCCGGCTCCACGGAATCCTTTATCGACCAAGACCTGGCCGCGCTGGAAGGCCCAGATGGCGGACTGGACAAGTTGCTGGAGCAGTTGCGCCTGTGGCATGGCGGACTGCGGGTGGAGCCGGGGCACTTTACTGGGTGGAGCCTTGGCGCTCGGTTCTATCCCGTGCTCTACCTGCTCACACGCATGGGGCTGGCCCGTGACTGGGGCACCGGCCTGCCACTCAAGTCGAGCCTGCTCGGCAAGATGAGCAAGCTGGAGGTGCATCACATCTTCCCCAAGGCCCCCCTCTACAAGCACAACTACAGGCGCCCGGAGGTCAACGCGCTGGGCAACTTCTGCTTCCTGACCAAGGACACCAACCTCCATATCAACGCTCGCCTGCCAGAGGTGTATTTCCCGGAGGTCGAGAATGCCCACCCCGGCGCATTGGCGTCCCAGTGGATTCCACTCGACACCCAGTTGTGGAAGATCGAGAACTTCCGCGATTTCCTTGAATCACGCAAGGTGTTACTGGCGGCGGAGGTCAACCACCGCATGGAAGAGCTGCTGCACGGGGCTACCGAGTGGATGGCTGGACCTGCGACCCTGGTCCCAATCGCCGTGGCGGTCCCTGGAGGCATCACCAGCGAGGAGGAGGAAGAGCAACTCGCAGCGCTGAACGATTGGATGGAGGCGCAGGGGCTCCCGCGTGGCGCAATGCCCTACGATTTCGCCGATCCTGACACCGGCGAGCAGAAGGCGGTATTCGACCTGGCTTGGCCCAACGGCATCCAGGAAGAGTTAAGCCAACCCGTTGCCGTCCTACTGAATGAGAGTACCGAGACCATCGCCATTGCCAGCCAGGCCGGCTTTCGATGCTTTACCAGCACCGGGGATTTTCAGCGATACGTGCGGGTGGAGGTGCTGGCCGAGGAGGCCCAGGTATGAGCCTCGGCGAACAGCGCGACCTGAGGCTACCCGCGATCCTGCAACGGCTATCCGGCTGGAGACCGATATGATGCAGACACCAGACTATGAGACCAAGGCCCTGGATGCCCTAACGCGGGCGGTGGCCAGGGCACTGGAGCACAAACGCCGGTTGGGCCAGTACGCGGTGGTGTGGCGTGAAGACCGGCCGGTGTGTATCGGACCCGATGCGCCTGCTCAATGCGATCAGACTTGCAGCGAGGC
>JAZBNW010000452.1:0-33129 GCA_036350855.1 Halieaceae bacterium
AGCGCCGAGGGAGTGGAGGGAGACAGCGCAGCGCTGTAAGGCTCCCGACCGACTGAGGGCACCCCGGAGGGGCGCGGCCATGGAGCCGGGCCACACCCGGATTCCTGCCGACGCTGGAAGGTCACCTCCAGCCTACAGAGAACGCCAGTGCCCCCAACGCGATTGGAACAGCGCATCTCCCATTAAGGAACACTCGAACTCATAGCGCCGCCAGAAACGCCCTCACCACCATGACCCAGAGCACAAGCGCCGACAGAATGTAAACGCCAAAGCGGTGCGCGACCCTGTTGTAGCTGCAGTGGATGAGGCTGTGGAGGCAGCGCAGTACCAGGAAGGCCCAGGCGCAGTTGGTGTAGAAACTGTCCACCTGGCCGGACAGCATCAGGTACAGGCAGAGGCCATAGAAAATAACCGGGAGCTCAAACAGGTTCCTGAAATTGTTGCTGGCACCGGAGGCCTCGGCAGGCACCAGCGCCTGCACATCTGCAGGGGTTTTGAACTGTTCGATATCGAGCTTGTTGGAGCGGGCGAAGCCAACCCGCTGGAGGAACATCACGACCCAGACCAGCAGGGTCAGGACCATCATCCCCAGCAGGGGCAGGGCGAGATCGGTTGGCATATCCATAAACAATCACCTCTTGTTATTGTCGTTGTTCAGTCGCGCGCCAGGCAGGTGCGCGTTGCTATTCTAGCGCCACTCCCGCGCTATATCTAACGCCCTGTATTTGCTATGCTTGCCGGCCTTTTTCGCAACAGGGCGGCTCAGCGGCTTGATCACTCTCTACGGCATAAAGAACTGCGACACGGTGAAAAAAGCCCGCAAGTGGCTGGACCTGCACGGCATTGAATACCGGTTCCACGATTTCCGCTCCGATGGGCTGGCGCCTGATACCGTCGCCGGCTGGCTGGAGGAACTGGGCTGGGAGGCTCTGGTGAACCGGCGCAGTACCAGTTGGAAGGCGCTGGATGCAGCGACCCGTGAGGGCATGGATGACAGCTCGGCACTGGCCGCGATCATGGCGCAACCCACCCTGATCAAACGGCCGTTGCTGGACACCGGCCACGAGCGATTCACCGGCTTCAGCGCCGCGAGTTACCGGGCGATTTTCAGTAAACACACTCTCTGATCGACAAGGACCAAGCATGACAGACAAGGCATTCGCTTTCGGCCTCGGTGTGGGCACCCACAACAGCAAGGGAGAGTGGCTGGAGGTGTTTTTCCCCCGGCCCCTGCTGGCTCCCCCGGCGTCACTGGCGGCAGTGGCCGCCAATTGTGATTCCGGCGCCGCGCTGGACAAGTCCGGGTTGCAGGCCCTGCAGTCGGCCTTCGCCGCGGCAGGGGCTGCCGAGGAAGCGGCGCTGGCGGGGCGCTTGATCGACAGTGGGCGGCCCGCGGTGGCAGTACTGCTGGCTGAGGATGCGCCGCCGGCGAATGTGCCCGAGGGCTACCTCAAGCTCCACCTGCTGTCCCACCGCCTGGTCAAGCCCCATGGCACCAACCTGCAGGGGCTTTTTGGCGTACTCCCCAATGTGGCCTGGACCAGCGAGGGCGCGGTCGACATCGCTGAGCTGCCCCGGCGCCAGCTGGATGCGCGCCTGCGGGGTGACGTACTGGAAGTCAGCTGTGTCGACAAATTCCCCAAGATGACCAACTACGTGGTGCCGTCGGGTGTACGCATCGCCCACACCGCCCGGGTCCGGCTGGGAGCCTACCTGGGTGAGGGCACCACCATCATGCACGAGGGCTTTGTCAACTTTAACGCGGGGACCGAGGGGCCGGGTATGATCGAGGGGCGCATCTCCGCCGGTGTCTTCGTCGGCGCGGGCTCCGACCTCGGCGGCGGCTGTTCTACCATCGGCACGCTCTCCGGTGGCGGCAACATCGTTATTTCGGTCGGCAAGGAGTGCCTGATCGGCGCCAATGGCGGCATCGGCATTCCCCTGGGAGACCGCTGCACTGTAGAGGCCGGCCTGTTCATCACCGCGGGTACCAAGCTGACCATGCTCGACGCGGAGGGTATGCCGGTGGAAACGGCCAAGGCCAGGGAGCTGGCCGGCAAGTCTGACCTGCTGTTTCGGCGCAACTCCACCACCGGCGCCGTGGAGTGCCTGACCAACCGCACGGCGGTCGAACTAAACCGGGAGCTGCACGCCCACAACTGAGCACAGCGGCGGGAATACACCCATGGAAAAGACGCTGGCACTGAGCTGCGAACTGATTAGCCGGCCCTCGGTCACCCCCGAGGATGCCGGCTGCCAGGCATTGATGATGGAACGGCTGGGCGCGATAGGCTTCGCTTGCACCGCCTTGCGCTTCGGGGATGTCGACAATTTCTGGGCGGAGCGCGGCGAGGGCGGTCCCATACTGGTGTTCGCGGGCCACACCGACGTGGTTCCCACCGGGCCGCTGGAACAGTGGCACAGCCCGCCTTTCGAGCCCACCGTGATCGACGGCGTGCTCTACGGTCGCGGTGCGGCGGACATGAAAGGCAGCCTGGCGGCCATGCTGGTGGCATGCGAGGAGTTTGTGGCCGCACACCCCGACCACCACGGCCGTATCGGCTTCCTCATCACGTCCGATGAAGAGGGGGTGGCGGTCGATGGCACTGTCAGGGTCGTGCAGTATTTGCAGGAACAGGGTAAGCCCATCGACTGGTGCCTGGTCGGCGAACCCTCCAGCGGCGCCGTCCTCGGGGACATCATCAAGAACGGGCGTCGCGGCTCACTGGGCGCGGTGCTCACGGTGCGCGGCACCCAGGGACACATCGCCTACCCCCACCTGGCCGACAACCCGATCCACCGGGCCCTGCCGGCCCTGCAGGCACTGGCGGCAGAGGTATGGGATCGCGGCAACGAATTCTTCCCGCCCACCTCGATGCAGATTTCCAATATCAACGGCGGTACCGGGGCGACCAACGTGATCCCGGGTACCCTCCAGGTACAGTTCAACTTCCGTTTTTCCACCGAGGTCACCGAGGCCGGGCTGCGCCAGCGCACCGAGGCCATCCTGGACGCCCACGGCCTGGACTACGAGCTGCACTGGACCCTCAGCGGCCAACCTTTCCTGACCGCCAGCGGTGCGCTGGTAGAGGCCGCCGTGGCCAGTATCAGCGCGGTCACCGGGCTGACGCCGGTGTTGTCCACGGCCGGCGGCACCTCCGACGGCCGCTTCATCGCCCCGACCGGGGCCCAGGTGGTGGAAGTCGGGCCGGTGAACGCCACCATCCACAAGCTAAACGAGGAAGTCCTGGTGGACGACCTGCCGAGGCTGACGGCCATCTACCGGGGTATCCTGGAGCGGCTGCTACTGCAACCGGGGGCGCAGGGGCGAGGCTGACAAACCGCTACAGGGCATCCAGCAGGCGCTGGCAGCCGGCCCTGGCCAGTTCGGCATTCCCCTCCCCCGGCACCACCAGCACCTTGCCACTGCCCAGGGCCGCCAGGCTGGCCGCGACCACCTCGGACGCCTCCATCCACATCTGCTCGGGCACCTGGCTCTTGCGGAACCCCTGCTGCTCGAGATCCAGGTGGAATTCGGTACGGGTGTAACCGGGGCACAGCGCCTGTACCTCCACCCCCGTGCCCTCCAGTTCCGCCTGCAGGGACAGTGAAAAGAAATTGAGGAAGGCCTTGCTGGCGCCGTACACCGCGATACCCGGGCTCGGCAGGAATGCACCCACGGAGGAGACATTGATGATATGGCCCCGTCCGCGCTCACGCATGAACGGTATGGCGGCCCGGCACAGGGTGATACTGGCATCTATGTGCAGGCTCACCATGTCGCGCTGGCCCTCGATACCCAGGTCCGGGAACAACCCGAAGGTGCTGAACCCGGCGTTGTTAACCAGGTAATCCACCGGCCCTTTCTGGCGCAGTGCCTCCATGGTCCGGGCCACACCTTCCACGGTGTTGAGGTCGGCGGCGACAGGGTGCACCTCGGCGCGCCCCGAGAGTTCCCCGGCCAGTTGTGCCAGGCGCTCGTCGCGACGGGCCACCGCGATAATAACGTCGCAGCGCCCGGCAAGCTGGCGGCAGAACTCCGCCCCGAGCCCGGCGGATGCGCCGGTTACCAGTGCCGTGCTCTTGTGTCCTGTCATCGCTTATCTCCTTGTGCCGGGCCCGCCCTCGGCCGGCGATGATACCCCCGGTCGGCAGGTCTTGTCCCGCGGGACTCCCGCGTTTCGCAAAGCGCGAGTCTCAGGCAAGGGCCCGCCGCACGTAGACGTCAAAGCGTACGGCCTTGCCCTCCACGCTGTGGGAGGGTTTGCGCCCCGCCAGAAAGGGCGCCCTCGAGGCGCGCTTGGCCACCACCCGGGCAACGTCCTGCTCGATTGCCCACAGCAGCAGGCCATCCGCGTCCTGGTCCGTACTCCTGCCGTCCAGCAGAATATGAAACAGGGCCATCTCCTTCTTTACCGCCGCGCTCTTGTCCCGCGGTGGAAACATCGGGTCCAGGTAGATCACCCCGGTCGAGGCCAGCTGCGCTGGCGTCAGTTCCCGCGCATCCTTCGCCACAAGGCTCATGCCACTGGCTGCCCGTACCAACCAGTCGTCAGCGCTTGCCTGTGCCGCCAGCAGGCCGCGGTCGAGCATGGCGGCAATGACCGGTTCACGCTCACACAGGGTTACGGTACAGCCCATATCCGCCAGCACGAAGCTGTCCCTGCCGAGGCCGGCGGTAGCATCGAGAACATGCGGGCTACGTGTCGCGGATACGCCCACGGCACGGCCCAGCAACTCGTTGTGGCCGGAGCGCCGGCGGTGGCGCATGTGTGCACTGCCAAAATCCACCCGCACCGGCCCGGGCAGCGTCTGGCCGGTGGGCCTGCGCCCGCTTTTTCCCCCGGCCGCGGTCGCGCCACCGCCCAGGCCCCGCCGGGTCAGTTGCAGCGCCAGGCCCGTGGCGGAGACCAGTAACAACAGGTCAACCAGGCCACAGGCTTCCGGGTCGGTACCGATTTCGGCGAGGGGCAGGTCGAGCTGGCGAGCCAGGGTGGCTGCCAGCGGCACGTCCTCGATGCAGGTCGGCAAAAGCGCCAGGGAGGCCCCCGGGCGGTGCGCCCTTGTCACGTCGGGGTCAATCCTCGGTCATCGCTTTGTTATTACGCTTTTTCAACAGGCCCGCCAGGTCATCGAACAGCTCCTCGGTGGAGGGAGCTGCGCCGGGGGGCCGGGGCGGCGGCGTATCGGCCAGCGGCTCCCGGGGACCGCGCAGGGGCAACTGGCTGCCATCGAGCCCCAGGGACATTTGCTGGCCGTCCAGATCGATGGCGATCTGCAAATTGTAGGCGTGGCGTGACAGGCCGTGTTTATCGACGATACGAAAGCGCCTGGGGCCGGTTTTCTCTGCCTGGTCCCGGCTCTCGGTGAGATGACAGGCGAGTGACTTCACCTTCTTGCTGGAAAGCAGGATGCCCTGCAGGGCGGACAGCCCCCGGTTACAGCTGCTGACGAATGCCGGCGAGGAGATCATCGGGGCCGCCTTGCCGGCGGTCTGACTTTCGGTGACCGGTTGCCAGCTCGGGCTCTCGCAGTGGAAGTCACCGATCAGTATCTGGTGGGGCTGAGCATGGTCGAGCATGCGGGCCAGCTCGATCGTGACATCACCGACGATGTAACTGAACACCGTGGGGTTGACGCCCTCAGCCTGGTACAACTCGTAGTGACCCCCTATATGGTAGGCGGTGCGGATGACCGGAACCGTGTTGCCCCGGGAAGCCGCCCTGGCGGCCGCGTTGTCAGCCACCACCAGTAACATGAAATAGAACAGGTCCTGGTTCGCGGCGGGGCCCAGCTTCCTGTTCCAGATGTAGTAACCGTCTCCCGTGGTGGTGCGCGCAAAATTGATCTCGATCCCCTGCGCCAGCAGCTTGTTATAGGCGGAATTGAGGGAATAGGACAGGCTGTTCAGCTGGCTCGCCTGTTCGAACGGCGTGTGCAGCGAGAACTCGACGATATCGAACAGCAACACCGCCCGGCTCTCCACATAACTGAGTCCGTAGCGTTTTATCAGCTGTTCAACTGCTTCCAGGACATTTTTTTCCTCGGTGAGGGCCGTGTTGAGCTTGATGAAGGTCGGCGCGATATCCAGGCGCTCGCTGATCTTGAACAGTTGCTCACGGGTTTTGCGCCGCCGGCCGGAAATCAACTTCCTGACAAATGCCTCGTTGTCCTCGCCCTGCACGGTCGCAGCTTCCGCGCCGGCGCAGTAGTTTCCGAGGAAATAATGCGGCACGAAAATCACCAGCAGGCCGCGCTCGTCGGCGCTCCAGCACAGGACAATGTTCTGTCCCAGCCGCCACTGGCGACGCAGGGTCTGCTCCAGGGTCTTGAGGTTGCCACGCTGCACGATGCTGATGGAGTCGCTGGACTCGCGGTCGCCCGATGGTATGCCGGTGATGGTGGATTCAGCCATTTCCATACTCGTTTTTATCCGCCTGACAAGATAGCATTATAAGTGGCCTCCCAGCGGGGGGCTACAGTGGCTGCAACATGCCGCCAAGGGTGTACATACATCCCCACCTTCGAGGAAACCCGCCCCATGAACCACCGCCTGCGCACCTGCATGATCTGTTTGCCACTCGCGCTGGTCGCCGCCTGCGGCAGCTACGACGTCACCATCAATGAAAGGGTTGTCTATACACCCGAGCCGCTGTTCACGGATTTTGACATCCCCGACCCGGCACTGCGCGAGTGTATCCGCGAGGCCATCAACGACGCCAGGGCCACCGACGCAGGCGATGTGTCCAGCCTCAGCTGCACCGGGGCAGGCATCGAAAACCTCGCGGGCCTCGCCACCTTCACGGAGATAGAGCAACTGACCCTGTCATCCAACAACATCGTGAATATCAGTGAACTGGCTGCCCTGAGCGTATTGCAGGTGGTTTACCTGGACGACAACCAGATCATCGACGCCGTGCCCCTCTACCAGTTGCCCGCACTGCACCGCCTGGACCTGTCCAGTAACCCGGGACTGATCTGTCCGCCGCCGGGCAGCCTGCTGCGGGTCAGCGAGGTGACCCTGCCGAAGCATTGCCGCTAGTGTACCTCAAGCCGGGGCCATCCCGGGGCAGCCCATGTTCTACCGATTACTGAGCTGGCTGCCGCTGCCGCTGCTGTACCTGCTGGCATGGCCGGCTTACCTGCTGCTCTATCATGTCGCAGGCTATCGCAAAGACGTGGTACGGCAAAACCTCTCCCGGGCTTTCCCGGAAAAAAGCACCGGGGAAATCACGGCACTGGCAAAGAAATTCTACCGGCAGCTGGTACAGGTGGCCTTCGAGATCCTCAGGACACGTCGCATGGGCGCCGACGAGATCCGCCGCCGGGTAACGCTGGTGAACCCGCAGCTGCTGCGCGAGTGTTCCAATGACTTCCGGGATTCCGTGGTCATGCTGGCCATCCACCAGGGCAACTGGGAGTGGATGCTGCACGGCGTCAAGCTTCACCTGGATATTCCCATCGACCCCGTTTACAAACCGCTGCACGACGCCCGGCTGGACAAGCTTGTGCTGGAGATTCGCAGCCAGTTCGGCTCGCGGCCCATCCCGATCGCCTCCGCCGCCCGGGATATCCTGCGGCGCCGGCGCGAGTTCAGGCTGTTCGTACTGGTGGCGGACCAGGCGCCGGTACCCGGCGAGAGAAGCTACTGGACCCGTTTCATGAATCGCCAGGCGGCGTTCTACGAGGGGGGCGAGGCGATCGCGAAAACGACCGGCTATCCGGTCATGTTTGCCCGCTGCCGGCGACGCTCCCGGGGCCATTACGAGGTGGAGTTCAGTGAAGTGGCGCGACCCCCCTACGACGGCGACGACCACCGGATAGTCGAAACCTATGTACGCCTGGCAGAACAGGCCATCCGCGAGGAACCCGAAAGCTGGTTGTGGAGTAATCGGCGCTGGAAGCGCAGCCCCCCCGGCAGGGAGCACTAGGCCGGGGCGCGCCGGGCCACCGCCAGCCAGTCGAAGCCGTCGGCCTGTTCCGCCCAGACCACTCCCTCCAGGGAGTCGAGCACGGACAGCAGGGCCTCCTCGGCCTTCTGCCGGCTGTTGTTGTTCTCACTGATATGCGCCACCACCAGGTGACCCGTCGGCGCCCCGCCCAGATGACGCAGCAGTTGTGCCGCCTGGTCATTGTTGAGATGGCCCCAGTCTCCGCCGACCCGCCGCTTCAGGGACGTGGGATAACTGCCGGCATGCAGCATGTCGAGGTCGTGGTTAAACTCCAGCAGCAGGCTGTGGCATGCGCGAAAACTTTCCAGCACGTGGGGAGTAACGCTGCCAAGGTCGGTCAGTATGCCCAGGGTCTGGTCTTCCCAGGACAGCCGGAACTGGCAGGGCTCCGCCGCATCATGGGGAACCGTCACCGCCCGGACGGCGACAGCGCCGACGCTGAATGCGTCCTCGCTGTTGAAGCAGTGCAGGCTGTGGCTGCCATCGCAGCGGCCGGTACCGGCGGTGCCGTGACTGAGGTAGACAGGGATGCCGAACTTGCGGGACAGGGCCGCGACGCCGGCGCTGTGATCGGAGTGCTCATGCGTCACCAGGATGGCATCCAACTCCCCGGGATGCACAGCCAATCGTTCCAGACGGCGGGCAGTTTCACGCAGGGAAAAGCCGCAGTCGACCATCAGCAGGGTGTCACCGGCCCGGACCAGGGTGGCGTTGCCCTTGCTGCCGGAGCCGAGTGAAGCAAACTGCATCTGGTGTCCTGTCTGATCAGGTCGCGTCTGCGCCGGGTGCTAGTCTATATTGCCCTTGATGAGGGCGAGCAGGGCCTGTTTGTCCCGTTTCTCCATCGCGGGTGGCTCCGACCCGTCTGTCACTGCCTGCTGTTCAATCCTGATCGCCACGTCCTTCTCGTCCAGCGCGTCGACCGAGACCACGAAAGCCTGGCCGATCAGCGGATCCTCGTCCGCGCTGAACATCCAGTCGAACCAGCCCGCCTCTTCCTCGCTACCGGCGCCGAGGAAACGAACATAGTACTTGCCGGCACTGCGGTCGCGATCAGTGATCTCAAAATCCGACTCCTCGATCGAGCGACCGACAGAGGCCCACGCCCGGTCATAGGGCAGGCTCAGGCGAATATAAATATCGTTATCCGGGCCTTCCTGTATCGATATCTTGCCCACGCTGCTGATCGCCTGGTCCGCCATCATCGATACCGGCGTCGAATCGGCGCTGTTGGCGATGTACTGGGCCAGTGCGCGCAACATCTCGTTCTCCTGCGCCGGCTTGTCCGAACTGGCTGGCCAGCTGTCGACATCCCCGGCCTGGCTCATCTGCAACACGTGCATTTCGCTGGTGCCTCGCTGCACACCCTGGTCGATGCGAAAGCGGAACCGGCTGGCCATGGACTCGCCCTCGAGGTTCACCCAGGCGCTGTCGATAATACCGGCGCTGGCGTCGACCCGGGCTACCGGTATCTGGGACACCGATAAAAATGCGCGCACCTGCGGCCACACCTGCCCTGGCGCGGCATTGATCAGGGCCCAGCTCTCCTCCCCCAGGGTCTGGATTTTCACCTGCTCGTCCTCGGCACCGGCAACCAGCGGAGAGGGCCTGGGGACTTCGAACTCACCCGCCAGCAGGAGATTGTCCGTGATGGGCGGAACCGGGTACATCTCGCCCAGTGACGCGCTGTCATTGCTGTCGGGAACCCGCAGGGGCGGAACCTCCCTGGCTTTCTTGTAGTCCTCGGACTTGTCGCGAAATACGCCGTCATCACCAAACAGGTAACCACAGCCGCTACACAGTGAGACAAGCAGCAGCGGCAACAATAATTTCATCGGTTTCAGCAAACTTTCCATCAGATTCCCGCCATCTCCAGAGCCGCGATCACCTGGGCGTGGAACGACTCGTCCAGCGGTGTCAGCGGCAACCTGATGCCCTCCTCGATAAGACCCATGTGTTGCAGGGCCCACTTGACCGGTATCGGGTTGGCCTCGACGAACAGGGCCTGGTTGAGCGGGCTCAGGCTATCGTTTACAAGGGACGCAGCCGCGCGGTCGCCGGCCAGGGCGAGGTGGCACAACTGCGCCATCCGGGCGGGCGCGACATTGGCAGTCACCGAGATGTTGCCGCGACCGCCAGCCAGCATGAGTTCCATCGCCGTCGCGTCGTCTCCCGAATAAATGGCCAGGTGTTCGCCGCAAAGTGCAATCAGTTCCCGGCCCCGGTCGAGGTCGCCGGTGGCGTCCTTGATACCAACGATATTGCCGATCTCTGCCAGGCGCGCCACGGTCTGGTTGGTCATATCGACACAGGTTCTTGCCGGCACGTTGTAGAGGACCTGGGGCACATCCACGGCGGCGGCAATTGCCTTGAAATGCTCATACAGGCCGCGCTGGGTGGGCCGGTTGTAGTACGGGGTGACCAGCAGGCAGGCATCCGCCCCCGCCTCTGCTGCCGCCCGGGTCAGGTCTATGGCTTCCCAGGTGGAATTGGAACCGGTACCTGCCACTACAGGCAGGCGCCCACGCAGGTAATTGACGCAGTGCCTGATGACCTCGCAGTGCTCCTCCACGCTCAGGGTGGCACTTTCGCCCGTGGTGCCCACAGCCCCGATCGCGCCGGTGCCCGCCTCGATATGCAGGTCCAGCAGTCTCTCCAGTCCGGCCCAGTCCACACTGCCGTCGGCATGCATGGGGGTAACCAGGGCGACTATACTGCCGGTAATCATTCGATATCTCCGAAATTTGCGGGGGTCGCGGGCCCTGTCTCGACACAGCCCGGGGGAAGTCCGCCATTATCCATGACAACGCCCGTAAGACAACCAAATTGGGCTAAAATGAGGGGGAGTCGTCATTGGAGGAAACGGCAGCTGCCGTAATCCGGGGAGATCGCCTGATGTCATTCATAAAATCCGTTCACTGCCTGTTCATCGCCGCAGCAGTCCTTGTGGCCACTGCCAGTGGCGCCGACAACACGGTGAGAGTCGGCGAATTATCGCAGCTGGACCTGCAATATATGACCCAACAACGGGATTTGCTCAACGACATGGCCGCGCTGGAGCTGGGCCGCGGTTTCACCGGCGACAGGGACAACGATCTGCAGCTGCTCCAGCTGATGCTGGACCGCCGCCTGGTGAGGCCTGACCAGACCCGCGAGCTGCAGGCCATGGGAGTCATCCTGGGCGACCTGCTGGCGGCAGATCTCGACATGCACTGGGTCGTCTATGAGGACGCGCACGGCCGCAGCCGGGCGCTGCGCTACCGGGAAAGCGACGAATACCTGTTCCCCATCACCATGATTTCCCGGCGCCAGGAGGCGGAAAACGACACGCCGGTCGCCGTGATTTACCAGAAGGCCTACGACATCATCGCACCCCTGCGGCCCGCCCTGCCCTTTCGCTAGGCCTCCCCGACTTACCGCGGCTTGTTATTTCGGGGGGCAAGCCTTTAAACTGAGCCACACTATTGTCACCTGCCGAATCCCATGAGTGATCCGCACGCCGGCTTCGAGCTTGTCCACCGCAACGACAGCGACGCGCTGCTCACCCTCACCGGTGATTGGGTGCGGGGCTGCGACCCGGGTGACTTCAGCGCGGTTTCCAGCCAGTTGCATCTGGGTACCTCCACGCACCTCACGGCGAACGGCGCGGCCCTCGGCGACTGGGACTCGACGCTGGTAGCATTCCTGCTGCAATGCGCCAACCACTGCCGGGAAGAAGGCATTGCCTTCGATACCCGGGATCTGCCCGCCGGCGCCACGAAATTGCTGGCGCTGGCCACTGCAGTAGCACCCCACCAGCGGGAGCCCGAGCCCACGCCGGATTGGCACGAGACCCTCAACCCACTCGCACTGCTTAAAAAATCCGGCGCCTTCCTGCGGGAGTCCCTTGAATTTACCGGCGAGGTCACCGTTGCCCTGTCAAGGCTGGTAGCGGGAAAATCCAATACCCGCTTGGTGGATTTCCGCCAGTTCTGTTACGAGGGAGGCCCCAGCGCGCTGGGCATCATCACCCTGACCAGTGTCCTGGTGGGCATGATACTGGCCTACCTCGGTGCCGTGCAGTTGCAGCAGTTCGGGGCGGAAGTCTACGTGGCGAACCTCGTCACTATTGGCATTTTGCGGGAGATGGGCGTGCTGATGACCGCGGTGGTGATGGCGGGACGAACCGGCGCCGCCTATGCGGCGCAGCTGGGCACCATGCAAACCAATGAGGAAATAGACGCGATTACCACCATGGGCATTTCCCCTGTCGAGTTCCTGGTCATTCCACGCCTGCTAGCCCTGGTCGCGGTCATGCCCCTGCTCACCCTCTATGCGAACCTGCTGGGTATTGTCGGTGGCGGTATCGTCGCCGGGGGCATGGGGATCACACCCCTGCAATATATCACCCAGGCGGAAACCGCCATTGCCGTGAACCATCTCATGGTGGGCCTGATCAAGAGTGTGGTATATGCCCTGCTGATCGCGGTGGCGGGCTGTCGCGCGGGGATGAATTCAGGCAGAAGCTCCGCCGCGGTCGGCCAGGCCGCTACCGAAGCGGTAGTAACGGCGATTGTCTACCTGATTGTGGCCGATGCGGCCATCAACATTATATGCCAGCAGATACGCTTCTGATGACCCAGGCAGCTTCCGAACCCCACATCAGCGTCAGCGACCTGACCATGGCCTACGGCTCTTTCGTTATCCAGCGCGACCTGACGTTCGAGGTCAGGCGGGGCGATATCTTTGTCATCATGGGGGGCAGCGGCTGCGGCAAAAGCACCCTGCTCAAGCATATGCTGGGGCTCATGACCCCGGCCAGGGGCGACATCGCCTACAATGGGCAGAGCTTCGTCAAGGCCAGCGACGCAGAGCGGGAGGCCACTCGCAGGCGCTGGGGTATCACCTACCAGACAGGCGGGCTTTTCAGTGCCATGACGCTGGCGGAAAATGTCGCGCTGCCGCTGCAACTCTATTCCGGCGCCGACACCGGCGAAATCGAGGATATCGTGGCCTACAAGCTGGCCCTGGTCGGCCTTGCGGGGTACCAGGCGTATTACCCCTCGGAAATCAGTGGGGGTATGCGCAAGCGGGCCGCACTGGCGCGCGCCATAGCGCTGGACCCGGAGATACTGTTTTTCGATGAGCCCTCCGCCGGACTGGACCCGATCAGCTCCCGCCTGCTGGATGACCTGGTCATGGAAATACAGGACTCCACCGGGGCCACGGTCGTCATGGTGAGTCACGAGTTGGCCAGCATATTCAATATCGCCAATAACTCTGTCTACCTGGATGCCGCCAGTCGCACCATGATCGACAGCGGCGACCCGGGTTATCTGAGGGATCACAGCAAACAGGCCGTGGTGCGTCAGTTCCTGACACGTGGCAGCAGCGCCGGCGACAGTGGCGAACAAACACAGGGGCAAGGCAATGAGCGATAAATCGCACAACGCAGCCATCGGCGCTTTTGTCATCGGCGCCATACTGATTGCGATCACCATGGTGATATTTGCGCTGGGCACCGGTTTCGGCAGGCAGAGCGAAAAGGTGGTAATGGTGTTCGAGGGCTCGGTCAAGGGGCTGAAGGTAGGTGCTCCCGTGGCCTTGCGCGGCGTCCAGATCGGCCAGGTGACCGCCGTGGAGCTGATGCTCAACGCCGACAATCTCGACCTGACCATGCTGGTGGAGGCGGAGCTGAGCAGCAGCAATATCAAGCGCCTGGGCACCAGCACCAAGGATGTCACGGATGGTTTGATCGCCCGCGGCCTGCGCGCCCAGCTGAAAACCCAGAGCCTGCTCACCGGCCTGTTATACATCCAGCTGGACTTCCACCCGGACAAGCCGCCGGTGCTGGCCCAGATCGATTCGGAGTTGACCCAGATTCCCACTATCCCGACGGATCTCGAGCAGATCGCCCGCAAGATAGAGGAGATCGACCTGGCGCAACTCGCCCAGGAGGTTCAGGACACGATCCGCGGCCTCAGCAGCTTCGTCACCAGCGACAAATTCCAGTCGCTGTCCGGGGACCTGCAGACTACCCTGGCCTCTGTCACCCGGCTGAGCGACGAATTGAACAGTCAGCTGGTGGTCGCCGGCCCGAAACTGGACAGTGTGCTCAACGGCGCTTCACAGGCCCTGTCCGGGGCCAATGAGGAGCTGCCCAAACTCTCGGAACTGGCCCAGAAAAACCTGAGCGTACTGAATGACGCGATACAGGCTTTTGAAAACACCATGGTGAACATCGACAGCCTGGTTTCGCCCGGTTCCGCCACGACATATCAGCTGAACAAGGCGCTGCGCGAGCTCACCCTGGCCAGTCGGGCCATCCAGGAGCTCGCCAACATGCTGGACCGGCAGCCGGAATCGCTGCTGCGCGGCAAACAGGAGGATATGCAATGAGCTACAACCTGCCCCGGATCAGCGCCTGCGCCTGCCTGTTGCTGTTACTTGGCGCTTGCGGCAGTTCGCCCCCGAGCAATTTCTACCGGCTGACATCCCCGGTTGCGCCGGTTCCCGGCGGCCAGGCGCCGTCCCTTGGGGTTGGGCCGGTGGATGTCGCCGAATTCCTCAACCACAATGCCCTGGTCTACGCCCACGGCGGCAACCAGCTGCAGATAACCGGGACGGAACGCTGGGCGGAGCCGCTGGAGTACGGCATCGGGCGGGTCATCGGCCTGAACCTTTCGGCGCTGATGCGCAGTGAAAACCTGCGGTTTTTCCCCTGGGATGTGCGCCAGGCACCGGATTACGGGGTGAGGATCAGCGTGCTGGACCTGGATGCCCGGGAGGGCCAGGCAACGCTGATCGTGGACTGGGTGATTTACCGCCCGCGAGATGGCGCCCCTATCACCCGGCAGATAAACCAGTTCAGCCAGCCGCTGGTATCCGAGCAACTGACCCCGGCGGAACTACCTGCCGCCTACAGCGCGCTTTTTTTCCAGCTCAGCGAGACCATCGCCGCGGCGATCAATGTCGAGATGGAGGCGCAGGCGAGCACGGGCGAAACGAAGCAGTAGCCCCCGGGCGCACCCTGCGGGGCGAAAATCATTCCGCCCCTCCTGTCAGAACGCTTCGCTGCGCAGCATCGCGTCAGAGCCGCCATCGACAAAAAACACCGAGCCACAAACGAAGCTCGCCTCCGGGCTGAGCATAAAGCGCATGACATTGGCGATCTGGGCGGGCTGCGCCGTGCCGCCCCAGGGCACCATGCCGGCAAACTGCTTCATGGCCTCGCCCAGCTCCGCGTCCGCCATCACCTGCTCGGTCAGCGGCGTCAGGGTGATACCCGGGGCAACGGCGTTCAGGCGCACCCCCGCGGCGGCGTATTCCACCACGTGGCGGCGCATCCACAATACCAGCGCCCGCTTGGAACCGGCGTAGGCGCTGTGACCGTCGCGGCCCTCGATGTCAGTGCAGGCACCGGGCTCGTCCCCCGCCAGGCAGGCCTGTACAAAGGGGTCGTCGTTGCCGATCATGGGCGCGGAATTCGACGCCACCAGCAGCGCGCTGCCGCGCCTGCGAGCCAGCAGGTCGCGCAGGCCCGCCACCGTCTCCACCGCCGCGAAATAGTTGACCCGGGCAATCAGGGACAGTGGCCTGGCCACCGGCGGCAGGCCGGCGCAGGGAATGTAGCCATCCAGGCCGTCCGGCGCCCGGGCGCGAATACCCTCCACCGCTGCCCGCCGCCCCTCTGCCGTGGCCAGGTCGGCAATAATATCGCCCTCCCTGATATCCACGGAGATCACCGCGTGCCCGGCCTGCGTCAGCTGGCGCTTCAACTCCGCGCCGATACCGGTGGCGCCACCGGTCAATGCATAGATACCCATAACATGTGTCCTGTTGTAAAACGCGCAAAAAACCCGCGTCGTAGGAAATTTACCCGGTTGCCCGGCTATTGGAAGTTGTAACGGAACTCCATACCGTACATACGCGGTTCGTCAGTGCGCCCATAGGAGGGTGAACCGTCGGAAAACGCCGTGGACAGCTGGCTGCCCAGCCCGCCCGGATCAAGCTCGTCCGGCTGCCAGTTGGTCGCGTTGGTGACGAACGCGGCCACCGTCCAGTCCCGGTCGGGAGAGTTGTAGGCCAGCCGCGCATTGAGCTGCTCCCGATCATCCGTGTCCGGGCAGTCGTTGAAGGGCGGTTCGGTGAGATCCCCGGTGGCAGAGGCGTCGCTGATCACCAGCTTCCCGTCCACCCGGGTCAGGCCATAGACATCGCTCGGCGCCCCCTCGGCCTTGTTGTTCACCACATAGACGCACTGGTCCCGCTCGAGACCCCCGGTGTAGTTGTAGGCGACTGCGAGCACCATCTCGCCGCCGTTGTCGAAGTCCAGGCTGTAGTTGGCGCCCACGGTGAAGTTCATGTCAGGTGATTCCGAGAAGGTTTCACCGGAGCGGTCCTTGATCACGCAGACGCCGTCGATCACCTGCTTCTCATCCCTGCGCTTGTACTGCGCATCCAGGTAACCGGTGTTGAAATACAGCTCCAGGGACGGCAGGGCCAGCCAGTTGACATTCAGCTCGAAGCCATCGCCCTCCACGTCCGAGGTCTCGAACAGGTAGGTACCCACGGTCGAATCGGGCAGGCAGGCAGCATCGATAAATGCGAGGGATTGCAGGTTGTCATAGTCGTAGCTGAAGATAGCGGTATTTACCCGCAGGGTGTTGTCAAGCCAGCTCGACTTCATGCCCACCTCGTAGTTGGAAACCTCCTCGGGGTCGAACGGCGGCGCAAAGATCTCTCCGGCACTATTGAAGCCTCCCGCCTTGTAGCCCTCGGTATACGAGGCGTAGAGCATCACCTCCTCCCGGGCCCGCCACTCCAGCACCACCCGCGGGGTGAGTTTCGACCAGTCCTTGTCGGACTCCAGGAATCCCAGCTTGCCATCCGGGTCATAGTTGCCGTTGCCATCGAGCCGGGTCTCGGTGGTAAAGGCAAATGCGACCACATAGTCGTTGAACTTCACGTAGCGTCCGAAGTTCTTGTCGTCGTAGGTGTAACGCAGGCCACCGGTGAGCGCGAGGGTATCGGTGATAGCGTAGGTGACATCGGCAAAACCGGCATAGGACTTGTATTTTGCATTGATACGAATCTGCTCACGGTAGGCGATTTCGTCTTCGAGCGCCTGGGCGCCACTGGTCACCGTGCGCTGGCCGAAGGGGTCGGGGAAAACCAGGAACGCGATATCGATCGGAGCGCCGGGTTCAAACGCATCGTAGGGCGCGCCAATCTCCCCCTCCGCGATCAGCTTGTCGACTGCCTGGGGCGTCAGGTGGATTCCGCTGGTCTGGCGCGCGTGCTCGTAATAGGCATTCACGCCTGTCGTCCAGCGGAACCCGGTTCCCATCTCACCGTCCAGCCTGAACTCCTGGCCAAACTGGTCATTCTTCTCCCGGTTCAGGTCGTTAAAGAAAAAGTACAACTCGGCGGAGCCATCCTTTTCCTCGGGATTTCTCGAGTTGAAGTAGCGGTAGGAGCTGATCGAGGTCAGGGTGGCCCAGTCCAACTCGTAGGTAAGGTGCCAGGAGGCACCGTACAGATTGCGCTTTTCCGACAGGTCGGAGTCGCTGGCCACCTTGTTGAAGCCGGCGCCATTGTCTCGTGGCCCCCACACGGCGCTGGAGCGCACCCGGGAGTCCTCATCGGTCTGGTCGAATTCCAGCCGCAGGGTGGTATCCAGCCGCTCCGTGGGCAACCAGCGCAGCTGGGTCACGATCGAGCGGTTGCCCTGGCGCGCGAGGTCGTTGCCGTTATAGACGTTATCAATCCAGCCGTCGCGCTGGTTCCACAAAAGGCCTGCCCGGAAAAACAACTCGTCCGTAAGGGGCACGTTGGCCACCCCATCGACCTGGTAGCGATCGTAGTTACCGACCGTACCCCTGGCCCAGCCGTAAAACTCCTCCTCGGGCCTGTTGCTGATGTACTGGATGGCGCCGGCGGCGGCATTGCGACCGAACAGGGTGCCCTGCGGTCCGTTGAGGATTTCCACCCGGGCAAGGTCGTTGAACGCCACCTTGGAACCGCCGGAACGCCCGATATAGACACCGTCCTGGTAAACGCCCACCGCCGGGTCGGCGCCGATACCGAAGTCATCGGTACCAATACCACGGATGGCATAGTTGGGTTGGTTGGCGGCCCTGGAAATCGTCACGTTGGGAGTAAAGGTACCCAGGTCGCCGATGTCCTGGGCCGAGAGGTTGGTGATCTGCTGGGCGCTGAAAGCCTCGACGGCAATGGGCACATCCTGCAGTCCCTGCTCCCGCCTCTGCGCGGTAACAATGACCTCCTCCAGCTGCTGGCTCCAGGCGGGCTGGCCGGCCCAGGCCAGGCTCGCGATCAACACGGCCCGAACGGTGCGATACACCAGGTTCGATTTTGTGTGCAGCATGGAACCCCCGGGGGATTGCGCCGGTAAACGTTATAGTCACGCCACCGGACGCTGATTTGTTGTTATAAGCACTCAATATGCCCGAAGCCCGACTTGTGGACAATAGTCGGACAGGGCTTTCACCAGGCCCGGCACAGCAGCCTGCTCAGCCGACGGGTAATTCCACGATGTCCCCCATTCCCTGCAACAGTCCCGGATCCTTGTTGCGCGCGTTACCGACAGCCCGGGGCAACGCCTGCAGGCGCAGGGCAAACTTGAGGCCGGGACGAAACAGGGTATCGCCAGCATCTATGGTGTGGCTGCAGTCCAGCCAGCGGTCGTACTCATCGCGCGCCAGCAGCAGCGGCATGCGCCGGTGCCAGGGCTCGAAGGCAGGCGCCGCGGCGGTGGTCACCAGGGTACAGGACAGCAGCGGCTGTTCCTCGCCCTGCCACAGATCCCACAGTGCCGCCACCGCCAGGGCCTCGTCTGCGCTGGTGACAAGCCAGGGCTGCTTCACCTGCCCCTCCTGGCGCCACTCGATAAAACTGCTCATCGGCACGATGCCGCGCTGGGACCTGAAGGGGTGGCGGAAGGCGCGCGAGCTGTCCAGGGTCTCGCTGCGGGCGTTGAACATGGCATATTTCTGGTCGACCGCTTTGGCCCAGGAGGGCGTGAGCCACCAGCGGGCCGACCCCGCCTCGCGCGTTGCGTCCAGCTCGCGCACCAGGAAAACCTGCTCGGTAGGCGCCAGGTTCACCGCCGTGGGCAGCTGCAGGTCAATACCCAGGTCCTCCAGCAGGCGGCGCAGGCCGGGGGTATCGATAACGTTGAAACGGCCACACATCGCGGTCTCCTGGTTTACGTGCTCCCGGTATCCCGGGACGTGTCAGGTCTGCCATGGTAAACCCGTTGCCGCCGAGGGCCCACCGCGGCGAGCCCGGCGCGGCAGTTTCCTTGCCTGCATCCGCCGGCCGATAGTACCCTGAGCGCCGCCCTGAAACGGAGAACATCATGAGCGACAAACCCCTGGTGCCCGCCATCGACGGCTGGCACACCATGGCGGCCAGGCCCCACCTCATCGGCAGCCAGTGCACCCACTGCGACACCTACTTTTTCCCGCCCCAGGACCAGTACTGCCGCAACCCGGGCTGCGACAGCACCGGGTTTCGCCGGGTTGAGCTCAGCAGGACGGGGCGTATCTGGAGCTATACCAACGCCTGTTACAAGCCGCCGGCACCGTTTGTAGCAGAGGATCCGTTCGAGCCCTACGCCATTGCCGGCGTGCAGCTGGAGGAGGAACAGATGGTCATCCTGGGCCAGGTCGTCAAGGGGGTGTCGGTCGAGGACCTGAAGGTCGGTATGCCCATGGAACTGGTACTGGAAACCCTGCACGAGACCGATGAGGACATCAAGGTGACCTGGAAATGGCGGCCGCTGGCTGCAACTGCAAACAGTAAACGCGGAGCGTAGACGCCATGGCCAATGAAATCGCAATTATCGGTGTCGGCATGCACCCCTGGGGCAAGTGGGGGCATAACTTCGTGCAGTACGGCGTGGCCGCCGCCCGGGAGGCACTGGCCGACGCGGGGGTGCCATGGCGGGATATTCGCTTTGTTTCCGGCGGCGCCACCGTGCGCTGCGGCTACCCGGGTTATGTCGCCGGGGCTACGTTCGCCCAGGCTCTGGGCTGGCAGGGCGCGGAGGTCAACACCTCCTATGCCGCCTGCGCCTCGGGTTCACAGGCGCTGGCGGCTGCCCGCAACAAGATCATTGCCGGTGACTGCGAGGTGGCCCTGGTGATCGGCGCGGACACCACACCCAAGGGCTTCCTGGCGCCGGCCGGTGGCTACCGACCGGAGGACCCCGACTGGGTGCGCTTCTATCTCGGCATTACCAACCCCACCTACTTCGCTCTCTACGCCAGGCGGCGCATGGACCTGTACGGGGACACCCTGGAGGACTTCGCCGCCGTGAAGGTGAAAAATTCCCGGGTGGGCGCAAAGAATCCCCGCGCCCGCTACCGCAAGTGCTTTACCGCCGAGGACGTGGCCGCTTCTGCCATGGTGGCCGACCCCCTGCGCCTGATGGACATCTGCGCCACCAGTGACGGCGGCGCCGCTCTGATTGTTTGCAGCCTGGATTACGCCCGCCGGATCGGCAAGGCCGACGCGCCCAGGGTGGCGGCCATCTCCACCGTCACCCCCACCTTCGCCAGCGGCGTCGTCGAAATGCCCGATATCGCCACTGACTCGGCCGCGGCCGCCGGGGTGGAAGCCGTCAGCTATCGCTCACGCATCCCCCTCAAGGCCTACGAGGAGGCCGGCATCGGGCCGGAGGATGTGAGCCTTGCTGAGGTGTACGACCTTTCGACAGCACTGGAGCTGGACTGGATCGAGGACCTGCAGCTCGCGCCCAGGGGCCAGGCGGCAGCGCTGTTGCGCAGCGGCGATACCGCACTGGGCGGCAGGATTCCGGTCAATGTCTCCGGGGGCCTGGCCTGTTTCGGCGAGGCAGTCCCTGCCCAGGCCATCGCCCAGGTCTGCGAACTCGCCTGGCAACTGCGCGGGGAAGCCGGTGACCGCCAGGTCAAGGGCGCGAAGGTGGGTATCACCGCCAACCAGGGCCTGTTTGGCCACGGCAGCTCGGTTATCGTGAAACGCTAGGGGCCTGCCGCACCGATATCGACTGCAGGTAGGCGATGAGGTCTGCCCGCCGGCTCGGGTCGGGCACGCCCGCACTCATCATAGTGGTACCCGGCAGTACCCCCAGGGGATTTTCCAGCCAGGTGTACATGAGCTGCGGGGTCCAGACGAACTGGGACGCCTTCAGGGCATCCGAGTAGTGCTCAAACCCGGTCTGCTGCCCCGCGACCCTGCCGAAAATACGGCTCAGGTTGGGGCCGTTACCGTGACCCGCCGCCTCCTCGGTAAAGTGACAGGCGCGACAGGGGGCGAATACCAGCCGACCGCGCGCCGGGTCGCCCTGCAGCAGTGACAGTTCATCCACCGGGTCTGTCTGGGCCTGGCCACCGGCGGCCGCTACCAGCAGCCCCAGCCCCAGGCCCAGCAGGCGAGCCAACATGCCGCTCACGAGGGTGGCCCACGGCGCGCCGCCGCCTGTCCCGCACGGCGCCCGAAAAACGTGGCGTCCCCCACGGAGAGGCCGCTGGCGATATAAGGCGCCCCGGGGAGACCTGAACTGGTACGCCCCGCGGCGTAGAGGCCCGGTATGGCCTCACCGAAACTGTTGTAAACCTCGCCGTCCAACCCGGTCTGCAGGCCGCCGAAGGTGTGGGCGGGGAAAAATGCCTTGTCCACGGCGAGATCCCAGGCCGTGTAGGGCGGGCCCTGCAATGGCCGCAATATCGGGGGGCGCTTGTGGAACAGCGGGTCGTCGCCATTGGCCGCGTGGCGATTGTAATAGGCCACGCTATCCTGCAGGGCCCCCTTGGGAAACCCGAGCTGGTCAGCGAGATCGCCGATGGTGTTGCCCCGGGCAACCGGCAGGAAATTGTCCTGCCCGGCGGGAGGCTCGCCGCGCCGGTCGGTGATCAGCCAGGCCCGGCCCTGCTGGTGAAACGCTATCGCATCACCCAGCACGCCGTAATAGGTATCCTCCGGCACGAAGCGCTGGCCCGAGGCGTTGACCACGATGCCGGACAGTACGGCATCCGGCGGGTAGAGGGGCACGATGGCAAAGCCCTGGTGCATGCGCAGCGCCGCGGCGCCGACACCAATGCCCATATTGATGCCCATCCCCTGGTCGCCCATATTGCCCCAGGGCACCGAGCAGTCGTACAGTTCGGGGGCGTAATTACGCACCATGTCCCGGTTGTGGATGAATCCCCCGCTGGCCAGCACGACACCACGGTAAGCCCTGATCGTCTTCGGCTCGCCCCCCACGTTGACCTGCATGCCGATCACGCGCCCCTCGCTGGTCACAATCAGGCGCTGGCCCGAGACACTTGCCTGCAGACGCACCCCCAGCGCGCCGGCCTGGGCCAGCAGCGCTTCCATCAACACCCGGCCGCCGGTCATGCCTCTCGCCACGGGCACATGACCGCGGGGGGCGGGCAGCGCCAGCTCGCGGGCTGGCCAGGCCCGCTCACAGCCGGAGTAATACAGGGACTCCCCCCCCTGAGGCACCGCCATCCCCTGCGACATCTGCTGGCTGTAGGGCACACCCTGCTCTACCAGCCAGTCAAAGTGTGCGCTGCTGCCTTCGCAATAGAGCTGGATTTTCTCCAGCGGGGGGTGCTTGCCCCCTGCCCGGGAGATGAAACTGACCATATTCTCCACGCTGTCCTCGACCCCCAGGGCCCGCTGCAGCGCGGTGCCGCCGCCGGCGTAGATCACCCCGGCGGACATGGCCGAGGAGCCGCCGAAGCGCGGCAGGGATTCGATCAGCAGGACATTGGCGCCGGCTCTGGCCGCCTCGATGGCCGCGCAGGTACCGGCCGCGCCGGAGCCGGCCACCAGCACATCGGCGTAGATGTCCCAGGAGGCAACACGGCTGGCCGGCAGAGCCGCTGCCGCCAGCGCGACGCTGCCGGCAGCGGCCGCACCGAATCCCGCCAGCAGGTCCCGCCGTCGCAGGCCGCGCTTGTCACCGGCGTCAGTCACGGCTGGCCGGCATCAGTATTGCCGCTGGTATTCAAGCTGGCCGTCGATCATATAGGTGCGGTGACGCGGGCCGGCGGCATCGAGGTTTTCGTCCGCGTAAGCCGCATCGCCCTCGTACAGAAAACAGATGCCGTCAGCGACGAATACCATGCGTGGGGCGTAGCGGATCGCCTCCCGGGCGGTGATTCGCTGGTGGGCCTCGCGACAGCTGGCGCAGTCGGCAAGATCCACCAGACTGACAAAGGTGGGTGGCATCAGGCGGAAGGGGTGCTCAGGGTCAGCCAGCTCGGCAAAGGCCTGCTGCGGCTTCACCCAGCGGTGATGGGCGATTTCGCCGCCGTCCACCGTGACCTCCTGACCGTCTTCCAGCACTGCCAGGAAAAACCAGGTGGCAAAACGCCGCCTGGCCCCCTCGGGGGTGGTCCAGTGCGACAGGTAGGCCAGTTGGTCGCGGCTGATCGCCAGCCCCGCCTCCTCCCGTGTCTCCCGGATTGCGGCATTGAGCGCAGCGACATAGTCATCCCGGTCCGGCGGGTAGTCACCCTCATCCACCCGGCCCCCGGGAAAGACCCACATACCCCCCATGTGGGCGACCGCCTTGCTGCGCTGTACCAGCAGGGTTTCCAGGCCCTGGTCACCATCGCGCACCAGCACCACTGTGGCGGCGGGATAGACCGGCTCGACTGTCTCGCTCATTTCAAGCATGGGCGGGCTCCCGTGTCAGGCCGGGAAAAAACGGCTGACGGTGTCAATGACACAGGCCGGGCGCTCACTGCCCTCGATCTCGATGGTCATCCGCACCACCACCTGCACCCCGCCCTTGACCTCCTCGGCGCTGATCACCTCGCCACCGCCCCTGACCCGGCTGCCCACGGGGACCGGCGCGGGAAACCGCACTTTCTCGCAGCCGTAGTTGACGCCCATCGAGACATTGTCGACCTGCATGATTTCCGGCAGGAACAGATTCGCCAGCGACAGCGTCAGGTAGCCATGGGCGATGGTTTTGCCGAAGGGTCCGCTGGCGGCGCGCGCCGGGTCCACGTGGATCCACTGGTGATCACCGGTGGCCTCGGCAAACAGGTCGATGCGATGCTGGTCGATCTCAAGCCAGTCGCTGTAGCCCAGGTGTCTGCCCGGCGCTTCCAGCAATGCCGAGGGATTGTCGAAAATGGTTGTCACTGCTCTTACTCACCCTGTTGCAACAAAGCGCAGATTATACCACCCCGGGGCCGGTCCATTCATCGCTTGAACCACGTAAAAGCGATGCTCGCCGTGATTACCGCTCTAAGCAAGCCAGGCATCGACACCGCCATGACCGCACCCGACCACAGGGAAGTCATCGTGACCAGCGGCGCCATCGGGTAATATTCACCCCCCCAATGCCCGCAAAGCAGAGGTATATTGTGCTGCGAGGGCAGGCTATGTGGTATAACTAGCCGGTAATTTCAAAGCCCCGGACCTGACCCGACCGACTGGACGTGGTACTGGTACCCCAGCGGAAGACGTTCATTGTCCAGCAAGTCAAGACAGGCACTTATCTCTCTGGCGCTGATCGCTGGCGCGACTGCGGTCAGCGCGACCCTGTACCTGCTGCGCCCACCCGCCAAGATTGCCGAACCGGTCTACGCCGCGGTCACCGTGGAGGTCGCAGAAGTCGTCAAGGAGAGCCTGCATATCGAGGTACAGGCCCAGGGAACCGTGACACCGCTGCAGGACTCAACCCTGCTGGCGGAGGTCAAGGGCCGGGTCATCGAGGTTGCCGATACGTTCCACGTGGGGGGGTTTGTCTCCAGTGGTGACATCCTCCTGCGCATCGACCCCAGGGATTACCAGACCAACCTGCTGCGCGCGCAGGCCGCGCTGGAAACCGCCGAGAGCGCGCTGGTCCAGGAGAAGGGCCGGGGACAGGTGGCACTGCGCGAGTGGGAGAAACTGCCCCGGAACAGTCAGCGCAGTCCCGAGGCGCGGGACCTGTACCTGCGCAAACCCCAGCTGGAAGAGGCCAATGCCCAGTTTCTGGCGGCCCATGCCGAGCTGAACACGGCCCGCGACAATCTCGAACGAACCATCATTCGCGCGCCCTACGATGCGCTCATCCGGGAAAAGCACACCGATCTGGGGCAATTTGTCGCGGCGGGCACTCCGCTGGCCGATATCTTTTCAGTGGAGACCGCGGAGGTGCGACTTCCCATCCCGCAGAGCAAGCTGGACTATCTGGAACTGCCGGGGCTGGAAGGTTACGAAGAGGGCTCGGCAATCGACCTCTACACCGATGTCGGCGGGGTGATCAAGCACTGGCCCGCCCGCCTGCACCGCACGGAAGGCGTGTTCGACGAGCGCTCGCGGGCGCTGTACACCGTGGCCCGCATCGACGACCCCTACGGACTGCGCGATCCCGATAAACTGCCGCTGCGCATGGGTACGTTTGTCAACGCCAATATACAGGGCCGTGAACTCACCGACGTCGTGGTGCTGCCCCGCTACGTGCTGCGGGCGGGAAGCTTTGTCTGGGTGGTGGATGACAGCATGCACCTGCGCAACCGCCAGGTGACCAGCCTGCGCACCGGCGGCGATAAAATCTATGTCACCGCCGGCCTGAACGAGGGCGACCTGGTGTCCCTCACCAGTCTCGATGCCTCTTTCGCCGGGGCCCAGGTAAAAATCCTGTCCAGTATTCCGACTGACCAGCTCGGCGAGCAGGCAGCCCTGCCCCCGAACCCCGAACCGGACCAGGAGCAGGACGCGACTGCCGCCGCGCCCCTGTCCGGCGCTGAAACGGGCGGCGCGTGAGTATCGAACATCCCAGGGGGATCATCGCCTGGTTTGCCTATAACCCGGTGGCCGCCAACCTGCTGATGCTGGTCATTATTGCGGTGGGCCTGGGCTCGGCTTTTACCATTCAGCGAGCCATGTTCCCCACGGTCGATATTGAAATGATCTTCATCACCGCGCCCTACCCGGGCGCCGCGCCCGAGGAGGTCGAGCAGGGGGTCGTTCTGAAAATCGAGGAAGCCATCAACGACCTGGACGGCATCAAGCGGGTGGAGTCGGACGCCTACGAGTCCTATGCGCGCATCATGATCGAGCCCAATGAGGGCATCGACCTGGGCAAACTGCTGGACGAGGTCCAGAATCGCATCAACGCCATCGCGCACTTTCCCGACGGCGCGGAAGAACCCATCGTCAGGCAACCGGAACTGCTGTTCCCCACCCTCACCCTGCAGTTGTCCGGCGGCATTGACGAGCGGGCAATGAAGTCCCTGGCGGACGAGATCCGGCGCGAGTTGCTCAGTCTGCCGGAAGTGTCGGCGGCGACCGTGGTGGGTGCCCGCGAGTACGAAATCTCCGTGGAGATTTCCGAGCAGTTACTGCGTGAGTACCACCTGACGCTGGGGGATGTCGCCAACATTATCGCCGCCTCCTCACTGGATATTCCCTCCGGCTCGGTACAGACGCGCAACGGCGACATCATGCTGCGAACCCTCGGCCAGGCCTATGTGCAGCAGGATTTCGAGCAGATCGTACTGCGCACCTGGCCCGACGGCACGCGCCTGCTGCTGGGCGACATCGCCACCATTGATGACGGTTTCGTCGATGGCACAGGTTTCACCACCTTCAACGGGCAATACTCGCTGGGTATCAACGTGTTCGCCATGGGCGAGCAGGACATTATCGATACCGCCCGGGCAACGCGGGAGTTTATCGAGCAGAGGCGCCACCAACTGCCCAACGGCGTCAGCCTGGAAGCGTGGTCGGACATCACCTTCTACCTGGAGCAAAGACTGGGGATGATGGTGAGGAATCTCGCCATGGGTGCCCTGCTTGTGTTCATCGTGCTCGCGCTGTTCCTGGAGATCAAACTGGCCTTCTGGGTCATGCTCGGCATCCCGGTCTGTTTCCTGGGCGCCATGGCGTTTATCAGTACACCCATGGTGGATGCCAGCCTGAACCTGCTGAGTATTTTCGGCTTTATCATCGCCCTGGGCATTATCGTGGACGACGCCATCATCATGGGCGAAAGCGCCTACGCCGAGCAGGAGCTGCACGGCCACAGCGTGCAGAGCGTCGTGTCCGGCGTGTACAAGGTGGCGACTCCCGCAACCTTCGGGGTGCTGACAACCATTGTCGCATTTGCGCCGACCCTGTTCGTGCAGGGTGTATTCGGTGCGTTTCCGGAGGCCTGCGGTATCGTGGTGGTGCTGTGCCTCGTCTTTTCCCTGGTGGAGTCCAAGTGGATTCTGCCGGCACACCTGGCGCACAGCAAACCTTCCCGCCACCCGGCTCTGCTCGCCATGAACCGGCTGCAACAGCGCTGTAACGGCCATCTGCGGCACTTTGTCGAGGTCCGTTATATTCCCTTCATGCAGCGCTGCGTGGCCAACCGTTACGTGACCCTGGCTTTTTTCTGTGCCCTGCTGATTCTCTGCGGCGGCCTGCTCGCCGGGGAGCAGGTACGAACGGTACTCGCACCTGAAGCAAGGGGGGAGTTCCTCAAGGCCGACTTGCGCCTGGCCTACGGCACGCCGGAAGAGCGCACCCAGCAGGCAGTCAGGCAGGTGGTCGCCGCGCTGATGGAAGTGGACGCACAGTACCAGCGCGACACCGGCGGCAGTGAAAAACTGCTGGCCCACGTCGCCGCCTATGGCTACGACCAGATCAACGGCCGCATCTCGGTGGAACTCACCAAGGAAGACGAACGCAGCATCTCGACCATGGAAGTTGAAAAGCGCTGGCGCGACCGGGTGGGCATCATCCACGGCGCGGAGGTCCTGGCCATCAGCGGAGATGACGAAGGCGGCTGGGGACCCGCTATCGCCTTCGACCTGATGCACCACGATTTCAACGCGCTCAAGGCGGCCTCGGAGGAACTGGAGGAGGCGCTGCGCCACTTCGCGGGTGTCTTCGATATACGCAATGGCGCCGGCGACACCGCCGATGAATTTCACCTGGACATCCTGCCGGAGGCGGAATCACTGGGGCTGACCCGCTACGACCTCGGCATGCAGGTGCGCCACGCCTTTTACGGCGCCGAGGCGCAGCGAGTACAGCGCGGGGTCGACGAGGTCAAGGTGATGGTGCGCTACCCCAAAGCGGACCGTGAGATGACCAGCAGCCTGAACAATATGTTCATTCGCACCCCCCAGGGCGACGAGGTACCCTTCGACACGGTTGCCAGGCTCGACATCAGCCAGGGCCTGCTCAAGACCACCCACATCGATTTCCAGCGCGCCTCCGAGGTGACCGCCGAGGTGGACAAGACCCAGGTACAGGCCTCCAAGGTGATCGAGGAAATCGAGGAACAGTTCATGCCCGGCCTGCTGCAGAAGTATCCGGGGCTGAGCTATGAGTTGTCCGGCATGGCCGACGAGGAGCGCAAACTCGGGGTCAGCCTGATGATCGGTTTTGCCCTGGCGATCTTCGGTATTTACGCCCTGCTGGCCATTCCTACCAGGTCCTACCTGCAACCCCTGATCATCATGGGCGTGATCCCCTTCGGAATTATCGGTGCGATCGTCGGCCACTGGGTGACGGGGTATGCGTTCAGCATGATGTCGGTGATAGGCGTGATTGCACTCAGCGGCGTCGTGGTGAACGACAGCCTGCTGCTGGTAGACCATACCAACAAGGCCGTGGCGGACGGCTCGGGCCGCTACCACGCGGTGGTGGAGGCAACCCGGCGCCGCTTCCGCGCCATCATGCTGACCTCGGTGACCACCTTCATGGGGCTCGCACCGATCCTGCTGGAACGCAGCGTACAGGCCCAGGACATCATACCGATGGCCATCTCACTGGCATTCGGCATCGTTTTCGCCACCGTCATCACGCTGCTGCTGGTGCCCTGCCTGTATATGATACTGGATGACCTCGACCGCTGGTGGGCAGGCAAGGAAGCCGGGGCGGCGCGGCGCCGGGCGCCGGCAGCACGGGGCTATCTCAGCGAATAGCCCCGCAGGGGAGACACCTGACGTAAATGTGACGGGGGTCCCTGAGGCTTGCCAGTTCCGCGGCGGCATCCGCCACCGGTGCCAGCAGCGCCTGCAGCGAGGTGGAAAGCGCCGACGGCGTCCACAGGCGTAAACTGCCGACCCGCTCGGCCAGCTGCCGCAGCAACAGCTCCCTTGGTGACAGCGGCAACTCCACATAGTCCACCTTGTAATCTTCCAGCCCGGCCCTGGCGGCGGCTGCTGCTATGGCATCACTGAGCGAGCCCAGACCATCCAGCAAGCCGTGTTCCAGGGCATCAGGGGCACTCCAGATACGTCCCTGGGCCAGCTTGTCCACCTGTTCCGGTGTCAGGTCGCGCCCCGCGGCCACCAGGTCGACGAATTTCCGGTAATTGAAATCGACACCACTGCGAATGGCTTGCGCCACCTGCTGGTTGAGCGGGCGGTCCAGTCGCAGGGAACCCGCCAGTTCAGTGGTGCCCACCCCGTCGGTATACACGCCGACGCGCTCCAGCAATTTCTCGAAGGTGGGGATAGCCGCAAACACCCCGATACTGCCGGTAATGGTGCCGGGGGTTGCCCAGATCTCGTCCGCCTCGGCGGCGATGTAATAACCGCCGGAGGCCGCAACGGCACCCATGGAGATCACCACCGGAACCCCCTTTGCCCTGGTCCGCAACACTTCGCGCCGGATCACTTCCGAGGCGAACACGCTGCCGCCGCCGCTATTGACCCGCAGGACGATCGCGCCCACGCCCTCCTCGTCCGCAGTGGTGCTGATCAGGTGGGCCAGGGATTCGCCCCCGATGGTGCCCGGCGGTTGATCCCCGGGGACGATATTACCCTCCGCCGTGATGACCGCCACCCGATCGCCTGCCACCGCCGTCAGCTGCGACGGGCGCATGCGCCGCACATAGGGCTCAAACAACACTGCCTCGTACAGGCCATCCTCGGTCGTTGCCCCCACCAGCTCCGCCAGATAGTCATTGGCCTCGTCGCGGTCCATCAACTCATCCACCAGGCCGACTTTCACCGCAAGCGCGGCCGTATCGCCGCCCTGGGCCTCGAGCAGTTGGGCGAAATCGTTGACATAGGCATTCACGCTGCCGGGGGGCAACTCGCGCTGGGCCTCCACCGCGGCCGCGTACTGGCCCCACAACACCTCGAGCCAGCGCCCGGTAATCAGTTTTTCCCCCGGCGACATATCATCCCGCAGGAAGGGTTCAGCGATGGACTTGAATTCCCCGGCGTGGAAAACGTGCACATTGACCGACATTTTTTCCAGGGTCTCGCGGAAATAATTGCGATAGCTGGCGAATCCCTCCAGGCCGACACCGCCGAAGGGGTTGACGATGACCGTATCGGCGTAGCTTGCCAGCAGGAACTGGTCCTGGGTGAAGTAGTCGCCCACCGCCACCACCGGCTTGCCGGTAGCCTTGAAGGCTTCCAGCGCAACGGCTATCTCCTGGGCCTTGCTGATGCCCAGGTGGACGAGCTCGTCCAGCTCCATCACCAGGGAATTGACCGCCGGGTCCGTGGCGCCGTATTCGATCGCCTCGATAACGTCCCGCAGCAGGACCTCGTGATCCTCCGGGGCGGGCTCGCCCAGCAGGGCCTGCAGGGGCTCCACCTGGGACTTCTGGTCCACGACGGTGCCGGCCAGGTTGAGCAACAAGGCGGCCCGCTCGGGTGGGGGCTCGGCGCCGCCGCCCAGGTAGACGAAATAAATCAGTGCGAGAAACAGCAGGAACAGGATGTTCGACAGCGCCAGCCTGACCCGGGTAATGCCATTCCAGATGGCGGAAAAAAACCTGCGCAGACGCGACGGCTCACTCATATTTCACTCTCCTGATATCGTTTGAGCGGTGTCGGCCGGGCGAAGTTCCCTGGCTCGCCAGCGCACATACATCATGGCGGCAATGAACAGCGTCACCACGGCGGCCATACCGGCCACTGCCAGCGGGCTGCCCGGCACGGCGAACAGGCGCTCCACCAACGCGACAAAATACAGCAGGCTGACAAAGCACAGCCAGATGTAGCTGCGCAACCGGTCGCGCAACAGACCCGGCAGGAAAATCAGCAGCGGCAGCAGTTTACCCAGCCATATTATCCAGGGCAGCTGCTGCAGCCAGGCGTCCGCCAGCTGCTGCAACAGCAGCACGGTCCAGCCAGCCCAGACTAGCATGTGGGCGCCAGCACTGGCCCGCCCCCGCTTCAAGAGACGCTCCCGCCGGCCAGGCGGGCCACTCGCGCCCCCAGGGCGCGACACAGTGCCGCCTCCGTGTCGTCCAGCGCCCGGCTGTTGTCCGGGCCGGCCCAGTGGGAGGCGCCGTAGGGCGTACCGCCGGAGCTGGTGCGCATGAGACCGGCCTCGCTGTAGGGCAGGCCCGCCACCACCATGCCGTGATGAAGCAGGGGCAACAACATGCTCAACAGTGTCGTCTCCTGGCCACCGTGCAGACTGGAGGTAGAGGTGAAGACACCGGCGGGTTTATCGATCAGGGCGCCGCTCAGCCAGAGGGACGAGCTCTGGTCGAGAAAATACTTCAGGGGCGCGGCCATGTTGCCGAAGCGGGTCGGGCTCCCCAGCACCAGTCCGGCACAGGCGCGCAGGTCTTCCAGCTCACAGTAGAGCGGGCCGTCTGCAGGAATGTCATCGGCGCTTTTTTCGCAGTCAGCCGACACCGACGGAACGGTGCGCAGAACGGCCGCCATACCCGCTACCTGCTCAACGCCCCGCGCCACCTGCTGCGCCATGGCCGCGGTGGCGCCATGGCGGGAATAGTACAGCACCAGAATATAGGGTTCCGCCATCAGCCGATCAGCTCCAGCACATTTTCCGGGGGCCGCCCCAGCACGGCTTTCTTACCCTTTACAACAATCGGGCGTTCAATGAGCCTGGGGTGTGCGGCCATCGCATTCACGATTTCTTCCTCGGTCGAATCCCTGTCCAGCCCACAACTCCTGTACTCCTGCTCACCGCGTCGCACCAGTTCGCCCGCGCTCATCCCGAGCATGGACAACAGTTTGCCGATCTGTTCGCGATCCGGCGGTGTCTCCAGGTAGAGCACCACATCCGGTGTCACGCCATGCGCTTCAAGCAATGCCAGGGTGTTACGC
Source organism: Halieaceae bacterium (assembly GCA_036350855.1). Taxonomy (GTDB): domain Bacteria; phylum Pseudomonadota; class Gammaproteobacteria; order Pseudomonadales; family Halieaceae; genus JARRPM01. The sequence continues at coordinate 31,991 of JAZBNW010000452.1, forward strand.
GATTTTGAACAGCGCGGATTGTGATAAATGGTAAATTTGCTCATGTAACTCTTTCCGGGGTTGGCCAAAACAAGCGCCACAGTATACCAAAGCGCGGCACTATCATCCCGATCACTATCATCCCGACAATATCATCACGGCCCCGCCAGCCCGTCCCGGGAATATGACCCGGCGCGGCCGCCAGTGCAGAAGCGCAAACGTTCATGCCATAATGCCCGCATGAATTTTAATCTCATCACCCTGCCCGAACTCTGGCGACGCACCCGGTACCTGTTCTCGCGCTTCGATGCCGACCGCTGTTCGGAAAATGCCGCGGCCCTCACCTACATGAGCCTGTTCGCGCTGGTACCGCTGCTCACGGTGGTTTACACCATGGCCTCGGCGGTCCCGGCATTCCAGGGGCTGGAGGACAAGATGCAGGCCTTCCTGTTTGAAAACCTCATGCCGGACACGAACTCCGAGATCAGGACCTACCTGGACGATTTTTCACGCCAGGCCAAGAACCTGACGGGGCCCGGTATCGTTTTCCTGGTGGTGACTGCCGTGCTCATGCTGCGCAATATCGAGAAAGCGTTCAACCAGATCTGGCGGGCCAGTGAAAACCGCAGTCCGGTGTCCAGCTTTCTGCTGTACTGGGCCGTGCTGAGCCTGGCGCCTGTCATGATAGGCCTTGCGCTGACCATCAGCACCTACGTCTCCTCATTCGCCGACAGTCTCGAGCGCTTCGACGTCATCGGGGTCAAGGCATTCATGCTCAAGATATCGCCGCTGCTGCTCACCACCGCCGGCTTCAGCCTGGTGTATATCGCCGTGCCTAACTGCAGGGTGCCGTTCAAGCATTGCGTAATAGGCGGCTTTCTCGCCGCAGTGGCGTTTCATATCGCCCGCTCCGTCTTTACCGCCCTGGTCGTAGGCTCCAGCTACACCTTTATCTACGGCGCCTTTGCCGCGGTACCGTTGTTCCTGCTGTGGATCTACCTGTCGTGGAACATCGTCCTGATGGGGGGCATCCTGGTTCACAGTATGTCCGCCTACCAGAGTGAGGAACAGGCCAACCGACCGCTGGTGCTGAAGGCCCTGGATGTGCTCTACCTTTTCTGGCAACGCCAGGCTACCGGCCAGGCGGTGGGTGAGATCGA
>JAZBNW010000453.1:0-3245 GCA_036350855.1 Halieaceae bacterium
ACCTCACTGGACCGTTGAGGCCATGGATGGCCCGGTCCGCGCTCGGGAAACGAGCCTTGTATGTTGAGAATTTATGATAAGGGCTACTGGTAATGGTAGGATTTTTAGCGGTTACCGGGGAGGCCGTTCGAGCCTGGAGGCAGCTGTGACTGACCTCGAATGTAGAGTGGCTCCCCGCCTCATTGCTCACCTCGAGGAGTATCACGAAGCCAGTCGATCCGGACTTCGCATTACAAGGTTGAGGCTGCATCAAGTGCGAGGTCGGGGAACCGGTAGCTATTGTGTAACAGCTATCACCGGGAGGGGAAGTGCATGAGTGTGTTTGTTGGTGTCGATATTGCCGCCAAAAGCTTTGATGTTGCCTGGAGGAAGGCCGGCAAGACCGGTAAGACTGAGCAGTTCAGCCAATCGCCTCAGGGACATGCCAAGGCGGTCAAGTGGCTCAAAGACCTCAAGCCTACGATCATTGTTATGGAGGCAACCGGGGTGTACTACTTCGATCTGGCGGTGATGTTGGCTCAATCGGACCTGCCGGTTGCCGTAATTAACCCGAAGAGCTTTCACCATTTCGCCACCCTGAAGCTCGCAAGTAGCAAGACAGACAGCGTCGATGCCGGCCTGCTGGCTGAATATGGTGAACGGATGGAGCCTCGTTGTTGGATGCCTCCTGATGAGGCCTGCCTGGCCCTGCGCGACATCGGGCGGCAGATCAACCGCTTGACGGGAGCACGCACCCAGGCCAAAAACCGGTTACATGCGCTGCGTGCCAGGCAAGCAACCACGTTGCTGCTCATTGAGGATGAAGAGGAAGGCATCATCCTGCTTAATCGGCGCATTGAACGGTTAAGTCAGGCTGCGCTGGCTCTGGTTGCCGAGTCTGAAGCGCTATCCAGACACCTGGCAAACATATGCGCTGCCAAGGGGGTTGGGGAGGCATCGGCTCTGGCCGTCCTGGGGGAGCTCTGTGTACTGCCTTCGAGCCTGAAAGCACCTCAAGTTAGTCGTCTGGCCGGTCTGGATGTGCGATTGACGCAGTCCGGAACCAGTGTGAATCGGCCTGCTCGCCTTAGCAAGGCCGGTAATGCCTACCTCAGAGCGGCGTTGTATATGCCGGCCATGAGCGCTGTGCAACACGACAAGCGGGTCAAAGCCTTCTACGAGGGCCTGATAGCCCGCGGCAAGAAGAAGATCCAGGCCCTTTGCGCCGTGATGAGAAAATATCTCACCGGGTTGTGGGCCTGCTTAAAGAGCGGGACCGCTTTCGATTCATCATTGTTGTTCAGCGAAGAGCACTTGAGAGCTTGACGCGAAACGGAGTATCTACATGGATGTATTCACGGCGGGTCCAGCCAGCACTCTTTCCCTGCGCTGGGCGTCGAGCAGAGAACCGTGGCTTTTCAACCACAACGTATTTGAATCTGAAAGATCAGAACTGATTGAGCACCGCCCCGATCAGCATGATCTGCGGCACGGTCACCAGCGGCAGGAACAGGGCGATTTTCCAGGAGCGGGTGGTATCGCGGATCGACATGACCTCGGTGTAGTCGGTGGCCACGCCCGCCATCAGGAACGTGAAACTGTTGCCCGGCGCAGCCGCGCGGTTCATCAGGTCGGCGGCGATCGGGGTGGAGCCCTCGGAGCAGACCTCGATGACGGTGGTGGCCAGCAGGGTGAGCCACAGCCCGCCCATGGTGGCGCCGAACCAGGTGGCGAAGGCCTCCTCCGGCATGAAGGCCCGGATCAGGCCGGCGAGGATCAGGCCGAACATGGACCAGCGGATCACCACCCGCGCGCCCTCGAAACCCTCCCGCAGGATATTGCCGCTGCCGCTGAGGGAAAAGCGGATACTCTGGCGGAACTCCCGCCACAGGACCGGAAGCGGCTGTGCCTCGCCCAGCTGCGCCTGCCAGGGGTTGTGCGGCAGCTGGCCGCGCCGGACCAGGGCGTCGAAGATCAGGCCGGTAATGATGCCGATGACCAGCGACAGCAGGATGAATACCAGTGTCCAGCTGACTCCGATCAGGCCGAACAGGATCAGGGTGAGGGAAAAGGAGTTCCAGGGGCTGGCCAGCAGGAAGGCCATCACCTGCCCGACACTGGCCCCCCGCTCGTACAACTTCATCCCCACCGCCAGGATGCCGTGGCTGCACAGGTCCAGGAATACCCCGGCCAGGGTGGCGCGCAACATACCGGACAGTCCCGCGTCGCGCCCCAGCATGCCCATGACCAGGTCCCGCGGCACCCGGCCCAGGATGCCGACGAAGACAATACCGATAGCGATACCCCACCACATCTGGTTGAACAACTCGAAGATGCCGCCGGTAAAGACACCCAGCGCCGACTCGTGGTCGTGGCGCAGCACCGCGCCCACCGGGTAGGCGGCCGCGACGATCAGCAGGCATACCCAGAAGAAGTAGTCCCGGCTGGCGGGGGTGTCACAACAGCTGTCTTCGGCGGTGGTGGCGCTGCCATGGCAGGCGGGGGCCGCGGGGGCTGCGCCGTGGCAGCTGGCGCCTGCGGCAGCCGGGCTGCGGTGACAGCTGGGCCCGGACGTGTCGTGGGCGCATTTATCCGTATCGGGCCGCGCCGCTGCGCTGGCCTTTTCGTGTTCACACTGGCTCATTCGCCACCCTCCTGTCCCGCGGCGAGGTTCTCGAGAATGGCGCAATCGGGCCCCTCGTCACCCAGGCAGCGACTGGCCATCGCCAGCAGTTCCGCCTGCATCGCCACCAGCTGCTCGATCCGCTGCTGCAGCTTCTGGCTCTTTTCCATCACCAGGTCCCGGGCATGCCGGCTCTGGCGCGACCGGTCCCGCTGCAATTCCAGCAGCTGCCGGCTTTCCTCCAGGTCAAAGCCCACGTCCCTGGCGTGCGCCAGGAAGCGCAGTTCTTCCACCGCCTTCCTGTCGTACTGCCGGTAACCGTTCTCTCCCCTGGCCGCCGGAGCGATCAGCTGGATCTCCTCGTAATACCGGATTGTCTTGGCACTGAGCCCACTCTCTTGGGCCGCCTGCGAGATGTTCATGGGTGCCTCCTTTGACTGTTCAGGGCAATGTAAACCTTCCAGTGGCTGTAAGGTCAAGGGCTTGTTTTTGAACTGTCGGGATTATCGGTCCGGTATGTGCTGTTCCATTGACGGCAGGAGTCCGGGTTTGTCCTGGCTCCATGGCCGCGGCCCTCCGGGCTGCCCTCAGTCGGTCGCGAGCCTTAAAACGCTTCGCTGTCTCGCTCCACTCCCTCGGCGCT
>JAZBNW010000454.1:0-5885 GCA_036350855.1 Halieaceae bacterium
TGAGTCACTGACACCATCATTACCAGCTAGGGGTAAGGCGAGTTCGGCCTGGTGCCGGGTACCCGGAAACAAAGCGCTGATTATATCTGTTGGGGGGGCGGGGTAAACGGGTATTTCTGCCGGGGGCGTTGTCCGGTAAACGAATGAGGCAGGCGCCTTGGTGTCTCCTGCCTGCGACTACTTGTCGGCCTGGTAATAAAGCTCGGGATTCTTCTTGCCCACTTCCCCGTCCCGGGTTTCCTCGTCACAGCGCTGGGGGTTGCCGCCGCAGATCTCACAGGCGGTGTCGATACCCAGTGCGCCCATACCGCCGCAGGAACCCTTGATGGGTGCCCGGCCGTTCATGACGCCCACCGCCATGGCGGCCATTACCAGGCCGAATACCAGTGCGGAAATCAAAAAAAGTGACATGTGCTGCCTCCGGAATCCAGTGGATTCAGTTTAGTCCTGCGGGTCAGGGTTTTCCAGGTAGCGCGAAAACGCCGGTGTATGGCTGGCGTTGAACGCCTCGCCATCCCGCCTTATGAAATATACGGCCAATCCCTGCTTTTGGGCCACCGCCATCGCGTCCTCGTAGCCTAACACAACCAGGGCGGTAGCCCAGCCGTCGGCGACCATCGCGCTGGGGTGAACCACGGTAACGGATACCAGGTCGTGGGCTACCGGGTAGCCCCGCCGGGGATCGATACTGTGGGAGTAGCGTTTGCCATCCAGCTCAAAGAAGTTGCGGTAATCCCCGGAGGTGGCCACGCCAACGTCACTCACGCGGATGGCCGTCTCCGCCGCCCGATCCGCGCTGTCGGGGCGCTCTATGGCGATGCGCCAGGGGTCTCCCCTGCCGCTAACGCCCGCCAGACGCATTTCACCACCCACTTCCACCAGGTAGTTCGCCAGCCCCTGCCCGCTCAACCACTGGGCAACCCGGTCCACCGCGAAACCCTTGGCGATGGAGGAAAAGTCCAGTGACACAGGGCTGCGCTTGAGGAGGCGCCCAGCGTCGCCGTCCAGCCTCAGGTGGTCCTGTCCTACCGTCTCCAGCACCTCGGTGACCGCATCATCGGACGGGGGTTCCGCCACTGGGCCCGCCGGCCCGAAGCCCCAGAGGTCGACCAGCGGCGCCACCGTCACGTCATAGGCGCCATCGCTCTGCCAGCCGATGGCCATTGCGGCTGACAGCACGGTGTAGAAGTCCGGGGAGATGTCGAACCACTCATCTGTCGGCAAGGCGTTGAAGCGGCTGATTTCCGAGTCTTGCCGGTAGGTGGACATACTCAGGTTCACCGCCTCGAGCACAGACTCGATGCCCTGTTGCAGGGCATCGGGCGCGGGGCTGTCCGGACCGGGTATCACCGTCACATGCCAGCTGGTGCCCATGGTTTCGCCCGCCAGGCGGATCGGCTGGAGGCGCTGGCTGCAAGCGGCCAGCAGCGACAACAGCGCCGCGGCCGTGACAGTAAAAAGCCACCCTCTCGAGTGGCTCTTCCGGTTAACCGCCGAAGTCATCCAGCATGATATTTTCGGGTTCGACACCCAGTTCAGTCAGCATCTGGATCACCGCCGCATTCATCATCGGCGGGCCGCACATATAGTACTCACAGTCCTCGGGGGCGGGGTGGTCCTTGAGGTATTCCTGGTACAGCACGTTGTGGATGAAACCGGTGTAGCCGGTCCAGTTGTCCTCCGGCTGGGGGTCGGACAGGGCCACGTGCCATTCGAAGTTGTCGTTCTCCGCAGCCAGCTGGTCGTACTCGTCCTGGTAGAACATTTCACGCATCGAGCGGGCGCCGTACCAGAAAGAGATCTTGCGCCTGGAGTGCAGGCGCTTGAGCTGGTCGAACAGGTGCGAGCGCATAGGCGCCATACCCGCGCCGCCGCCGATAAAGACCATTTCCGCATCGGTGTCCTTGGCGAAGAATTCGCCGAAGGGGCCGTAAACCTTGACCTTGTCGCCCGGCTTCAGGCTGAACACCCAGGAGGACATGATGCCCGGGGGGATACCGGTACTGCCGGGAGGCGGCGTGGCGATACGGATATTGAATTTGACCAGGCCGCGCTCTTCCGGGTAGTTGGCCATGGAATAGGCGCGAATGGTTGTCTCCTTGACCACTGACTCCAGCTTGAAAAAGCCGAAGTGTTCCCAGTCACCGCGATACTCTTCCTCGATATCGAAATCAGAGTACTTGACGTGATGGGGCGGGCATTCCAGCTGGACATAGCCGCCTGCGCGGAAGTCCACATTCTCCCCCTCGGGCAGCTTCAGGGTCAGCTCCTTGATGAAGGTGGCGACGTTGGGGTTGGAGACCACCGTGCACTCCCACTGCTTCACCCCGAAGACCTCCTCGGGCACCTTGATTTTCATGTCCTGCTTGACGGCGACCTGGCAGCTCAGGCGCCAGCCCTCGGCGGCGTCACGCTTGGTGAAATGCGATTCCTCCGTGGGCAGCATGGAACCACCGCCCTCGCTGATAATGCACTTGCACTGGGCGCAGGTGCCACCACCGCCGCAGGCCGAGGGTAAAAACAGGTTGGCTTCAGACAGGGTTTGCAGCAGCTTGCCGCCCGCCGGAACCGTGATGGTTTTTTCGCCGTTGATTTCGATGTGTACGTCACCGGTGCTGACCAGTGCCGAGCGGGCGGCGAGAATGATCGCCACCAGGATCAACACCACCACAGTAAACATGGTGACGCCGTATACGATTGTCATATCCATATCAGTTCAATCCCGCCTTAGATATCGATGCCACCGAAGGACATAAAGCCCAGAGCCATCAGGCCCGCGACCATGAAAGTAATGCCCAGGCCCTGCAGGCCGTCCGGTACATCAGAGTACTTCAGCTTTTCGCGAATCCCCGCCAGGGCGACGATCGCCAGCGCCCAGCCGACCCCGGAGCCGACACCGAAGACCACGCTCTCACCGAAATTGTAATCCCGCTCAACCATGAACAGGGCCGCGCCCAGGATGGCGCAGTTCACCGTGATCAGCGGCAGGAACACGCCCAGGGCGTTGTAGAGGGCCGGCACGTATTTGTCGAGGAACATCTCGAGGATCTGCACCATGGCCGCGATCACGCCGATATAGGAAATCAGGCCGAGAAAGCTCAGGTCCAGGTCGGGCAGGCCCGCCCAAGCCAGGGCACCATCTGCCAGCAGATAGGTGTAGATGAGGTTGTTGACAGGCACCGTGATGGCCAGTACGACAATCACCGCGATACCCAGTCCCAGCGCCGCCTGCACCTTCTTGGAAATGGCCAGGAAGGTACACATGCCGAGGAAGAAGGACAGCGCCATGTTCTCTATGAAGATGGCCCGGATAAACAGGCTCAGGTAATGTTCCATTTACACACCCTCCCTTGCGGCCGTATGCCTGGCCAGCTTGAAGTCGGGCTTTTCCACCTGCTCCGTACGCACACTGCGCAGGCCCCAGATAAACAATCCGATGAGGAAAAACGCGCTGGGAGGCAGCAACAGCAAGCCGTTGGGGTTGTACCAGCCGCCCTCGGTGACCAGGGGCAGAATCTCGATACCCATCAGTTTGCCGGCACCGAACAGCTCGCGTACTACCGCCACAGCGATCAGGATCACACTGTAGCCCAGGCCATTGCCGATGCCGTCGATGAAACTGGGTACCGGCGGATTCTTCATGGCGAAGGCTTCGGCCCGGCCCATGACGATACAGTTGGTGATGATCAGTCCCACGAATACAGACAGCTGCTTGCTGATGGCAAAGGCGTAGGCCTTGAGGAACTGGTCGACCACGATAACCAGCGAGGCAATGATCACCATCTGCACGATGATGCGAATGCTGCCGGGGATCTGCTTGCGGATCGCGGAGATCAACAGGCTGGAGAACGCCGTCACCAGAGTGAGCGCAACACACATTACCAGGGTCACTTTCAGCGACGAGGTAACCGCCAGCGCTGAACAGATACCGAGGATCTGCAGGGCGATCGGGTTGTTTTTGAAGATCGGGCCGGTCAGTGTCTCTTTGACGGTTTCCATGGTTACGCCTCCCCGGCTCGTAAATTATTGAGGAAAGGTTCAAAGCCGTTTTCGCCCATCCAGAAATGCAACAGGTTGGTGACACCCCTGGAGGTCAGGGTTGCGCCGGCCAGGCCATCGACCTGCCAAGGCGCGTTGGCCGCCGAGGGATCGACAGAGCCCTTGATAAGGCCTACGGCGACCTCGCCGTCCCGGTAAACCTCTTTCCCGGGCCACATGGCCTTCCACCGGGGGTTATCTACTTCTCCGCCCAGGCCCGGTGTCTCGCCGTGCTCGTAAAACCCGAGGCCGGCAACCGTGTTGGCATCGTCCTCCAGCGCGACGAAGCCGTGCATCGTCGACCAGAGTCCGTAACCCCTGACCGGCAGTATCACCTTGTCTATCTCCCCGTCATCGTTTTCCACTACATAGACCACCGCGTAGTTCTCGCGACGGCCTATCTTTGCCAGATCTTCCTCGGGGCTGAGCTTGTCCGACGTGGAGGGATCCTTGGCAGCCTTGCGCTGGTCGTATTTCTGCGGGTCGATATCATCGGCAAACCTGCCGGTGCGCAGGTCGACGAGCCGGGTCTGTATCTGGGAGAACTGCTCCTCCACACTCCTGCCTTCTTCCAGCATGCCGGCCGCCGCGAGGATATTGCGTTTGCGGTCCAGGGCCTTGTTGACTTCCTGTACCTGCTTGAGCATCACCGTCGCGGCGGAGACGAAGATGGCGCAAACAATGCTGACCGAAAAAGCAACAATCAGCGTCTTACTCATACCGTCGTTACTGGACACGGGCAAGTCTCCGTTTGATGTTGGACTGGATCACGAAGTGGTCGATCAAAGGGGCAAAGATGTTGGCGAACAGTATCGCCAGCATGATGCCCTCCGGGAACGCCGGGTTGACGACACGGATCAATACCGTCATCACTCCTATCAGGATGCCGAAGTACCACTTGCCGGTATTGGTCATGGAGGCGGACACGGGGTCGGTCGCCATGAAAATCATGCCGAAGGCGAAACCGCCGGTGACCAGGTGCCAGTACCAGGGCATGGCAAAGAACGGGTTGTCCTCGGAGCCGATCAGGTTGAACAGGGTCGACAGCGCCACCATGCCGATCATGACCCCGGCGATGATGCGCCAGGAGGCGACCCGTGTGAGCAACAGCAGCGCGCCGCCGATGAGGATGGCCAGGGTGGAGGTCTCGCCGATGGAGCCGGGCACGGAACCCAGGAAGGCCTCCATCCAGCTCCACTGCTGCCGCAGGGCCTCCATCCCTTCGGACGCCGCCACCGACAGTGCGGTAGCGCCGGTGTGGCCGTCCACGGCTGTCCAGACCGCGTCACCCGACAGCTGGGCGGGATAGGCGAAATACAGAAACGCCCTGCCGGTCAGTGCGGGGTTCAGGAAGTTCTTCCCGGTTCCGCCGAATATCTCCTTGCCGATCACCACGCCGAAGCTGATGCCCAGTGCCACCTGCCACAGGGGGATGTCCGGCGGGCAGGTCAGGGCGAACAGGATGGAAGTGACGAAGAAGCCCTCGTTGACCTCGTGCCCGCGGCGGATGGCGAAGAGGATTTCCCAGCTGATACCGACCAGGAAGGTCACGATATAGATCGGCAGGAAAAAGACCGCGCCGAACCAGAAGCAGTGCCAGAGGTTGCTGGCGTCGTAGCCACCCAGCAGTTCTATGAGGTAACCGTGCCAGCCCTCGATACCCTGCCCTGCGGGCAGCACCGAATTGGCCTGGAACCCCAGGTTGTACATGCCGTAGAACATGGCGGGAAACGCCGCCAGCCACACGGTGATCATGATCCGCTTGAGGTCTACCCCGTCGCGCACATGCGCGGTGGAGCGGGTGACGCTGTTGGGCGCGTACAGGAAGGTATCGAATACCTCGTACA
>JAZBNW010000455.1:0-48904 GCA_036350855.1 Halieaceae bacterium
CCGCCGGCCCCGAGTGTTACCAGGTGGACCATCGGGATGCTGACCATCCAGCGGTCGATGACCGGGTTGAAATCATAGTGCTTGTCACCGCCTTCGATCACGATGCCGATGTCAAAGCTGGTGCCGCCCATGTCCGTGGCGACGATATTGCCGAGCTGGCTGCTCGCTGACAGGTGCTCCGATGCCGCGATACCGGATACCGGGCCCGAATGGACCGTCTGCAGGGCGTCCGTCGAGTTGAGCTGGGCCATGCCGCCGGAGTTGTGGCTTATCAGCATCGGGCGATCGTAACCGTTGGCGCGCAGGTACATTTCCAGGCTGCCAAGGCCGTGATACATGACCTGGTGCAGAAAGCCGTCAATGATCGTGGACATCGCCCGGGTGTATTCGCCCTTGCGTCCCGCCACCTGGTGCGACAGCAGGATGGGGATCGCCCCCAGCAGGTAAGCCGGATACTCCTGCAGGAATACTTCACGCACGCGCAGTTCATGTTCGGGATTGACCACGCTGTTGGTCAGCATGACCACGATACTCTCGGCGCCCTGGTCCACCAGTTGCCGCAGCTTGTCCCGCAGGTCCTCTTCGTCCATCGGCATCAGCAGGTCGCCGTTGTAGCCGACCCGCTCGCGCACCCCCCGTATCATCGGGATCGGAACAAGCGGTTCCGGTCGTGTGGCATTGGGAAGGTCGCGCTGCTTTTCAAAGGGGAGTCCCTCGCCGTAACCACGCCCGCGGGACAGCGGCACGGTGCTGTTGAAACCCTCCGTGACGAGCAGGCCGATTCTGGGACCCTTGCGCTCGATCAGGGCATTGGTGCCCAGAGTGGTCGAGTAGCGCACTGAATCGACGCTGGAAAGCAGCGTGTGCTTGTCAATCTCCAGTTGCTCGATGGCCACGTCCAGCGCGTCGTTGAACCCCTGTGCCAGATTGTGGTGTGTCGTCAGCGCCTTGGTGCCGATGTATTCGTCGTTCCAGGCGACGAAGCAATCGGTGAAGGTGCCGCCTATGTCGACTGAAATTCGTTTCATTGCAACAGCTCCGGTAGCAGGTCAGTGGCGGTGCACATGGCGGGGTAGATCGGTCTCCGGGATATCAGGTGTTTCGCTTGTGTCGCCCCACTGCCTGACCTTGTCACGCAGTGACTCCAGGTCGAGTTCGATATCGCGTACGGGCGGGTGGCCCGGCGCGGTGTACTCGGTTTCCACCATGGTGCCGCAGTGGGGACAGTAGTATTCGAGCAGGGCGGTATAGGCCGGGTCGGGTGAGAAGGAGTAGTCGTACAGTTCTGTATCCAGCAGTGGCGGGTGGACCTCCCGCGGGTCCCGGTCGTGGATCAGCAGGCCGCGCTTGTAGTTTTCTGCAGCCGCTATCAGTGGCGAGTCGCAGCGGCGGCACTCCCACATGTCAGTGTCCAGGTTGATGCGAAGGTACTCGGTGATGTTGGCCTTCATCTTGAACAGTCCTCTTATCGTTTTTGCAGCAACAGGTCGCGGTTGCCGGACACCGTCAGTGTCCAGCCCTCATCGATGTAGCCGGTGAAGAACGCCTCTTCTATGACCAGTGGCCCGCTGGCGCTCGCCCCCGGATCCAGGTCCCCGGTGCGAAGCACCGGCACGTCGAGCCAGTCGGTTTCGCTGCGCATGATCCTGCGGGTGCAGTGACTTGCGGCGGCATGGGCCTGTTCTTCTGTCAGGCGCCCCAGTGGCTGGCCCGGGATCTCCCGCTTGACGCTGTAGAGGACGACCGCCGTATCCGCCGCTTCGAGTTCGCAGGGCAAGCGGCTGTCCCGGGCCAGTGGGAACAGTTCCTCACTGCCGGCGCGTTCCCGCAGCAGGCTAATGGCGATGTCACAGTCGTCGATGTCAACGCTCTCCGCGTACATGTCCTTGGTCGCTCGCTGCCGGCAGTCTTCCAGGGTCGAGGCCAGGGCGGCGTCACTGTGTTCTTTGAGCGTTATCCGGTATTCCTGTGAGAGCGGGGAAAAACTGATCCCGTAGGCGCTGAACACGGAGCTCATGCCGGGGATGATCACCCGGGTGGCACCGACGGTGTCGGCTACCCGGGTAGCCGCCAGGGCGCCACCCCCGCCAAAGCCCGCCAGGGTGGTATCGCCGTCAATATCGGTAAACGCCGTGAGCGCTCCCGCTACCTCGCCCACCCAGGCCGAGAGCATCTGCTGCAGGGCCGGGTAGAGCTCGAGGCCCAGGGGCACTGCGATGTTCGCCATGATGGTTTCCCTGGCCCTGCTGCTGTCGAGGTCCAGCTCACCCCCGAAATAGGTATTCGGGTCAAGCACCCCCAGCAGCAGGAATACGTCGGTGATGGTGGCCTTTTTGCCGCCCAGGCCGAAGCATGCAGGTCCCGGCGCTGCGCCGACTGATTCCGGCCCGACGCGGAGCCTGCCGTCTCTCAGTTCGATGATGGAACTCCCGCCGACACCGGTGCTGTGAATGCGGACCAGCGGGAAGCCGATTTCAACCCCCTCGGCCGTGCCGTAAGTCTGGGTGGCCAGCTCCCCCTCACTTACCAGGCCCACGTCGGTAGTGGTACCACCCACATCGTAGGAGAGCAGCCGCTTGAAGCCATAGTGGCGGGCCAGTGCCCTGGCCCCCTCGAGGCCGCCGCGCGGACCCGAGCTGTAGGTCTTGATTGCCGTGGTCTTTGCCACCCTGGCCGCGCCGCCGTCGTTGCGATAAATCAGCAGGGGGTTGCGGGTCTTATAGGATTTCAGCCGGTGATCGGCGCTGTACAGGAAACGCTCCATCGCCGGGTGCAGGAACGCGTTGAGCAGGGCCGACCAGGTGCGGCGCGCGAAGTTCTCGCCATCGACCAGTTCTCCCGCCGCCAGCACCGGCACGACGCCCAGCAGATGCGAGGGGAACCGCCTTCCCACGATTTTCTGGACTGCGGCCTCGGCGCCGTGAAAGTCAGGGGTGTTGAGTGACAGCACGATACGGTTTGCGCCAGCCGTCACCACCTTGTTTACCGCCGCCACGATCGCCATATCCGCCGTCTCGCCACCGGTCGCGGTCTCGATCAGGGCTACCCGGTCTCCCACCAGGCTGTCCAACAGGGTGGAGTTCGCCGCGGCGGTGGCGGACAATTCCGCCAGGTCCTCCTGCCGCAACAGCAACAGCCCCAGTCGAGGGCCCTTGCGCTCGACCAGGGCGTTGGTGCCCTGGGTCGTCGAATAGCGAATGTAGTCGGTTGACTGCAGCAACTCGTCCACCCTGGACTGGTCGCCATAGATCTCACGGGCCAGCTTGGTCAGGCCGTCAAAAAAGCATTTGCTGAGATCGAAGGGGGTGGTCAGGGATTTGGTGTGGTAAATGCGGTCGCCATCGAGCATACAGAAGTCCGTGAGCGTTCCACCATTGTCAATATTGATAAGCCTTCCCATGGGTTCCTCTCGGGCGCATTATGATTGTCGTCCGCCGCAGCAGTGTGAACACGCTAACGGATTGAGCCCGATGAAGCGCTACCCCCAGGGGTAGTTTTTGTAGCGGGTGTCCTGGATATGCGCGGCTGCCGGGTTGGCGTCAGTTCGAAAAGTGATTCCGCAGCGCTTTCTTGTCGGTCTTGCCCACGTTGGTTTTGGGGATCGCGTCCCAGATTTCGACGCTCTTGGGTGTCTTCACGCCACCGAGTTTTGGCCGCACCCGATCGATCACCTCCTGCGGGCTCAGGGAGAATCCCTTGCGCAATACCACCAGCGCCTTGATCGCCTCCCCCCATTTTTCATCCGGTACGCCGATCACGGCGCACTCCAGCACCTCCGGGAGGGCAAGGATCGGGGTCTCTACCTCGGCGCAAAATACATTGAAACCGCCGGTGATGATCATGTCCTTGATCCGATCGACGATATAGAGGTAGCCGTGGCTGTCCAGGGAACCCACGTCCCCGGTGTGGTGCCAGCCGTATTTTCGCGCTTCCGCCGTGTCTTCAGGTTTTTTGTAGTAGCCCGGGGTAACCAGGGGGCCGCGGCAGCATATCTCGCCCCGTTCGCCCAGGGGTACTTCCCGCCCGGCCTCGTCGAGGATCGCAACCCGGGTGGGGGAGGTGACCTGGCCACAGCTGGTCAGCCTCTCCGGGTGGTCGCCCGCGGCGGCGGCGGCCAGCACGGTCGGGCTCAGCCAGGAAATCAGCATGGGGGCTTCCGCCTGGCCGAAGCACTGGCAGATCACGGGCCCGAACACCTCAACCCCCTGCTTCAGTTTGTCAGGAGACACCGGCGCCGCCGCGAGCAGTATCTGCCGCAGGCTCGAGGTGTCGTAGGTATTGGCCTGGGCCTCGTCCAGCAGGCCATAGTAGGCCGTCGGCGGCAGGAAGATATGGGTGACCCTGTGCTCCCCGATGGCCTCGAGAACCGCCCTGGCATTGAATTCGGGCAATACCACGGTAGTGCCTCCCACTGCCGCATAGATACAGATAATGACGCCGGCAGCGTGGGTGATCGGGGCGACTGCCAGGTGCACGACCTGTTCGGTCTCATCCCCGATGTAGTGGCGCAGGCCCAGTTCGAACATGGTGCAAATCGCGCGATTGCTGATCTCCACCCCTTTCGACGGGCCCGTTGTGCCGCCGGTCGGCCAGCGCGCGAAGACCACATCCGGCGCACTGAAGGGATCGGACCAGTCGGCAAGCTCCGGACATGTGGTTTGATCACAGAAGGAATCGAGAGACGGGTAGGCGGTTTTGTCGGAATCAATACAGATCGCCGCCTTGAGTCCGCTCAGGTGAGGCACGATTTCCTCGACGGCCGCAACAACCGACGAGTGGAAAAACAGCCACCGGGTATCGATATAGGCCATGTACTCGGCATTCGACGCCGGTGAGTTCCGCACGTTTACCGGTACCCAGGCGCCGCCGGCCCGGTAAACCGACATAACGCAGACCACCGCGGCCGGGTCATTGGGCGAGAACACGGCAACAGAGTCTCCCGCTTCGAAGCCCGCTGCGTAGAGAGCCCTGGCGATGGTGTCGGAGGTCGCCCTGGCCATCGCATAGCTGTAGCTGCGGCCATTGCCCTGGACAAAGATGCGATCGGGATGACTGTTTGCCCCTCTGTCAAAGTAATCGATAGGTCGCATTAGCCCTCCTCAAGTCCGGCTGTTTCCCGCATGCCTGTAGTGTGATCCCAGCAACATCGCGCTGACGTTACCCCTGGCGGTATAACTGGCGTGTAACAGGTAGGCGAAACCAAACATGCCTCCCATAAAGATACTCAGAAAGCCGTAGGTCGCGCCCTTCAGTTTGGAACTTTCCCGCCAGTAGATCCAGCTGCACAGGATAAACAGGTGAATGAGAAAGTCGGTGTTGAACTGTGAGCGCCACGGATGATCGAGGAGGTCACCAAAATACACCGCCGGCCAGAAGTAGCCCATGGTGTTTGCGGCGTAGATCGTGGACGCCATGATGGCTACCCAGGAACACGCCATGAAGATTCTGAACCCGTTCATACACGCTTCTCCGGTGATCCTGTCTGCTGGATAGTAGGTCAGCCGTCCCCGCAATTACCCACCCGAGCGGGTAGTTCCACCCGCTGCCCTGGTTATCGGCCCGGTTGCAGCGGGTTTGCCCAAAACTACCCCTGTGGGTGGGCCCGGCCGGAAGCCTCTTTAGTAGTGTAGCCATAATCAGGAGGCAGTGCGGCCACACCGGCTGTTACTGCCCGTTATTGTCTCGGGAGGGCATCCATGGACCCAGTGATCACCGGTTTTCTTCTGCCGCAGGCGGACGCCCATGCCGTTGGCGGGGCGTTGCTGTGACCGGTTCCCCTGCGGCCCTGTTCACGGCCTGCGATCTGGCCGGCCTGCAACTGGCCAATCGCCTGGTGATGGCGCCGATGACACGCTACATGTCCCCGGGCTACGTGCCTCCACCGGAGGCCCCGGCCTATTACGCCAGGCGTGTGCGCGGGGGAGTGGGCCTGGTGATTACAGAGGCTACCGTGATCGACGAGCCGCACGCCACCGCCTATGAGGATGTGCCGGGTATGTTTGGTCCCGATGCCCCGGGGGCCTGGAAAGCAGTGGTCGACGAGGTGCACGCCGCCGGCGGAAAAATCTTCAGCCAGTTGTGGCATACCGGCGCGATCCGCAAGCGCGGGGTAGGCCCCCGGCCCGATCTCCCGGGTATCAGTCCCTCGGGGCTGTTGATGCCGGGAGTACAGTCGGGGCGGAAGATGACCCGGGCGGATATCGAGGCGGTCATAGCCTCTTTTGCCCGGGCGGCCGCTATCGCGGTCCAGGCGGGGTTTGACGGGATCGAAATACACGGGGCCCACGGCTACCTGGTCGATCAGTTTCTCTGGGCCGGCAGCAATCAGCGTGGCGATGCCTATGGCGGCAGCCTCGCGGCGCGCAGCAGGTTCCCCGCCGAGCTGGTGGCCGCAGTCAGGGCAGAAGTCGGCCCCGCTGTTCCCATCAGCTTTCGCTTTTCCCAGTGGAAGCAGCAGGATTACGCCGCCCGGCTTGCTGTCACCCCGCAGGAGCTGGAGCAGATTCTACTGCCGCTGGTGGAGGCCGGGGTGGACTTCTTTCACGCGAGTACGCGCCGGTTCTGGGAGCCCGAATTTCCCGGCTCCCCGCTCAACCTTGCCGGCTGGGCGAAGGCAATCACGGGTAAATGCGCCATCACCGTGGGCAGTGTATGCCTCGATAGCGATTTCCTGAATGACAGTGGCGAGTACGAGAAATTGATGCATGACTTCGACGCGTCGCGACCCGCCGGCCAGGAGGAACTGCTCGGGGCAGTGGGGCAGCTGATGTCCGCCGCTGCGGGCGCCGCCGGCCTGCACGGCCTGAATGACCGGCTCGATCGGGGCGAGTTCGACCTGGTTGCCATCGGTCGCGCACTCATCGCCAACCCGGAGCTGCCGCGCCTGATCGAGCGGGGGGAGTTGCAGCAGGTGCAACCCTACAGTGCGGAGATGTTGTCCACGTTATAGCCAGGGAAAATAAAGTACCGTGCTTGCTGCACGATGGCGATGGACTAAGCTACCCGAACGGGTGGTGATTGCCTGGTCAGCAGTCGGCTTGCATGATCAAAGGGTGAAACGCCTCAAGAGAGCGGGGCTCAAACACGGCTGGGCAGCGTGTCGTAAATAGACAACTAAACTGTCGCTCGTGAACATCTTGGTAAAAAGGCGCTCCGGTATACTGGGGCGGAGTGGTAACACCTTCCTGCAAGTCAGGTAGGGTGATACTCTGTGAATGCCGGTAATCATAATCCAATAAGGAAGACCGCGCTGAAAACTCTAAGATACAGGCTTGCCTTCTTCACGATGCACCACCGCGTGCTGTCCCTGGTGGTAATCGCCGCGATCACGCTGTTTTTTGCGGCAGGGCTGCGCCATGTCGAGCTGCGCACGATTTTCTCCGACCTGCTTCCCAAGAACCATCCCTTCGTCCAGACCTATGCGGATCACCCCAACTTCGGCAACCCGCTGACTGTCACGGTGATGATCAAGCGCAAGGATGGCGACATCTACAACCCGGAGACCTTGCAGAAGGTATGGAATATCACCCGGGAAATCGACCTGGTACCCGCGGTAGATCACGACCAGATCCTGTCGATCGCCACCGAGAAAGCCCGCTACTCAGAGGCCACTCCCTACGGCATCGAGAGCCAGCCGCTGATGGGCGACCACTCGCCGGCGAACGACGAGGAAATCGAGGAGTTTCGCAAGCGGGTAGACAAGGCGCCCAATGCCAGGGGCTTCCTGATTTCCCAGGACGGCTCCTCAACGCTGGTCAAGGCAACCTTTATCGAACGCCTGATGGACTACGGCGAGATATTCGACCACGTACAGGCACTGGTGGCGAACGAGCAGGATGCCGATCATGAGATTTATGTCGCTGGCCAACCCATTCTCACCGGCTGGGTCTACAGCCACGAAAAGGCCATGTTGGGCATCTTCGCGGTCACCGGCGGCGCGCTGCTGCTTTCCCTTGTTCTTTACATGCGCAATGTCGCTGGCGTGGTCACTCCCCTGACCACCAGCCTGGTGGCCGGTATCTGGGGCTTCGGTTTTGTCGGCTGGCTGGGCGACCCTATCGAGCCATTGATCATGGTGGTGCCGCTGTTGCTGGTGGCCCGTTCGTTCAGCCACTGCGTGCAGTTTATAGAGCGCTATTACGAGGTCTACCACGCGGTGGGCGACAAGCGCAAAGCGGCGGAGATTTCCCTCGGTGTAATGATGGCGCCGGGAACCCTGGGAATCGTCACCGACGCCGTGGGCCTTTTCCTGATCATGGTCGCGCCGATCCCGGCGATGGAGCGCTTCGCCTTGTTCTGCGGTTTCTGGGCGCTGATCCTGATACCCACCAACGTGTTCCTGTCGCCGCTCATCCTGTCCTTCCTGCCGGAACCCAAGAACGTCGACAATATCATCGGCACCAATAAAGAGGGCGGTAGTTTCGTTCATAGCGCCATACGGCGCCTGCTGATGCGTATGTCGACCCTGAGCCACGGCAAGCGGGCACCGGTGACCACCGCCGTACTGATCGTGTTGACCGCGGTCAGTATCAGCCAGGTTATCCAGCTCAAGGTCGGTAACCCGGTGGAAGGCAGCAGCCTGTTGTGGGAGGACTCGGAATACAATATCGCCGTGTCCCGGATCAACGAGAAATTTCCCGGTCTCAATACGCTGGAGGTAGTGTTCGAGGCCAAGGATATCAACAATCCCAGCCGCGTCGCGCGACAGGCGGATACGGTTTTCTCGATGCTGAAGCTGCAGCGGATTCTCGAGAAGGCGGAAGTTCCACCGGTGGCGACACTGTCCTTCGCCGATTACCTGCCCGAGGCCAATCGCCTGTTCAGTGGCGGTAATCCCAAGTGGGCCCCGCTCGATCACAGCCAGGAGGCGGTCGCCGCTGCCGCCGGCGCCGTTATGGTTGGCACCGGCCCCAAGGCCTTCCTGCATGTTGCCGATTTCGTACAGCAGAACGCCACCGTATCCCTGTGGTACAAGGACAATAAGCAGGAGACCGTCGATCTGGCGCTGGCGCAGACGCGCGCTGCGCTTGAAGAGGTCGGCATGGATCATGAGGCGTTCAGAATCCGTCTCGGGACAGGCACGATAGCCCTGCAACAGTCGATCAATGACACGGTGGATTACTATCAGTGGATCATCCTGGGCCTGCTCAATATCGTTATTCTTATCACCTGTAGCTATGCCTACCGCTCGGTTGTGGCCGGCATCATGCTGTTGATCCCCGTCAACCTGTCAAACATGTTTCTCGGTGCCGTGATGGTGCAGATGGGTATAGGCCTGGATGTCAACACCCTGCCCATCGCCGCTATTGGTATCGGGGTGGGTATTGATTACGGCATTTACCTGCTGAGTCGTATTTGCGAGGAATACCAGGAATTCGCAGACCATGCCAAGGCAATAGACGACGCCGTCGCAACCACCGGCAAGGCAATTTTCTTCACAGCGACTATAGTATTGATTGGTATTCTACCCTGGTATTTCCTGTCAGGGCTCAAGTTCCTGGCGGATATGGGCCTGTTGCTGGTCATGGTGATGCTGATCAATATGGTCATTGCCCTGATCGTGGTGCCACTGCTTGTCTGGTTGATCAAGCCGAAATTCCTGGGATACAAAGACCTGCTTGTGGGTGAAGGCGTCGATCTTTCGGCGTACACCATTCCGGACGATCCGGCGCATATTGCGGCAGGACAGCAACCGTCAGCAGCGTAGGATGGCAGGTAGAGACATAATTACAGTACCGTTCCTGAGGAGGAGCTAATATGCGCATCAAGAAATACGACCATAATTACAGCAGAAGGTTATTTCTGGACAGGATGGCAAAGGGCACTATGGCTGCCGGGGTATTGGCGCCCTTATGGCCCCTGATATCCCAGGCGGCCGATATTACCAAGGCCTACCCGGAGGAACTGCTGTCCATCGACGCCTACACCAAGGGCAAGATAAAAACCGGCGATTTTATTACCGCCGAGAATGTCGAGCTGGTAAAGGACCTGCTGGACCCGATAGCCTATGTCCAGATCAGCCAGATGGGGCGGCGCGTCAAGATCGCTCCCACCACCACAGATGTCACCAAGCTCTTTCCCCACGAGTACCTGGAGGCCACCCTCAGGAACTCGGGCAAGGCAGTAATGGACGCGGACGGCAATGTGTTCACCAGCGAGGGCAAACCCTGGATTGGCGGGAACCCTTTCCCCGATGCCCAGACCGGCACCGAGGCATTCGCCAATATTACCCTGAGCTGGGGGCGTCATGACGAGAACCTGTATGCCATACGCGATTGGGACATCGGTCCCGATGGCACAGAGCAATACCAGTACGACTTCTGCTGGGCCGAAAAAAATACTGTCGGCCTGGTGAATAGCGAGCAGCCCTACTGGGCCGGCCATGAAGACAAGCTGCGCTATCAGTCAGTCTGGTTCACCTACCCCAACGATTCACGGGGCACCTCATTCCTCAATACCTGGTATTACGATCAGCGCAAGTTCCCGGAGTTGTTCGGCTACATCCCCGCGTTCAAGCGTGTTCGCCGTTTCCCCTCCAGCCAGCGCTTCGAACCTCTGGTGCCGGGTATCACCGTGTTCCTGTCCGATGCCTGGGCAGCCGGCGACCCCATGCTGACCTGGGGCAACTATAAAGTCATCGGTCGGCAGCCGATGCTCGGCGCCATTTCAGACAACTGGAAGGGCAATAACGAAAACTATGAGCCGGGCGTGCACGGCGGCGCCAACGGAATTACCTTCTTTGATACCACCATGGAATTGATTCCCGAAACGATCGTGGTCGAGGCCGAACCCACAGGTTTCCCGCGCGCGCCCGTGAGCAAGAAGCGGGTCTGGATCGACACGCGCAATATGATGTTTATCGCCTACGTGACCTACGACAGGCGCGGCGAACTGTGGAAATCATTCGAGCCTGCTTTCAGCCAGTATGTGCAGGGCGATACGGTCAAAATGGACGGCGACCACCCGGTCTGGTCCTGGAATCACGTGCACACCCATGACATCCAGACCAATCGTATGAGTCGTTTCTACCAGGCCGAGGAGGTTCGTGGTGGATTCAGATCCGGATACAACCAGGGTGATCTGTTCGACCGCTATATGACCGTACCCGCCATCCGGCGTCTGGGCAGCTGATCCCTATGCTGCAGCGATCAGTCTGTGTTGCGCTGCTGGCCTGTGGCCTCGCGTTGCCGCCAGATTCCCTGGCTGAACCAGTCCGGGTGTTTGGCGGCACGGCCCACGATGCGCTCTACGGTATGTGCCTGGAGGGAAAGCAGGGTATTGCCGTCGGCAGCGCCGGGTTAATCATCGAGAGCTCTGACGGCGGCCAAAGCTGGACGCCCGGCCAGAGCTTTAGTGAAAGTGCCTTGCTGGACGTCAGCTGTGGCGCCGGATCGACCCTGATCGTGGCCCAGCAGGGTGGCATATTCCGCTCCGTCAACGGCGCCTTCGAGGCGGTGGACTCGGGTACGGATGCGCGCCTGCTGGGGGTGGACAATAACAGTGACGGCCTGGCTTTCGCCGTGGGCGGTTTCGGGACGATTCTGCGCTCCAGGGACGACGGTGTGAACTGGGAGTCCCTGCCAGTGGACTGGGAAGCGATTCTCAACGACTTCGTGGAGCCCCATCTTTATGCAGTCGACGTCTCCCCTGACGGTACTGTCACCATCGTCGGGGAGTTCGAGCTGGTGATACGTTCCACCGATGGCGGGGAGACCTGGGAAACTGCGCACAAGGGTGAAGCGTCCCTGTTTGGCCTGAACTTGAATTCCGATGGCAGCGGTTTTGCCGTCGGGCAGGAGGGCAGGGTTATCCGAACCGGCGATGGCGGCAGCAGTTGGTCGGAAGTCCCTACCCCGACGCAGGGAATACTCCTCAATGTGTGGTCGACGCCGGATGGCAAGGTCCTGGTCAGCGGTATTCGCAACCTGCTGCAAAGCAGTGATGGCGGGCTGAGCTGGGAATCCCTGGAAGGCGCGGATCTGAACACCGGCTGGTATCAGGGACTGGCGGTCACCGGCGGCGGGACTTCGTCCGGGGCAATCGCCCTGCTGGCGGGACACCGGGGAAATGTCCTGCAATTGCAATTCAATTGAAGCTGTAACGATAAAAATAGATAACGGAGAGACCCATGACTGATAAGAAAACAGCAACAACTGCGATTCAGGGGGTCGGTGCTATTGCCTTGCTGGTGTCAGCACAGGGCATCATGGCAGCCGACTGGGATTTATCGGGCTTTATCCGCCAGGAGGGAGCCTACTCGCTGAGTGAAGGTGGTCGCGAAAACTACTGGAACCAGGGGGGGAACATCTATAACGGTACGGAAATTGTCAACTCCCTGGGGATACCCCAGACCCGGCCCGAATCGTTTGAGGAAGACAACGACTGGAACCTCAACATCACCCGGGGTCAGCTCGATATAGATGCAAAATTCAGCGATAGCCTGAAGTTCGTCGCCAAAGTGCGCGCCATTTATGCGTGGGATACCTACGATAATTATGGCGATACCAACTACTTCGAAACGCCATTGCGCGGCGATTGCGCGACCCGGCTCGAGGTGTGCGGCGAGGACTACATGATCGACCTGCCGTCCTTCTACCTGGATTGGAACGAGGGTTCATTCTGGCTCAGGGCGGGCAACCAGCAGATCGCCTGGGGCGAATCGCTTTTCTTCCGTGTCCTCGATACCCCCAATGGCCTGGACCTGCGTCGCCACTCGGCGCTGGACTGGGCAGCGGAGGAATTCTCGGACAAGCGGGTTCCCGCGCTGGGTGTTCGCGGCAGTTACCAGTTCGACAATGGCTGGGAACTCGAAGGCTGGACCCAGGAATTCCAGCCCACGGTTTACTCCGATGAAAACACGCCCTACAACGTGGTCGCCTCACAGTTTGTATTGAGGCAGAAGGACGGCTTCGATGAGGTGGACGACGAATGGAATTTTGGTGCCCGCATGCGAGGCCAGGTTGGCGAGCTGGGTTTACAGTTCACTTTTACCAGTCGTCGCAACCCGGACGGCGTGATTCGCTGGGACGCACTTGGCTTCAATCCCTTTACCAAGGCCGGTATCCCCGATCCGGGCATCGGGGATTTGCTGGCGCAAACACCCTTTGAGCCGTTTACCGGGCAGGGTGTCTATACCTCCAAAGAGTGGTGGAATTATGCCGGGAGATCGCGCCTGAATGGCAACCTGCAGCAAGTGCTTGATGATTTCCCGGCCGCCCAGTTCCTCACTGACGCGCTTGTGTTGCCGGCGCTGGGGCTTGCGCCGGGGACACCGGTGGACAATTACCAGCTGAGTTCAAACGTGCTGGACGCCTTTTTTTCGCCACAGGCGGGAGGGCTGGGTGACCTGCGCGGTTATATCGACCGCAGGTACAAGCGTGAGGAGATTTTCGGGTTCGGCACGAACTACATGTTCTTCAGCGAGCCCGATTCCCTGCTGGACCAGTTGATCGTGCGCTTCGAGGCTACCTACACTCCGGATAAAGTGTTTACGGACCCACAGCTCGCGCAGGACTATCTGGAGGAGGATGAATGGGTGACCTCGCTGGTGTTCGAAAAGTACCAGCGCTTCTCCGATTCGTTCCCGGCGACCTACATGGTTTTGCAGTGGATGCACAAGTCTGAAAGTGACCTCTTCGGCAGGAGCCTGGAAGGATATGGCGGTACTGCCAACGAGGCGCCGGGCTGGAAAGGACCTGGCGGCCGAGACGGATTCGATGCCATCTCTTTCGCATTCCAGCAGCCCTCTCCCACACTGGCGTGGCGGACTGACTTTGCCGTCCTGTGGGATCCCAAGGGTGGCTACCTGATCCAGCCCGGCGTTCGCTGGAAGCCCACCGAGGCCTGGAGCGCGGAGCTGTTTGCCAACTTCATCGGCGGCGACAGTGACAACCAGAACACCCTGACCACCTTTGATTACGCCAATGAGGTGGCATTCCGCCTGACTTACCAGTTCTGATCATAAGTGCTGGAACAGTTGCCGCAGCAGGGGGAGTGGCTGGCGCTACTGATGCTGGGAGGGCCAGTGGTACTGGTGCTCCTGCTGATGTCGGTGATTGCCCTGGCGATAACCCTGTTCAAGTTGATCCAGTTTCGCGGCGTCTCACGCCGCGCTCTGGATCAGCTCGACAGCGCCGTCACACTGTGGTGCGAGGGTTCTGACACCGAAGCAGCCGCCGCTGTCGCGGGCAACAGATCCGATGTCTCTCCTGTCATCGCAAATGGCATGGCATGGCTACAGCGCGCGAGTGTCGACCGTGCTACGGCTGCAACGGAGCTCGGCAGGATGGCCCAGCAGATCCTGACGCGTCTTTCCTCACTGCTGGGTGTACTGGAGCAGGTATCCTATCTCGCCCCGCTACTCGGCCTGTTGGGTACGGTGCTGGGTATTATCGATGTATTTCACGGGCTGGCAGACCAGGGTGCAAGCAGCAATGCGGGCATGCTTGCCGGCGGTATCTGGGAGGCCCTGTTGACGACAGCCGTTGGCCTGACAGTGGCTATTCCCTTCGCCCTGGTCCACGCGGGCTTGCAGGCGCGCGTCGACCTGGTGCGTACACGGGTGGAGAATATGCTCACCAGGTTGTTTACTGCCGGACTTTACCAGCATCCGGCACCGGCCAACTGAGAGAGCTCCAGCATGCGCCTGCCACAGCGCCTGCCGCGCGCCGTCAAGCGGATAAGCCTGACGCCACTGATTGATATCGTTTTCATCCTGCTGCTGTTTTTCATCCTGGAGAGCAATTTCCTGCGCTTCGGTGAGCTCGTGTTCAATATTCCCCGCCAGGATCAACCGGGTGAGTCGGCAACGGAGGCTGTAGAGCTACAGGTATTTGCGGACGGCCAGATATGGCTCGATGGGCAGACGCTGCAAGCGGCCGCCCTGGATGACTACCTCAACGCGCGGATGTATGGCGCCCAGACGCCGGTGTTTATCCGCGCGCAGGATGAACTACCCATCCAGTTGCTGGTCAATGTGGTGGATGTATTGCAGCGCCATTCTTTATCAAAATTGCAGATACTGCCGCTGCGGGAGTGACGGTTTTGATCAAGCTCGAAGCGAGCAACTCAACGGCCAAGCGGATCGATGACAGGATCATCCCGATGATCAATATCATTTTTCTGCTGCTGATGTTTTTTCTGATCGTGGGAAACATTTCCGAACTGGTGGACGAGGACGTGGTGCCGCCGCGCTCGAGCAGTAACACGGTTACAGCCTCTGTGGGTACCGAGTGGCTCCTTACCCGGGACGGTGTCGTTATGCTTGATGGCCAGGCCCTTGGCCTGAGCCAGTTGGCCGCGCAACTGGAAGCCGCAGGGGCTCTCCCGGAGCGCATTACCCTGCGCGCGGATGGCAATGCCCACAGCGGCGCGCTGCTGCCCCTGCTGGACCTGCTGCGCAGCCACGGGGTAGAGAAAATCGCCCTGGTAACAATCAACGAAGATGGCGGGAGCTAGTGCGCAGGGCAGGGCTGTGGTGTCTGCTGCTGCTGCTCTCGCTGCTGGTCCACTTTTTTCTCTCCTGGCAGGCGGGCCGCGGCCTCGATCTGCCGGGCAAGGCCGGTGCAGAGGATACGGTGGAGCTGGAACTCGTCGTGCCAAGGGAGGCGCCGGAGCCCCCCGACCCCCTGCTGTTTGAAGAGCCGCCAGAGCTGGATCCGCCGGCCGTACTGGTGGCGGCGGCCAGTGAAACACCGCCACCTCCCTCGGTTGACCTCGCCATGGTCGCTGCCGCGGGCGGGCGCAGCGAGGCCCTGCTGGCTCCCCCTGTGCTGAATACGGTTGTGTTCACGGCGGGCCAGGGTACCGCGGGATTCGGTGCAGGTATCGGCACCGGGCTGAGCCAGTCCAGCAATACCTTCGCCGCCTATGTGCAGGGCCTGAGGGAAACCGGCCTGGATGTGATGTTTGTGGTCGACGCCACGGGTTCCATGGACTGGGCGATAGCGGAAGTGAGAACCCGCATAGTCGATATTGTCGACTCGGTGCGCTCATTAGTGCCGATTGCCCGTTTCGGTGTGGTGGCCTACCGGGACTACGACGATCCGGAGTTTGTAACCCGTATCCAGCCGCTGACCTTTTCCCTGGCAAAGTTAAGCACTTTTCTGGACACACTGGAGGCCACCGGAGGCGGTTCCTGGCAGGAGGCGGTAACGGCGGGTATGGAAGCCGCGATGAACGCGAACTGGCGTACCGGCGCCAGGCGCGTGGTGGTGATCGTCGGCGACGCGCCGCCGCATGAAGCTGACATGGATCGCCTGCTTGCACTGGCGCGGGACATGGTAACCAATGGCGGCCAGGTATCGACCCTGGATGTGAGCAATGACTCCAATCCCGCACTGATAGAAGCCTCTCTGGGCCGCCGGGTGAATCGTTCCCTGTACCGCAACAAGCCGATGTTGCAGTTCCAGGCGGTTGCCGACGCCGGTAGCGGAACCGCGGCGACGATGGACGGCGATATTATCGTGGCCCGGCAACTGCTTACGCTGGTCATGGGCGGCCAGTTCTCAGCGGAAATGTCGCTGCTGCTGGAGGCGATGTGATGCGGCTGAATATTCCGCGGGGTTCAATGCGCGGCATCGTGCTGTTGTTCATTTTTTTTCCGCCCGCATTTGCGGATGTCGTCCCCGACTACGAGGCCTTGCGCGCCGCCGCGGTACAAACGGGCCTGAGCGTGCAGCAGTGTCCCGAGCTGGCTGAGTCCTACGGCAACTGGGTGGCCAGGCAACGGGAGTCGGAAAGCCGGCGGGAAGCGTTGCTGGACAGCCGCCAGTTGGGAGAGAAGATACACGGCCGCTGCCGCGAGGGGATTCGCACGCTGGAACTGGCGACGGGCCAGGATGAGACTGCCCTGGAAGCCCTGTATCGCTCGGAGACCTGGTACAGCGTCAACCGGGCGCTGGCGTCACTGCGCTACTGGCAGGCCTGGCTGGACCTGTCACTTGCCCAGCGGGCCGCGGGCAGTGACGCCGGTGTGACGGACCTGGAGCGGGCGCGGCGCGGCTTCGAGGCGGCCTCGCTGCGGATACTCTTTCCCGGCCTGGTCTACGGCAGCTGGCTGGGGCTGGCTTATGTGGAACAGCTGCAGGGGGATGAGGTGGGTATGAGAAAGCGCCTGGAGCTGCTCAAGCGCGCCCTGGCGAGTGATCCCGACAACCCGCTGCACGAGATCATCGATACCGAGCTGGGCCTGGTCGCCCTGCGTCTGGATGATCCCGGCCCGATCAGGCTGGTGGCGGGGGAACCACTGAGTGCAGGCAAGGCGCGGCTCGTGGAAGAAAAGGCTTTCCTGCTGCTGGAGCAACATCGCAATGAACAGGAAGGCGCAATCGAAGCGGCCGGCTACCTGCAGCAACTGGTGGAGCAGGGTTACCTGGACGATCGCCTGTTGACCAGGATTCTCAGCTACCAGGACGAGATAGTGGGCCACGAGTTCGGTGCGACCAGCCTTCTCGTCGACGCGGAGTATGCCTACGCCTATCAACAGTACGAAAGCAACGTGTTGAAGTTTCGTCAGTTCCTCTCCAGCGATGCCTCACGCCTGCCGCTGGACCTCAGCCTTTACTACTACCACTTCGCCGTGTCGCTGTACCGCATAGGTTTGCCCCGTGATTCGATGCAGGTGATAGAGAAGCTGCGCGCTGGGGCACAGCTGCCGGGGGAGCTCGAGGCATCGGTCGCGAAGCTCTATTTTATCGTTGCCGATGCCATGTACCAGAGCCAGGCGACAAGCGCGAATACCCGGCAGCTGCAACAGGCCGCAGCGGGCTTTGTCACCGGGGCTCCGACCGACCCGGACATCGCGAGTGCCCATATGGCGCTTGCCCGTCTGGCAGGGGACGACCTCGAGCGGGACCGGCAGCTGAAGCTGGCTCGCAAGGACTCCCGCCTCAAGGAGAGTGTCCGTGCCGTGGAACTGGAAGCCGCACTGGGTCGCTTCCAGGCCGCTCTCGCGGCTGGCGACCAGCCGGCGGTAATCGCGCAGGCGCAATCCGCCCTGGAAGTGATCGAGGGCTTGCCGTCCGACCAGCGCGAGACACTCGCCCTGCAGGTAGTCGCCCTGCAGTTACGCAGTGTGCTGGCCGATAATGCGCAGGACATTCTGCCTGCGCTCGAAACACTCTACGGCAATCCGGCACTCGACTCGTCGCAGAAACGTGTGCTGGCCTGGTCCACGCTGCGGGTGATAGACCGGCTGCAGGGAGCAGCGGCCCTGCGGGATTTTGTCAACAGCCTGCCGGCAGCCGGTACCGATTCGGTCATGGACCAGGAGCTCTACGTTTTGCTGCGGGAGTTCGACATCGCGGGCCGCAACCCGGAACTGGCACAGCTGTGCGAACTGTGGTTGCCCCGGATGCAATCCCAGCCCCAGTTGCAACGACAGGTTTGGCTGCTGCGGATCAACGCCCTGCGCGCCACCGCCCGGGATGAGGAAGCGCTGCGCGCGATCCAGGCAATGCTCGCGATTTTTCCGAACTCCGGGGATGCATGGGAGCAACTGGCCGTCCAGTCCGAAGCGATGGGCGACCTGTTTGCCGCCGAACGTGCCCTGGCGCATATAGCCGCCGCAGAACCGGAGGGGTCGGCGCGCTGGCTGGCAACGTCGGTGCATCGCCTGCGGCTGCTGGCGGGTAAGGCCGATACCGGCCGCGCCTGCGCACTTTACCAGCGTATAGTGGTGTACGATCATCGACTGGAGGAATCACAACAGCACAGTGTGGCGGAGTTTGCCGCCGGTAATAACTGCAAGTAATAAGGGGAGCAGCAACATGCGTATACGCCGCTATGACTCAGGTTTTTCACGTCGACACTTTCTCTCCCAGTTAGGTCGCGGCGTGCTGGCCACCGGTGTCCTGGCCCCGCTGTGGTCGAGCATTGCCCGCAGCGGCAGCATCGAGGCTGCCTACCCCGACGAGCTCCTGTCGATCGAGGCCTACACGAATGGCAAGCTGGGCACTGGCGACCGCATAGATGCCGGTAACGTCGAGCTGGTGAAGGACCTGCTGGACCCCATTCAATACACCCAGGTCTCACAGATGGGACGGGTACTGACGCTGCGGCCGACCACCACGAATATCATGGAACTGAGCCCGTGGGAGTATGTTGAAGCGACCCTGCGCAACCAGGGGCAGGCGGTATTCGCCGCCGATGGCAACGTCGTGACCCGCGAGGGCAAGCCCTGGATAGGCGGAAACCCGTTTCCGGATCCGAAGTCTGCGCTGGAGGTGTTCGCGGGGATCACCCTGAGCTGGGGACGCCACGATGTGTCGCTGGCGGCGGTGAAGGAGTGGGACCTGGATGAGCAGGGGCAGGTGGCTTACCAGTACCAGTCCTGTTGGGTTGAGATGAGCCCGGTGGGGCGGCTGGTACTGGATCCGAAGCCCTATTTGCCGGGACACGAGGACAAATTGCGTTACCAGTCGGTGTTTTTCGTGTCGCCAAACGATATCAAGGGCACCTCCTATCTCAACATCTGGCACTACGACCAGAATCGCTACCCGGATCTGTACGGCTATCTGCCTGCGTTCAAGCGGGTCAGGCGTTTTCCCACCAACCAGCGTTTTGAACCGCTGATACCCGGATCCACGCTTTATCTCTCGGATGCCTGGGCGGCGGGGGACCCCTTCCTCACCTGGGGCAACTACCGCACGGTGCACCGCGGCCCTGCTCTGGCGGCGGTGAGCAACAGCTGGAACTCGGAGCATCCGAACTGGGAGCACAGCGTCCACGGCGGGCAGGCAGGGCAGACGTTCTGGGACACGCAGGTAGAACTGGTTCCCGAGGCCATCGTGGTGGAGGCGGAGCCGACCGGGTATCCCAGGGCCCCCATCAGCAAGAAGCGCGTATGGTTTGACGCCAGAACGCTGTTGCCCCTGAGCATGGTGAGTTTTGACCGCCGCGGTGAGATTTTCCGCTCTTTCGACGGGGCTTATTCGCTGTATGAACGGGGTGACAACAGGGTGATGGATGGCGACCACCCCTACTGGTCCTGGACCCGCGTGCACGCCCACGATATACAAACCAACCGGATCACGCGGTTGGCACAGGTGAAGGAGATCGAGGGTGGTTATCGCTCGCAGGTAAACGACCCGGATGTCTACGACCGCTACCTCACCGAGGCAGCGCTGAGGCGGCTGGGTACATAGTCAACAAACAACAAACAACAAACGACCAACAATGGAGAAGGAAGCGATAGCGATGGATAATTTTGCATCCCTGAAGGGAAAAGCGGCACTGGTGACGGGAGCGGCTGGCGGTATTGGCGCGGCCTGTGCCAGAGAGCTGGCGGCGGCGGGGGCATCGGTGATGCTCTCGGATATCAATGTGGCGGATTGTGAACGCTTGTCCCGCTCGCTCAACGCGTCCGGGGCGACGACGTTTTTCAGCGCCCAGGATGTCACCAGCGAGGAGGACTGGGCGCGGGTGGTCGACGCAACTCTGGCCAACTGTGGCGGGCTCGATGTGCTGGTCAATAACGCCGGCATCTACGTCGGGGGCACCCTGGACAGCAATACCCTGGCGAATGTCAGGCGTGTCAACCAGATCAACGTCGAGTCAGTGTTTCTGGGAATGAAATACGCCGCCCTGGCGATGAAGCCCGGCGGCGCTGCCGGCAAGGGTGGATCTATCATCAACCTGTCCTCGGTTGCCGGGCTGATCGGTGTTCCCGGTCATACCGCCTACGGCGCAAGCAAGGGTGCGGTGCGCCTCTACACCAAGCACGCCGCCGTGGAATTTGCCCGTCTGGGCTACGGGATCAGGGTCAATTCCATCCATCCCGGCCTTATCGATACCGATATGGGCAGATTGGTCTTCGATGATTTTGTGGAAGTGGGCCTGGCGCCGGACCTGGCGGCCGCAGAGGCGGCGGTGCTGGAGATGATTCCCATGGCTGCCCTGGGCACGGCGGAGGATGTCGCCCGCATGACCCGGTTCCTGGCCTCCGCTGAATCCGGCTACTGCACCGGGGCTGAGTTTGTGGTCGATGGCGGCATGACCGCCGCCTGACGTTCAACCTGGAAACCCTACGATAAATCATCACTTTCCCGGGGAGGGATTATGCGAGTAAAAGACAAGGTGGCCCTGGTCACCGGCGGCGGTTCGGGTATCGGCGAGGCCATCTGCCGGCGCCTGGCGGAAGAGGGGGCTACCGTGGTGGTGGCCGACATCAACGAGACCAACGCGAAGCGGGTGGCAGCCGCCATCGGTGCGGCGGCGCTGGCCATTCACCAGGATGTCACCAGCGAGGAGCGCTGGACGGAAGTGGTTGCCGAGATCATGGCGCGCTTCGGGCGGCTCGACATCCTGGTCAACAACGCGGGCATCGCGATAGTAGGTACCGTGGAGGACACGAGTCTGGCGGATTGGCGGGCGACCCAGAACGTGAACCTCGACGCGGTGTTCCTGGGCACCCGCGAAGTGATAAAGGTGATGAAAACCGCTGGCGGATCGATCATCAATATCTCCTCGATAGAGGGGATTATCGGTGAGCCGAAGGTGGCCGCCTATAACGCCAGCAAGGGCGGGGTCAGGATATTCACCAAGTCGGCCGCCCTGCATTGCGCCGCGGAGGGTTACCCGGTCCGGGTGAACTCGGTGCACCCCGGTTTTATCGCCACGGCGATGGTCACCGATGCCGTCGCATCCATGAGCGAAGCCGAGGGTGAGTCTTTCCAGTCGCGGATCATGGGCAATATCCCGATGGGACACATGGGTGAACCCGTGGACATTGCCAACGGCGTGTTATTCCTGGCGTCCGAAGAGTCACGCTACATGACCGGGTCGGAACTGGTCATCGACGGCGGCTACATCGCGCGCTGACATCGGGCCAGGCCTGTGCAGCACGTTATTGAATACCCGACACCATAATCCAAAAGAGAGGGAAAACCCATGCCTGCTGAAACGTCACGTAGTGACCATTTGTTCTATCTCGTCATGTTGCACGCACTGCTGGTGCTCACCGTAGGTCTCGTCGCGGGGGTGATGCTGGTGTTCTCCCTGCTGGACGCGGTGAATCTCTGGCCTTTTCCGGTCTGGGAGGTGGCTATCCCCGGCTCCACCCGCGGCTGGCAGGCGGCCCACGTGGGCGGCATCATGAATGGCATCATGCTGATCGCGCTGGTGCTGCTCATGGGCAAGCTCAGGCTGAGCCGCAAGCAGTATGCGCTTTGCAGCTGGGGGCTGATCGTCACCGGCTGGGGCAACACCCTGTTTTACTGGGCCGGCAATGTGGCACCCAACAGGGGGCTTTCCATGGCGGATACGCCGTTCGGCGCTTCGGATATCGCCGGAGCCCTGGCATTCCTGGGTGGCGGGGTCGCCATGGTGGTGCTTTTTATCCTTGTGTATATCCTGGGCGGGGCGGCGCTGCGGCTGTTAAAAGCCTCTGGCTAGGAGCCTGTCCGCAAGACCGATCGGGGCCGCCGGCTCAGGCAGATCTTGCCGGCATCGGCGAACCGTGTTCGCGCATGCTGCCGGGTGATACCCCGGTCCAGCGCTTGAAGGCGTGGCTGAAGGATGGCGCGTCGGCATAGCCCAGGCGCACCGCGATTTCATCCATGGTCAGGGCCGTTGTCTTGAGGTATTCGACCGCGAGATTGCGCCGCACATTTTCCACCAGTTCGAGATAACTGGTTTTTTCACTGGTCAGCTTGCGCTGAATGGTACGCGGTGTCATGTGGAGCCGGCCGGCAATACTTTCCAGGCTGGCCATCTGGTTCGGGAGTTGCAGCAGGTGCTGACGGATCACCTCGGCGAAACTGCCCTTGGAGACCAGGTTGGCACAGATCTGCTCACACTGCGCCGCAAATATGCGCGCCGACTCGGACTCCGCCTGCTGCAGGGGGAGTGAGATATAGTGCTCTTCCATGCGGAAATCGTTCTCCGGCATGCCAAAGTTAACCGGGCACTTGAAGATGTCCCGATACAGCTGCCCATAGGAGGGCTCGGGCTGGCGTACATTGACCTCCACCAGGGGCGGGGCGAATCCCAGGGCGTCGCAGGCGATGGTATAACTGGCGGCCAGGCCGCGGTCCACCATGTACTGGTAACAGCCACCCAGGTCGCGCTGCGGTTCCAGGCTGATGACGGCCAGGCCGTTGTCTGTCCGCAGGGACCAGAACATGTAGGACCAGGTCATGGGCAGGTATTTGAAAACCACCCTGAAGGCCTCGGTCAGGTTGGTACTGGTCATGGCAGCCAGCCCCAGCATGCCGTAGAAGGACAGATGGTAGCGGGGGCCGCAACGCAGGCCCAGGTCGGGCTTTTGCAGCGCCGCCAGGGCGCTCTCCATGAAGTACAGCTCCCGGTCGGCGGTCAGGGTGTAATCCGGATCCTCCAGCGCACCCGGGGGAATGCCACACTCCTCGAGCAGTGGCCTGGCGTTGAGGCCCTCTTCTTTCATCAGCGAGATGAAGGGGCCGAGCCCGTAGGCGCGGTGGCCGAAACCGGCGAGGTGCCTGTCGGAATGTATCAGCATCTGTGTATCGTTATCCTGCCGGGTCGTTGTCGCAAATTAACAAACATGATGTCGCCTGTAAACATCTCGCGCGACCCGCGCTGGCGCTGTAGTCAGGATAGATCAGCTCCCCGTTTGGCCGGGATCACTCGGTCTTGAACAGGCACTGGATCGCCACTTTGATCATGATGACGATCACGATGCCGATACCTATCACGAACAGCAAAAAAGCGATGTCGTTCATCATGTTCGATTCGTCGGTGAGTTTGAGTCCCCGGGCATCGGGAAACAACGGGTCGATGGTAGAGGCGACAACGATCGTCCACGCCGTTATTATCATGCCGATGGCCAGCCGCCTGGATGTTTTGGCGGAAAAGTTCAGCAGGGGTAGAACGGCCGCCATCAGCCAGAGGCCAAAGCCGTTCGTGATGCCCTCCATATGCGCCATGCGCCACGCGTCATAGGTGCCCGTCAGCTGGTAATCAATGACCCCCGGGAACGGCCAGAGCCGGATCTCGCCTATCAGGAAGAACAAAAAACCGAAGCCGACGACGAAGGCGTACAGCAGCACCAGCGCCCCATGCCCGACCAGCAGCCGCTGGCTTCTTCGAATATCGTCCATCGTCGTTTCCCTGCTCAACTGGCTGCTGCGGTGAGGGGGCCCCTACCGAATGGCACGGGCATATCGGGATCCGTCGTATCCAGCAACGGGATCATGGCGTCCCCGGGCAGGGTCGAGTAGCCCTTGACCCAATCCTTCATCCACTGGGGATCCCGTTCATTGCGCGGATTAAAGCCCGGAAGCAGTGCCCGGAAGCAGAACGGGCCGACGTTGAGCAAAAACAGCGATATCTCCCGCACTACAGCGAGGATGGTCGAGGGCCGGTATAGAATTTTGTCTTTCTTCAGAAACGACAGCATCCCCCTGATCCCCAAACCCACGATGTGGCCGGAGCCGTGAAGAACGCCTATGGCCCGGGGCAGGTATTCGCCCGAGTAGGCCATATAGGTGTCGAACGCGACGGTCTTGTGTTCCGTCTCCTCGATCATATGCATGAGCCAGAATGAACTGACATGGGGGTTGGCGTTGGCAAACAGGGTGTAGCGCCTGGTTATGAGCCAGTGGGTGAAGCCGTTGGTCATCGACTCGAACCCTGCCGAGTAGGCCAGCTGGGTTCTCAGGCTCCTGGTTTCAAGGCGGGCATACTGGGCGGTCATACTGTCTTCCAGCGCCGCCAGCTCGGGGTAGCCGTTGGTTTTAAGCAGTTCGTTATACCTGCGATGACACTTGAAGTGATTCGCTTCCTGGCGGTTAAAGCCCGCCATATCCTCCAGTAAGCCGGGATCGTCGATGTGTTCCCTGGCCCTGAGGATCGAGCGAATCAGGTAGGGCTCCAGGTACGGCATGGTCATCGACAGACCATTGAAAAAATGCGAGCGAACCGGGTTGCCGGGAATCCAGACCGGGTCCAGGTCCACGGGAAAATCGAACGCGAAATGCCTTACTACTATTTCATCCACATCTTTGGGGAGGTGCCTGTAATCAGGGTTTTTCATTATCTTCTCCACGGTTTTGCTGCCGGTGTGCCAATTGCGGGGCGAAACACGGCGTCTGTGCCAAACGTGGCATTGAGCGCATTCAGATCGCTATTGGGTGTTCGCGACGCCTCCGCGCGCGCCAGTCGATTCGCGATATCGACCTGGCGGGCAAGGTAGATAAGGGAGAGCACCACGGCAATAGCCGCTGCAATCCGGGTTGCCGCTTCGATCGTTGTTATCTCCATCGGCCAATTCCCGTACTGGAATTCCTGCGAAGGTCATTGTCCGACGGACTCTCCTCTGCGTCCAGAGATAAGATGCGCTGCGCCTTTCACTGCAACGGGCAAGGCACCACCGAAGCAATCAGAGGTGCCAGAGCCAGGCCTTCCGGAGTGCGTCTGCGCTGGTGATGCTCAGGCCAGCTGCTCCGGGGCGTAACGTCGAATCAGCTGCTCGCGCCTGGAAGGCAGCACGTTGAGCTTTGAGAAGTCACCGTCCGCCCAGTCCAGGGTGCGGCGGTCCATTACCGCGTACCAAAGCGGGGGCACGAGCGCGAGTGCGAACATCAGCGGATAGCCGCTGGGCAATTCCGGCAGGTCCGCAAAGCTGCGCAGACTCTGGTAGCGCCGTGTGGCATTGGCATGGTGGTCGGAGTGGCGTTGCAGGTTGAACAATATCAGGTTCGACACGATATGGTTCGAATTCCATGAATGGTGCGGCTGGCACTGCTCGTAGCGACCGTTCTCCAGTTTCTGCCTGAGCAGGCCGTAGTGCTCGATATAGTTGGCGCTGGTCAGAATGCCGAACCAGCCCCACAGGGCCTGCAGAAACAGGAACGGAACCATGATCCAGCCAAAGGCGAACAGCAGGGAGCCATACAGTACGACCGTAATGAGGAGCGGCTGCAGCACTTCATTGTCCAGCGTCCACGGCCCCCGCCCGTTCTTTGCCAGGCGGTTCTTTTCGGCATTCCAGGCGCGGCGCACCGCGCCGGGGATTTCGGTGCAGGCGAATCCGTAGATGGATTGCCCCATTTTCGCACTGGCCGGGTCTACCGGTGTCGCCACGTCGACGTGGTGGCCGCGATTATGTTCGATCAGGAAGTGGCCGTAACCCACTACCGCCAGGACGATCTTGGCCAGCCAGCGCTCCAGCCTGGTCTTCTTGTGGCCGAGTTCGTGCCCGGTATTGATCGCAAGGCCATTGACGACGCCTACAGAGAGCGCCAGTCCGAGGATCGCATACCACGGCAGATTCTGGGTGCCGACGATGTAAGCGGTATAGATCAGGGTGAAATAGTGAATCGGTACGGTCAGGTAGGTCAGCACACGGTAGTAACGGTCATTCTCGAGTTGCTTGACGACCTCCGGCGGCGGATTGCTCGCATCGACAGGCAGCAGGTGATCGATGATGGGCACCAGGACATACCATACCGCCAGCGTTGCCCAGTACCAGGCCACATTGCCGGAGCTGATGGCCAGCCAGCAGGAGAGGACTGGCATGGTGGGCCAGAACAGTGAGAGGGACCAGAGCCAGCGACGACGGTCGGTGTAGGTTACGGTGCTGCCATCAGCACAAATGGCTTGAATAGACATTTATTATTTCCTCCAGGATAAATCAAGGGGCGTGGGTTCAAGATGACACAGGCAGGTTTTTAGTGTCAAATTCATTATATTCGCAGGTTTGATGAAATTTTGTTATGAGTGAGTCGATACGACAATTACGCCATGTGCTTGCCCTTTGCGAGCATCGCAATTATCGGCGCGCGGCGGAGGCGCTCTCCCTTACCCAGTCGGCGCTCTCTGTGAGCATACGACGCCTCGAGGAGGAGTACGGCGTTCCGCTTTTTGTCCGCGGGCGCAGCGGCGTCAGTCCAACGGAATTCGGGGACATCCTCGCCCGTGCGGCCAGGCAGACCCTGAGCACGATCGACCAGGCCCGGCGGGAGGTCGAACTGCTGAGCAACCTGGAAAGTGGCCAGGTGGTTATCGGTTCCGACCCCTGGATGGCGGACTGTATCGTGGCGCCCGCGCTCGCGCGCCTGCTGCGCAAATATCCCAAACTGCGTTTTCGCCTGCGTACCCATAGCTGGGATGAGCTGCAGGAGGACTTGCTCGCGCGCAATGTCGACGTCTATGTGGGCTCGCCCTTCGAGCCTATGGATGCCGGCATTCGTACCCGCACGTTTGCCCTGTCCTCGCCGGTCATCATCTGCCGTCGCGATCATCCGCTGACCTCGCTGCCGGCGCTCTACATCAAGGACGTATTGCCGTTTCCGCTGCTGGTGCCAAAACTGCCGGGGTGGTACCTGAACTGGCTGGGCCAGCAGTACAGCACCAGCCGCTCCAGCGAAGAGCTGCACGACCTGTTTTTGCGCGCGGAAGATCTGACGGTCATTCGCAGAATTGTGCGTGAAACCGACGCTGTTACCGCCAGCCTGGTCAATACCTTTCCGGCCGATCTCTCGCCGCAGGATTTTGCCATGCTCCACATCGTCGACCTGGCGCACATAGCATCTCCGGGCATCATTGCCACACTATCGGATCGACCCACCCCCGAGGCAACCCAGGGCTTTATCGACGAGGTACTGCTTGAAATCGAGAGCCTGAAACTCAAGGGAAACTCAAGGGGTCAGACTCCTTGAAATGAGATCAAATGATCTTCCCTTACCCCGCCCGCCTCTGGTTAGCTATTCCCGTCTTCCACACATCCGATGGAGCTGATATGGCCAGGCAAGCGCGCCTCTTTGCACCCGGCTTTGCCCACCACATTATCCAAAGGGGAAACAATCGCACAGCCTGTTTTGCAAAGGCAGCCGATTATTTCGTGTATCAGGAACTTCTCGGCGAGGCTGCGAAGAAGCATGGTGTCGATATTCATTCCTATGTGCTTATGAGTAACCACGTACACCTTCTTGTAACGCCGAAAAACGAAAGATCGTGTGGCCGAATGATGCAATCCCTGGGCAGATGCTATGTACGCTACTTCAACGACAGAAACGGGCGAACGGGAACGCTATGGGAGGGCAGGTACAAGTCCACCGTGGTTGATAACAATGCCTACTTCTTTACGCTCATGCGCTACATAGAACTCAATCCGGTTCGAGCCAGTATGGTGGCTCATCCACAGGAATACGTCTGGTCGAGCTTTCATTGCAATGCGCACGGCAAGCAGGACCCACTCATAACCTGGCATCCATTGTATCTCGGCCTGGGACGTGAGGGTCATGAGCGGCAGACGCAATACCGCGCCATGTTTAATATTCTGTTGGATGAAAGTTTGCTGGAGGAATTGAGAGAAGCGACCAACAAGGGTTGGGCCTTTGGTGGCGCTGGATTCAGAAATAAGCTCAGGCTGGTGGCAAATCGTCCTGTCGAGTCTTGTGGCTGGGGTGGTGACAGACGTGCCTGGATCAAGGACTCTGACCCCTTGAACTGTTGAGGTGCTTTACTGGCTGCTGGTGGCGTGGAGGATCTTCTCGACTTCAGATTTCTCAAGCCCATCCGTAATGAATACCAGTTGGGTGGCCGGCTTCCCGGTGGGCCAGTGATCAAGCCATACAAGGGGGTAGACCTTCTCGCGTATGCAGTGCACCACGGCAGGTGTGGCCAGCTTGCCCTCTACCGCAACCAGGCCTTTCACTCGCAATAGCTTCTCCGGTTGGTAATTGACCAGTTCCTGAAAAAACAGTATCAGCTGGGACAGGCTCATTGCCTGTTCTATTGCCAGAGCGAAGGTCTGGATAGTTGAGCCGTGTCCCGATCCATGCCCCGCAGGTCTTTCAAATCCCAGCCACTGCTGCAAATCCTCGGACGTCGCCTCGAGTGGATAATGGTTTTTTGAATCGAGAACAGATAGCAATTCCGGCAGGGCCAGTTCAAGACTGTCGCGCATTCTAGCCGAGGGATTGATGCCTTCGACTATTTCGCGCAGCACGCCAGCCGTGCTGTGATCGACCAGATCCAGTTTGGTGATCAGTATTTCATCGGCGAGGGCCAGCTGACGTCGGGAGACCGGCTGATCAGCCAGGGTCCGCTGTCCGGCCAGCGCGTCCACCAGGGTCACCACTGCCTGCATGCGATAGGCTTTGCGCAATTCGGTATTGGCCATCAGGGTGTGCACGATGGGTACCGGGTCGGCCATGCCGGTGGTTTCGATCAGGACCCGGTTGAAGCGGGGCACATCGCCCAGGGTGCGCAGGTGAAACAGGTTGCGCAGCTCGAGGGCCAGGTCCTCGCGAATGGTGCAGCAGATACAGCCATTCATCAGCCGCAGTATGTTTTCACTGCTGGCGGCGATAAGCGTGTGGTCGAGATCGGTCTCGCCAAACTCATTGACGATCACCGCTGTGTCGGCAAGGTCCGGACTCTGCAGCAGGCGCGCGATCAGGGTGGTCTTGCCGCTGCCCAGGAATCCGGTAACCACCGTGACAGGAATCGCCGGGTGACCGGATACCGGTGAACCCGCCGGCCGTTGTGCGGCCATTCAGCGTCGCCGCCCTGTCACGGCAAGCACGCGATCCGCTCAACAATCAGCCGGGGGTCCAGATCGGACGGCACTGCGCCGTAAAGACAGGCCCCGGGGGCCGGCGGCAGCTGTCCACCGCTCCAGAAATCGCTGCCCAGGCCACCGCCGGTCGGGGTGGTCTGGGCTGCCAGTCGTGATGCCTCCAGCGTGCCGATCAGGCGAATGTCCGGGCTCAGTTCGGCAAGTCTCCCGGCAAGCACCTCACTGTCGAAACACAGGCCGAAGAGCCAGTCATAGTGTCCCGCAAGCCCCTGCAGGACCTCGCAGGCCTCTATCTCGTCCCCAGCGTCCACGCCATTGTCGGTGAAGGCCAGAACCAGCCCGGTGACCGGCAAGCTTGAGAAACCGCGCAACAGCTCAGCCAATGCGTTGGCCGCGTCGTCGAGCATGTCGAAATCGATGTTGGCGGCGTCCTCACCGAGCGTTACCAGCGCGGC
Source organism: Halieaceae bacterium (assembly GCA_036350855.1). Lineage (GTDB taxonomy): Bacteria > Pseudomonadota > Gammaproteobacteria > Pseudomonadales > Halieaceae > JARRPM01. The sequence continues at coordinate 29,959 of JAZBNW010000455.1, forward strand.
CGAGGGTGACGGCAGCTGCAGGACGACGTCGGCCCGGTCATTCAGGCGATGGACCATGGCGGCAATGGCATCCTTGCAGAAACGGCTCACGTTGGCGTCATTGAGCAGTCGATGGATCCTTTGGGCGCCGTTGCCGCCAGTCGCCAGCTGCGCGTGGGAGGCGAACACCGCGCCGAAATCAAAGCTCACGACCTGGGAGCCCAGCACCCTGTTGGCGTCGGACAAGCCGCTGGCGTAACGCATCGGGTCGGTATGCCAGGCAGGGTGATCGTTGGCGAACACCCTGCGCGCATAGTCTTCAAATGAGAGCCAACGCAGTTGCCGGGACTCTCCCGCCAACCAGGCCCTGATCAGCCCCGCCATATCAGCCGCCTTGCTTGAGTGCCAGCAACTGTGCTTTGAGTGCCGCGATTTCGACATCTTTCGGGTCCGGCATCATCACAGGCTCGATGGCATCTGCCGGACAGCTCTTGTCGGGGGTGCCCAGGTACAGCACTTTCGGGTCGTCCCAACTGCCGTAGTAGGGCAGGCCCTCCGGCGGCTTTTGTCTGGTCCATGCCGCGGCGAACTCCCTGAAAGGCCTGCCCCGGGCAAGACGGGCTTTGCGCTCGGCTGCGCGCGCCTTGTCTGTGCCGTCCTGGTCGATGGCGCCGGTGTCATAGTTCATCACCACGTGATAAATCGTTTCAATGGTGCGCCTGGAAACGATTCCGTCGGCCCAATCCCTGGCAATCGCGGCCGGGTCGCGCTCCAGCACATCGCCGTAGCCGCCACCGCCTCCCTGGGTAATCATGTACAGTTCGCCAGGTTCGCCCAACTCAAACTGCAGCCCGGCGTGGTGGGCACTGTAGGTCGCCCCGGGGAATGGCTGCTCGTTCATGATTTCCGCAATGGTGAAGCGCATCAGTTCCCGTTTGTCCTTCATTACCTCGAAGACGTTGACGCCCTTGACCTTGCACAGGGGATAGCAGCCCGGCGCGTAACCACCAAAAATGCCGTAGGTGGAGGGAAACTTGGCGCCAATGGTATTGACCATATACCCCCAGGCCTGGGTGTCCTTGTGGGTGGCTATCTGCTGGTAGCCATGTCCGCCGCGCTGTTTGCCGAACCCACAGTTGTCGACCATCACCTTGTGGGGTACCAGCTTCATCATCGGGACTTCTTCCTCGATCAATTCCTGCTCGCCGATATCCGCCATGGAGGCAAATATGGGTGCAATGGAATGCTCGCCATCACGGGTTGCCCGCGCGGCACCGCCCATGCCGTTGAGGTCGGCACACACGTTGCCGACGAACTCCTGGTGCTGGCTAAGGCCGCCGTAGACAAACGTGGTAATCATGTTATACCAGCAGGCAATGATATCGGTTGAACGATAACCGGCGGAAAACAGCAGCTTGGGAACAGCGCTCTGCACGGCGGTAAAGGCCGGGAAGAACGTCATCATGCTCTGGGCATTTGGCGCCTCGGGCGAACAGTTGAGTGTCGAGCCCTTGTCCGTCATCACGGTAATGGGCGCAAATACCGCCTGGTTGCGCGGCAGGTCAGGCCAGACGAACATCAGGAATAATTGTGCCAGCATGCCTTTCATTGACGCCAGCACGGTATTGTTGGCCCTGTTAAGGAACTCGGGCGAGGATCCTCTCAGATCGATCACCATTTCATCGCCCTGCTTGCTGACCTCGCAGCGTATCTTGATCAGGACGTTCTCGCGCAGGGTACTATCGGCAAACACATTCGACAGTACCTTGCCATCGGGCCATGTTTTCAGGCGGCGCCTTACTTCGGCTTCGGTGTCGCTCAGCGTGCCGCGCAGCGTCGCCAGAAAAGCGTCGATACCGTAGTCCTTGATAACTTCCTCGACCCGCTTTTTGATTCTGAGGCTCGCGTACAACTTGGACTTCATGCCCTCCATCTGCAGTTTCGGCTCGCGCACCGAGTTTTGCAGGAAAGTGAGCAGGTCTTTGCGAAACTCGAAATTCTCGCCCACCTTGAGCGGCGAGATTTTCAGCCCTTCATCGTAGGGGCTTTCCGCGCCGCCGGGCATGCCGCCGGGTTCGCAGGCGCCGTTTTCGCCCTCGTGAACGATGGCCCCCACGAAGCATACGATCTCGCCATCGTGAAAAACCGGAATCGAAAGGCTCTGGTCGGTGTTATGAATATTGCCGTAGCGCGCATCATTGTGCATGAAGATGTCGCCATCGCGGATGCCCACCGTGGGGTCGTCCTTCCAGTACTTCAGGATAAACTTCTGTGGGTGCTGTGCCAGCACGGAAAAAATCAGGACACCGCCGGCACTCGACAGGGCCAGATCTCCCTGGCAGGAAAAAATGCCTGCGATCAGGTCGCCCCACTTTGCGCCAGGGGCGGCTCCCATCTGCTCCACCATGTCGAAGGACTCGTTACAGGCGGTTTGCAGGCGATTGCGAATGAGGTGAATTTCATCCGAGCGATCTTTCCATGCCTCGACGGCCGCGACCTCCCTTTCATTCGGAATTGACACGCTGTGATCAGCCATGATGTCCGGGTCCGGGCCCAGGAAAAGGACGTTGTCATCGAGGAACTGCTCGATCAAACTGCGTTCGCTGGGGGGGGTTGCCTTAACCATGTGAGTTTCCTCCTGCATTGACATCGCCCTGGGCAAGCCAGGCGGAACCCTGCTTGCCCATGGTGAGCGACCAACCGGGATAAACGAGATAGGTAGTGTGTAGCGTTTCGACCAGGGCCGGGCCCGGGATGGATGCACCCTCGGGAATGTCCGCAATATTGTAGACCTGTGTCGGCAGCGCACCGTCGGTACCATCAAACCAGCAGTCCCGGCTGCTGACCGGCGCCACCACGGCGTCATCGCTGGCGGAGCTGCGTTCCAGCGTCACCGCCTCGTGCTCGACAAAGGAGACGACCCGTATCACATTGACCCTGATACCCGCCTCGGGTGCGGCACTGCCCTCGCCGAAGCGCTGCTCGTAATTCGAACTGAACAGGTCGAGCAAGGTCATCACGTCCTGGTCGGACTCGATGTGCTCAACCGGGCTCACCACTGCGGTCTGCGCCAGCTGGTTGCCATAGCGCATATCCAGCTCGACCCGGAATCTGATGTCATCGGGGTGGACACCCTGCCGCAACAGATCCTCCCTTCCCAGTTGTTCCAGCTGATCCACGGTCGCATTGAACTGCTCGAAGTCCTGCAGCACCTGGCGCTTCAGCGAGTCGTAGAGCATCAGGTAGAGTGAGCGTTCGTGGATGTGCAACTGGTTCATGCTGGCCGCCCCCAGGGCTGAGAAGACCGCGCTGAAGGGTGGTATCAGAATCCGTGAGATGCCGATTTTCCCCGCGTAACCACAGGCGTGCAGCGGCCCACCGCCACCGTAGGACAGCAGGGTGAACCTGCGTGGGTCGTAACCTTTTATCGCCACCTCCTTGAAGATCGCATCGGCCATATTGGCGTCGACTTTGCGACGAATCGCCAGCGCGGCTTCTTCAACACTGAGCCCGGTATGCTCGCAGATGTGTTCACGAATTGCGCGTTCGGCGCGACGCTTGCTCAGTTTTATACTGCCGCCGGCATAATTTTTCTCATCGAGATAGCCCAGTACCAGGTTGGCATCGGTAGTGGTGGGCAGCGTACCCCCCCGGCCATAGCAGGCCGGGCCCGGATCGGAGCCGGCACTTTCCGGTCCCACCTCTACCGCGCCCCACAGGCGATCAAAGCGGGCGATGGAGCCGCCACCGGCTCCCAGCGTGTGCAGATAGGTCATTGGCGTGCTGATCAACCAGCGGTCGATCACCGGGTTGAAGTCGTAGAATTTGACCCCGTCACTGGTCACCAGGCCGATATCAAAACTGGTGCCACCCATGTCAGTAGCGATCATATTGGGTTCGGCAAATTGCGTTGACAGGCTCTGGGTTGCCTCCAGACCCGCCACCGGACCGGAATGAATGGTCTGCAGTGCATGAGTGGAGCTCATTTGCGCCATACCGCAGCTGTTATGCACAACGAGCATGGGTTTTTTGTACTGGTTCTTGCGCAGCACGCTCTCCAGGCTGGCGAGTCCGTGGTACATCTGGTCATGCAGATAGGCATCGAGGATGCTGGACATGGTGCGCGCGTATTCTCCCTTGCGGCCCGCGACACGATGAGACAGCACGATAGGTATAGCGCCAAGCAGGTGGCTGGGGTACTCCTCGAGTACGATACGCTCTATTTTTTTCTCATTGACCGGATTCACCACCGAATTAACAGTGGAGACGACGAAGGCCTGGGCGCCGCGATCAACCAGGCGGCGCACCACGTCGCGGACATTGTCCTCGTCGACGTCAAAGACGACTTCTCCCTTGTAGTCTATCCGCTCATCCACACCTTCTATCATGGAGCGGGGCACGATAGGCAACGGACGGGTCGCAGCAGGCAGATCCTGCTGTTCGGCATCGCTGAGACCGTCGCCGTAACCCCGGGCGCGCATCAGCAGCACCGAGAACTCAAAACCCGAGGTGGTAATCAGGCCCACCTTGGGGCCCTTGCGCTCTATCAGTGCGTTGGTGCCCAGGGTGGTGGCATAACGCACCGCATCCACCGAGGAAAGGACCTCCTCGATGCCGACGTCCAGCTGCCTGCACGAGTCTTCCAGCGCCGCCATGAAGCCGGAGGCCAGATTGTGGTGGGTGGTCAGCGCTTTACCCTCGGCGCGGCGCTGGTCAAAGACCAGGAAACAATCGGTGAAGGTGCCGCCGATATCAACGCTCACTCTTCTCATGACTGGCCTCCGGCATGGCGCGCCTTCAGGCTGTCGATATCGAGTAACAGGTCATTCACCGTCAGGGGATGGCCCGGCGGTAAATATTCCACTTCTACCTGGGTGGCACACTGTGGACAGTAGTACTCGATAATGCGGCACCAGGCGGGGTCCGGCGCATAGGTGAACGCGTATTTTTCAGGGTCGATAACCGGGTCGTGAATGTCACTGGGTTCACGCTCATATACCAGCAGGGCCTCCTTGTACGGGCCCCGGGCACTACCGAGGTTTTCATCGCAGCGCCGGCAGTGCCAGGTCTCCGCCTCGAGATCAATCGACAGGTACTCGGTGATGGCCACTTTGCCGCCCTCTATTGTTACCCCGCTCAAATCGCCTGCTGTCTTTTGCTCGCTCATGGCTTTTTCTCCACAACCAGGTCCCCGTTTGTCGAAACATGAAAAGACCAGCCGGCGTGAATCAGGCAGGTCAGGTATTCATCGCGAAACAGGCCCGGCCCCTGACCCGTGGCTCCCGCCGGGGCCAATCTCAGTGAGTACACCGGCACGCTCAGCGTCTCGCCCTTGATGTTGACCGTGGCCTGGTCGTGCGCCTCGGCGGCCTTGCCCTCGCTTTGGGTGGCGGGCGCTACCCCCAGGTGCTGTAATTTGTGGATTGCCGCCAACTGGATGGCGGCGTCCTCCAGCCCCTGCGCCAGCTCCTCCAGGCCACCCTCGCGGTAGGGCCTTGCAGTCAAACGCCCGTCCCGGGAGCCGCTGACCTCGAGGCGTTCACTCCAGTCGCCTGTGCCGATGCCCTCGCCGAACATGTCGCGACCGGCGCGGTTGCGCATTTGCTCGATGACTGCCGCCTCACCCCGCGCCACGGCCTCCTTCACCGGCACGCGGTAGTGATGGGACAGGTCGCTGAACCCGATACCGTAGGTACTGAAAACAGAGGAGTAGGCTGGTACCACCACGCGCCTGAAGCCGGCGGCCTCGGCGATGCCACAGGCATTCATCGGTCCGCCGCCACCGAAGGCAAGCAGCTGACTGCTGCCGATATCGACGCCCCGGTTGTCCGCTATGGTTTTCATATGACCGGCGATCTGACTTTCGTAGGCCGCAATCATCGCGTCGACCGCCCCCTCGAGAGACAGCCCCAGGGGCTGCGCAATGACCTCGTTGACAACCGCTTCAGCGAGGTTCCTGTCGAGCTTCAATTCGCCCCCGAGATAGTTGTCCGGGTCGATCATGCCGGCCAGCAGAAGGGCGTCGGTAATGGTTGCCACTGTGCCACCACGGCCAAAACAGGCCGGTCCCGGTGCCGCCCCGACGCTCTCCGGCCCTATCACTATTGCCTTGCCTTCAACGCGAAAGATGGAACTGCCGCCGTAACCGATGCTGACGATATCGCCCATGGCAAAAGAGGAGGGAAGTCCTTCGTCGCCAATCAGGCCATGAGCCAGTTCGGTTGGCAGACCATCCACGACCATCGATACATCGGTTGTCGTGCCCCCGATATCCATGCCGACCATCGAGCTGGCATTGTAGATACCGGCGTAGACGATCATACCCTCCATGCCGCCACGTGGTCCCGAGCCGTAGGTCTTGATCGCGGTCGTCTTGGCCACCCGGGCCGAGTCGCCATCGTTGCGATAAACCAGCATGGGGCTGGCCAGGTGATGCTGTTTGGTGATGTGCTCGGCGCCATAGAGAAAGTGTTCCATGCCCGAGTGCAGGTAGGAATTGACGACAGCCGAAAAAAGACGGCGAGCATCATTTTCGTCGCGCACCAGCTCGTGCGAAAACAGTACCGGGATGGCTCCGAGCAAATGGCGGGGATAACGCTCCAGCACGGCATCTTTCACGGCCAGTTCCTGCTCCAGGGTCGGCAGGGCGACAACTACCCGCGACACGCCATTGGCTATGAGGGTGGTAAAGCCGTGCATCAACTCGCTTTCGTCCAGTGATCCACCGCTGATGCTCAAGCCCACCGCCGCGATCGGTACCATGGCTTGCCACAGTGCAGTGTCAGCGAGGCTGTTGGTGGTGCTGTAGAGACTCGATTCCTGGCCCGCTGCCACCATCACCCCGACCGGGGAGCCCTTGTGCTCGACCACCGCATTGGTGCCCGAGGTGGTGGAGTAGCGCAGGTGATCCGTCTCGCCCAGCAAGCGCGCCATGTCCTCCTCGCCATAAAGCTCACAGGACAGCTTGCGCAGTGTATCGACGAAGCATTGGCCAAGGTCGTGCGGGGTCGTCGGGGACTTGGTGTGCGCCACCCGTTTGCCATCCGTGGCGAAAGCATCCGTGAAAGATCCACCATTATCGATGTTGAGCAGTAATCCCATATCTTCCCCCCGGAAAAGTGACGGCCCCTTTCGGGCAGCCGGAAATATCTGTGTAAACTGCAAAAGTGTGCTTGTAATGCGCAGGCGCACTGCTGAACCAATCACTACTGGCTGGTGCCGGAGTAGAACGACTACCCGAATTAAAACACTGTATTTACCGGTCGCTTATTTCTTTTATGCGGGCCAATTGTCTGACAGGCGAAGCCTGGTAGGGTGAACGCTGCAGCAGCACATCGTCTGTTCCGCCGGGCGACCCTCAACGGTTCGCTTGTTCAATCTAGCGGAAGATTTTAAAAAGTCCAGCGGCGTTTGGCCGACCCGGTGCCCCCGGGAAACGCCGTGGTGAATCCTGTCGACCTCAAGCAATGCGCCCTGTCGGAAACTAACAAACATTATGTCGTCTGCAAACATCTTCCCGGGCGGACGGTGTGGGTAGGATTGGGTGCATAGGTGTATATAGTCAATAAGAGCACCACTAGGATGTCCCCATGAAGCAAAACGCCTATATTGCCGGTGTCGGCATGACCCGTTTTGGCAAGCACCTCGATCGCGGCCTGAAGTCGCTGGCGGGGGAGGCTGTCACCGATGCCCTGGCCGACGCGGGACTGGCTGCCGGCGACCTCAATGCGGCGTATATGGGCAATGCCGCTGCCGCAGTTATCACCGGCCAGGTGTGTGTGCCCGGGCAGATGGTGCTGCGCGCGCTCGGCATCGGCCGTATTGCGGTAGTGAATGTCGAGAACGCCTGCGCCACCGCCGCTACCGCCTTCCAGCAGGCCGCCACCATGATCACCGCCGGCCTCTACGACGTGGTCCTGGCCTGCGGTTATGAAAAGCTCTATCACGATGACAAGCAGAAAACCTTTTCCGTTTTTACTGGCGCGATCGACGTCGAGTGCATGGACGAGGTGATGGCTTCCATAAGCCGACGCATCGACGCCGGTGGCGCCAGCCACGACAGCGAGGGCAGTGGCACCTCGCGCTCCCTGTTCATGGACATATACGCTGCCTGGGCCCTGGAGCACATGGAGCGCTACGGCACCACGCGGGAGCAATTTGCCGCCGTGTCGGCCAAGAACTCGTTTCACGGCAGCATGAATCCAAAGGCCCAGTTTCGCGACCGGATATCAGTACAGGACGTGCTCAATGCCCGGGAGGTATCCTGGCCCCTGACCCTGCCCATGTGCTCGCCCATCGGTGACGGCGCCGCCGCGGCGGTGCTGGTCAGTGAGCGCAAGGCGCGGGAGCTGGGTATGGCCAGGATGGTAAAAGTCGAGGCGTCCGGGCTGTTCAGCGGCTGGGATTACGGCGAGAGCGAGGAAACCGTGGCCGAGGGCTGCGCCAGGGCGCTGTACGAGTCCGCGGGCATTGGCCCCGCTGAGCTGGATTGTGTTGAGCTGCACGATGCCTCGGCGCCCTCGGAGATCATGTACTACGAATACCTCGGCCTGTGCCCGAAAGGGGAGGGCGGGCCTTTTGTCGAGGCGGGGCACTCTCGCCTCGGCGGGAAAATTCCGGTGAACACCTCCGGCGGCCTGATGCGCAAGGGGCATCCCATAGGGGCGACGGGTCTCGCCCAGATTGTTGAATTGACCGAACAGTTACGGGGCGAGGCGGGCGACCGCCAGGTGGCAGGCGCGCGCACCGCGCTGGCTGAAAACGGGGGCGGTTTTATCGGCAATGACGCCGCCGCCATGGCCATGACGCTGCTCTCGCGCTGATTCTCCGAGGGTACCCTCATGCCAGACCAGGCCATCCTCGCCAACCTCATCGCCGACCGTGCCGGCAATGGACCCGAGGGCCCTCTGCTGACCTTTGTCAGTGTCGGGACCAACGGTGAACTGGCGCAGGAGACGCGCAGTTACAGACAACTCTATGCCAACGGCCAGCGCCTTGCGGCCGGGCTGGCCGGCGCAGGCATGGCCAGGGGTGACACGTTTGCCCTGGTCATGCAGAACCATCCTGAATTCGTGGATGCCATGGTCGCATCCTCGATTTGCGGCACCGTCTTCGTACCGATCGACCCCCGTACCCGCGGTGACAAGCTGGCCTATATGCTCGGCTTTCCCGATTGCCGGGGTGCTCTTGTGGCGGACTATGCATTGGCGGGGGTATTGGCTGTGCTGCCGCAACTTCCCAAACTGCGGTGGCTGTGGGTGCTTCGCACGGGCGCACTGGCGCAACTTCCCGATGGGTCGCCGGTACCGCTGCAGTGCTTGTCAGACCTGCCGGCTGGTCCCGCCGAACCCCTGCCGGTCGCAGTAACGGATCCCCTTGAGCCGATGCAGATGTTGTTTACCTCCGGCACCACCGGCGACCCCAAGGCCATCGTTGCGCCCTATGCCAGGTTTGACAGTGTCGCGTCGATCGGGCCCATGCTGGGACTGGAGGACGGCGATGTGCTCTACACCGGTTTGTCCCTTACCCATGCCAACGCCCAGCTGATCACCCTGGGAATCGCGCTGAAAATGGGCTACCCCTGTGTCATCAGCCGCAAGTTCACCAAGTCGCGGCTGTGGGATATCTGCCGCCGGTTCGGCTGCACTTTCTTCAATCTGCTGGGCGGGATGACCACGGCGATCTACAGCGAGCCGCCGCGGCCGGATGACGCCGATAACCCGGTGCGGCGGGTGCTCAGTGCCGGTATGCCCGCCGCCATCTGGGAGGCGTTCGCCCGGCGCTTCAATCTGGAGGTATTCGAATTCTACGGTGCGGCGGAAGGTGGCATGACCTTCAATCCGCCTGGCGTGGGCCCGGTGGGAAGCATTGGCAAGCCGCCCCCGTCACTGGAGGCACGGGTCGTCGACGAAAATGACGTGGAATGCCCCCCCCACGTTCAGGGGGAGATTGTGTTTCGCAACGCCGACGGCAGCTGCCCGGGGGTGGCCTATTTCAGGAACCCCGATGCCTCGAGCGAGAAGACCCGTGGCGGGTGGCTGCGCATGGGTGACATCGGTCACACCGACGAGGACGGCTGGTTCTACTATGATTACCGCAAGGGCGGCGGCCTGCGCCACAACGGTGATTTCATCAACCCCGGCTTTGTCGAGAAAGCCATCGCAGAGCATCCGCTGGTCGATGACGTATTCGTCTACGGTGTCGATGCGGCCTCCGGTGTCCCGGGCGAGAAGGATCTCATTGCCGCCGTGGTGGCGCTGCCGGGCAGGACGCTGGATCCGGCAGATCTCTATCGCCATTGCCGGGCCCACCTTGAGGCAAACTCGGTACCGGGCTATATACAGCTCATGAAGGAAATACCCAAGACGGCGTCGGAAAAACCGCAGGAACGTTTCTGCCTCGAGGCCTTCCGGAATCAACCGGAGGCGGTATTTACAGAACCTGACGATAAATCCCAACGAGGAATATCACAATGAATGCAGAAGTTGTTATTTATGGCGCCAGCGGATACACCGGCAAGCTTATCGCCTGGCACCTGGCGGAGTACGGCATCCCCTTTATCGCGGCGGGGCGCAACCTGGAGCGCCTGGAAGCGCAAATGGCCGGCATCGCCGAACTGAAGGGCCACGACTACCAGTGCGTGGCGGTGGAGCACGACGAGGCGGCCCTGGTCGAGTTGCTGCAGGGCAGGAAAATTGTCTACAACGTGGTGGGGCCGTTCATGCAGCTTGGCGACCCCGTGGTAAAGGCGGCACTGGCCAGCGGCTGTCACTACCTCGATACCACCGGCGAGCAGGACTGGATGTTTCACGCCAAGCGGGAATACGGTGAGAAATTCGAGAAGCAGGGCCTGCTGCTATTGCCCGCCTGTTCGTGGATGTGGGTGGGCGGCCTGCTGGCGGCGGAGGTGGCCCTGGAGCACCCCGGCGTGGACACCCTGGATATGCTTTACCTGGCGGATTCCTTCACCAGCATTGCCTCGACCATGTCCTTTATGCGCATGCTGGTCAACGACCAGTACTACCTCGAGAACAATGCCCTGGCCACCTGGCCGCGGGCGACAGCCTATACGGTGACCCTGCCCGACACGCACATGCAGTTGAAGGCACTGCCATGGGGCGGTGGCGGCGAGATCGTGTGGTACGAGGACGACCCCCGGGTGAGCAACTGCAGTATCCTGGTCGCCTTTCGCAACATGGCCATGGTCAATACGGTCATCGGGATGGTAGAAGAGTTTGAAGAGAAGTATACGCACCTGCAGGGGCAGGAGCGGGAGCAGCAGACCAACGCCATGGGTAACGCGATGGTGTCGGTCGAGCCACCCAGGGAAAACCCCGATGTGAACCGCAGCATCATCAGCTGCCGCGCCCGTGGTAACACGGAGTCGGTGCACGTCATTTTGCGTGGTAATGCGCCCTACCTGCAGACCGCGGTATTTGCAGCAGAGGCCTGCCAACGGATATTGCATGGACAGCAGCGCGGTGCCGGGGCAATCTCACCGGCAGCCGCCTTCGGCGCCCGGGAGCTGATCGCCGCGGTGGCGCAGCGCGGGTACCTGACCTGGACCGCCACCTCGGTGTGATCCTGAGCCACAATTCGAGCAACATAGCAGACCTATGGGAGAGCAATAATGAGTGATTATCTGGAGCTGCCGCTGACGGGCGCAGAGCCGCCCTTGAGTGACACTGAGAAAGCGATACAGGAAACCACCCACCGCTTCGCGGCGGAGGTCATGCGGCCGGCGGGCATTGCCCTGGACAAGATGGATCCTGCGGAAGCCATAGCGCCCGGCTCGCTTTACTGGGAGGTGATGGAGAAGGCGAAGGGCCTGGGCCTGAGCCTGGTGGCGATGGCGGATATGGACCCCACGGAGCGCGCGCGGGTACTGGCCATTGCCTGCGAGGAGCTGGCCTGGGGCGATGTGGGGCTCGCCTGCTCGGTCCTGGTAAACCATTTTCCGGTCATGTTCTCACTGCTGGCAGGCAACCAGGCGATGGCCGAATACTGCGATGGTAAACGGGGGTGCTGGAGCATCACCGAAGCGGATCACGGCAGCGATATGCTCGAGGGCAACGCCTCCCTGCAGGCGGTCAATGGCAGCTACGGCAAGCCCAACTGCGTTGCCCGTATCGAGGGCGACAAGGTCATTATCAATGGCCAGAAATCCGCCTGGTGCTCGGGGGCGATGACGGCGGAGGTCTGCGTCCTGTACTGCCATGCCAATGTCGATGGCGAGGTGAAGCCCGGCATCTGCGTGATCGTGCCCCTGGACCTGCCCGGCGTCAGCCGTGGCAAGCCCCTGGACAAGATCGGCATGCGCGGCTGCAACCAGGGGGAGCTGTATTTCGAACAGGTGGAAGTGCCCCTGTCACACCTGCTGGCGGGTCCGGACACCTACGCGGCCCTGACCCATGCCACCCTGACCGAGGCGAACCCCCATGTGGCGGCGACCTGGGTGGGTGTCGGCAGGGCGGCGTATGAGCATGCCCTGGCCTACGCCCACGAGCGCAAGCAGGGCGGCCTGCCCATCATCCAGCACCAGCAGGTGCGCTACCGCCTGTTTCACATGTTCCGCAAGGTGGAGGCGGCCCGCGCGCTGGTGCGCAGGGTGGTCGAGTTCAATGCCACCGCGCCAACGGCGGCCCTGCAGGCGTCGATTGCGGCGAAGATCACCGCGACCCAGAATTCCTTCGAGGTGGCCAGTGATGCCATCCAGATATTCGGGGGGAACGGCGTCACCCGGGAATACCCGATGGAAAAACTCCTGCGCGATGCCCGCGCCGGCATGATCGCCGACGGCTGCAACGAGGTGCTCGCTATCAAGGGCGGCGGGGCGCTGGTCAACCCGGACTGGTTGTGAGGTAAGCCATCAGTTTTTCTGCGGCGGTGGCGCCCTGTTTTTCCAGGCGCGCCATGAACCTTGCATCGGACTCGGCGGACGAGCCGTGGTGACTCCAGCCATCCAGTCGCGCCGCTTTTAGCCAGGTCATGATGGCGTCATCCTGCGCCCATGCCGCCCCATTGGCGAGATCGGCCAGCAAGGTGCGCAGGTAGTCCATGTCTGTATCGGGATGGGGAACCGGCGTGCACAGGCGATTCTTGCGGGCCTCGTCGGGTTCGGTGACTTCCATGTGGGCGATAAATGCGGCACTGAACACCTGCTGGCAGGTGCGCACCGACTGGAGGGTAATCCTGTCGCCGTCAAACACCGCTTGCGGAGGCCTGGTTGCCAGGCCGTCAGCGGTGCAATCGATATAAAGCGTGGCGGGGCCGCTGTCGAATGTGCCGCCATCCAGCGTGACGCGACCCGGCTCGATCCCGCGAACGCGACCCATGCGCACGACGTTTTCGATCCGCTTGAGTTGCGCAATTTCACCCAGCGTAACGGTGGCGCAGCGAAACATGGTGGGCCTTACCTCATCGTCGATACGCAACAGCAGGCCGGCGGCGCTGGCCCGGTCGAACAGGTCCTCCACAGAGTCTGATTCGGCGGCCGCGGTGACCTGCCCCAGGGCAAAGGGGCGGATCGATTCCTCGAACAGGTTTTCCGACTGGGCGCGGGCGCGGTCCCACAACCAGGAATCCCGGGGCTTGATCCAGCAAATGTTGGCTGGGTCAGCCCCGTTTTCCAGCAAAAACAGGCAGGCGTCCATGCCGGTCTTGCCCGCCCCGATAACCACGTAGTTGTCCCACTCGCCGTCGAGTTCCGCCAGGGCATTGGGGGCAACACAGCGCACGCCTTGCGCGACGTGATAGGAAGGCGCGCCCATGGCCGGCACCCGGACATTCATGTAGCTTGCGTCAACCGTCTTATGCGCCGTTATGTGGTGGTTGGCGCCGGATACCAGGGAGGTAATCTGTCCGTTATTTTGGTACTCGCACAGGGGGAAATACTGGACACGGCCGGAACTGATGAAGTCGCGCATGACATTGTCGTAATAGGCGCAGATCTCGCTTTTGCTGGCCAACTCGTAGAGGCCGCGGTTCAGGCCGCTGGTATCGATGCGGTCTTCGCCCAGTGGCCTCGAGTTAACGCCGTAAAAACTCGAGGGTTGATGCAGGCGCACGAAGGGGTAGGCGACATTCCAGTGGCCGCCGGGCTGGTGGTGCCGGTCGACGAGGGCGACCGTGGCATCGGATTCCGTGACCAGAACGTCGGTAAAGGCCATTCCCATGGCGCCGGCACCGACCACCAGATAGTCAACTTTCGGGTAAGTCACAAGCACTCCTGCTGATGTAGGGCGCGTGGTTTCCGGCCCGGAACTTTTCGCGATGGAACAACGACTCGCTCGAAGTATAGCCGCGCTTCAGGTAGCTGGTAACAGGTATTGTTCAGGCAGCCGCAAGGCCCTTTGAGTCTCTCGGCCCCGGGCAGCGCAATGGAGATGCACCCGACCGGCCTTTTATAGGCTGCTGCACTCGGGCGACGAGCCCCGGCCTGGACCAGGGCGGATAGCGGCCGATATCAGGGGTGCGAGTAGTGAGGATATATGCTGGGAGTAAAGTGCTTCAGTTCATATTGCGCCTGTAAAAAAGCGACCAGGTCGATCAGTTGCTGTACCGTGAGCACTTCATTGTAATTCTTCATGGCGGATTGCCCGGCTTCAGTGATCGCACCCTCCGGTATGCGCTGAGGCAGCCTGTGAGAGGGGTTGATCACTGATGTGACCAGTTCTCCGTAGGTTTTGATACGGGCGACGCTGCCGCCGACCGGTATCGACAGCTGTGGATTATCCGGCTGCCCGATGTCGCTGTTTCCCGAAACGACATGACAGGAATGACACTCCAGCGATGTAAAAAGTGCTTCCCCGACCTCGGCATTACCCGCTGGCAAGGTAAATCCCCAGCCAGAGTCTGCGCCACATCCAGCCAGACATGTCACCGATGCAGATACGATCAACGCGCAAAGTAATTTCACAAAACAGGTCCAATCATCAATTATGTTCCGGGCTGCCACTCCCGTGGATCACCTACGGGTGACAGAAAACCGCATTATCAATCGGGTGAACGAGCTGTGCTATAGAGAAAAACCTGAATTTAATTCCGGGGACAGTTTACTCAACCCAATGCCGTGGAATGCCCAATTAAATCAAAATAGATCTGTTGATTGACCACCACGTCCCGACGAGCGTAGGCTCGTGGCACTCAGTTCCAGTTGCTATCGGGTTTCGTTCAGAAAACTCGATAGACTCTCAGTTGGCAGGGGTGGTGATCATGGCAAGGATGCCGAGATTGGTAGTGCCGGGGCTTCCACACCACGTGACGCAACGTGGTAATCGAAGAATGCGAACGTTTTTTACTCCAGATGACTATCGGGCCTATCTCGAGTTGATAATCGAGAGAAAGGCCGAGCATGGCATCACCGTCTGGGCATACTGCCTGATGCCGAATCACGTGCACCTTGTCCTGGTTCCACAAGAAAAAGACAGTCTGGCAGGCTTGTTTCGAAGCGTTCATCGGCATTACACGCGCAGAATCAATTTCCGTGAGAATTGGAGGGGTCATCTGTGGCAGGAGCGCTTTCATTCTTTTGTGATGGATGAAAAGCATCTGCTCTCAGCAGTAAGATATACGGAGCTCAACCCTGTCAGGGCCGGGCTTTGTCCAACGCCAGAACAGTGGCCCTGGTCCAGTGTGCATGCGCACATTGGCAGCCGCCGTCATGACCCTCTGGTCGATGTGGAACCGATGCTGACTCGCGTGGAAAATTGGTCACAATACCTGGCTATACAAGACAGTGACATTGGGTTACAGGCAATCCGATGTCACTCGCGCACCGGTAGGCCCCTCGGCAGTGATCAATTTATACGTAGTCTGGAAGCAATGACCGGCAAATGCCTCGAGAAACAGAAACCGGGCCCGAAGGCAGGAGATAAGTAAACTGTCCCCGGATGTTAGCCAGATGTGCCCTGGAATGCGTGAACGATCGGGTCGAGGAACTGGGGCGAGGAGATTGCCTGCAACAATCCCGTGCCCATGAACTGAAAGCCGATACAGATCAGCAGGAAGCCCATCAGGCGATTCAGGGCGTCCAGGCCTGTCACGCCAAGCATATTGCCGACGCGGGTCGCCCCGCGCAGGCACAGCCAGGAGATGATGGCGACGATCACGATGCCGGCGGCCACGGCCAGGTATTCAAGCGGTCGCGTTACCTCCGTCGCCATGCTGATCGTCACCGCGATCGAGCCGGGACCGGACAGCATCGGCATGGCTACCGGTGTGAACGAGATGTCTTTCATGTGCTGCGCTTCTGCGGCTGAGTCTTCGGACAGGTCCGCCTGTGAAGCGGGTTCAGCGCGCATCATGCCCATGCCGACCTGGGCGACCACGAGACCGCCGGCGAAACGCAGGGCGTGCATCGATATGCCGAAGAACTGAAGGATCAGTGCGCCAGCCAGGAGTGAAACGATAAGGATCACCGCCATCCAGGTCGCGGCCATGCGCGCCTGCTGCGCGCGCTGCTGCGGCGAGAATTTCTGGCTCAGGGTCAGGAAGACAGGCGCGGTGCTGATCGGATTTGCGATCGGCAACAGGGCAAAGGTGGTGCCGACAATCAATATTAGCCATTCCAAAAGCATGTGTTTTCTCGCTCCCCGGGGCTTTGACGAACCGCGCAGTTCAAGCTGGCTTTCCGGGGGAGGTTAAACAGAAAAGCGGCCTGATGCCAGTGCTAATGTGGAAGCCCTGACCAGGCGTTGGCCGTGTTTCGAAGCGAATGCGTTTACGCCCCCGCGCTGGCCATGGTAGCGGCAAAGGCGAGGGCAATGGTGGACACCACGAAAAGGCCTGCCAGCAATGGCCACACGAAGCGAAGGTACTTGTCGAAGCTGACCTTTGCGATTGCCAGGCCCCCCACGACAACGACACTGGTCGGGGAGACCAGCAGTGCCATTCCGTGTCCCAGCACCCAGGCGGTTATGGTGAGAGGGCGACTGACGCCGGCAAAATCCGCCATCGGGGACAATAGCGGCATCGCCAGCGCGGCGTGGCCGGAACTCGATGGTATCAGGAAGGCCAGCGGCACATTTACCAGCATGGCTGCGACGGCAAATCCGGCCGCCGACGCGCCGGTGATCACCTGTTCCATCGCGTGCAGGATGGTATCCAGGGTCTGGGTATTGGTCATGATTGCCGATATCCCGCCTGCCAGCAGCATTACCATGGCGGGACTCATCATGTCCGAGGCGCCGGCGGCAATGAGGCGCACGATCTCCTTCTCATCCATCCGCGCGATCAGGCCGACCAGTACTGACGCGATGATAAAGAGCATCGCCAACTGGGGAAACCACCAGTTCAGCTCGAACCAGAAGGGCTGTACGCCGGCGACAGTATGGGTGACGTAATCGTCTGCCGGCCCGGTGCTGCTGGTGATGAGGCTGGACCAGGGAATGACGGAGAAGATCATCAGGCCGAAGGCCAGCGCGGTGATCAGGAGCACCCATTTCTGGGTTGCCGTCAGGGTTTCGTCGACAGACGTGTGACCTTCGTGCACGCCCTCATCAAAGCCCACGAGGGAGGCGCCTGGATCGGAGCGCACTTTGGCCGCGTAGCGCAGTACCCAGCCCACCACTATCGCTGTCAGCACCACCCACAGGATCAGGCGCAGCACGATACCGTCGCCAATGCCGACCCCGGCCTCGCCAGAGGCGACCCCGATTGAGAAGGGGTTCATCGTGGCCGCCATGACCCCAACGATGGAGCCAAGGATAATCATGGCGGCCGTGACCAGGCGGTCGTAGCCCAGCGCGGCCATCAGCGGGATAAACAGTGCGTAGAAGCCGAAGGTCTCCACCGAAAACCCCATGGTGGAGCCAAGCAGCGAAAAAAGGACCATGATGGCGGTGATCAGCACCCAGCCCCGACTGCGGAGGCGCCTGGCCAGCGCAGCAACCGCGACTTCCAGGCTGCGGGTCGCGAAGCTGATGGAAATAAAGGCGCCAATAGCCATGATGAACACGATCACGCCAATCTGGCCGAACAGGCGCCCGACCGTGCGCGTATCGACGATTCCGCGGGCCGGGCTCAACAAACCATAAATGCCGTTGACGGGTGCGAGAATGAGCTGTTCTACCCGCTCGGCGTTGTCGAGCGGTGAGTCGATGCGCTGGTAAGTGCCCGGTATCGGCGATCCATCGGCATCGGTGCTGTACTTGCCAGCAGGGATAAACAGCGCTGCAAACCAGACCAGCACCGTGACGATGACCAGCGTCGTCACGGCACTGGGGAAGCCAAACCGACCCTTTTCCGGTTGCGGCGGTGTGTCGATCACTGGTTCGGACATGGCGTTCCCGGCCTTACACAGAGCAGGTCATATAATAGCGTGGCTGTTGCGCTTCACACGCTCCGGTCGCTCAGTGATCCAGGATGATCAGAAGTCGACCGCGTCGCGGATGATCGGGCAGGTCATGCAATGGCCGCCGCCACGTCCGCGGCCGAGTTCGGCCCCGACAATGGTAATAACTTCAACACCCGCCTTGCGCAGCAGCGTATTGGTGTAGGTGTTGCGGTCATACGCGTAGACCACGCCGGGCGAAGCGCATACGAGGTTCGCGCCACTGTCCCACTGTGTGCGCTCACGCTGGTAGTCGCTGCCGCCAGCCTCGACCACACGGAGTTTCTTGAAGCCCAGCGCCTGTGCCACCACGTCAACGAAAGGTTTTTTCTCGGCATGCAGTTCTACGCCGCTGGGATGGCTGCTCGGGCGATAGGAATAGGTGCGAGTCTGGTTCATAAAGTCCGGTGCCAGCAGCACACAGTCACGGTCGGCAAAGGTAAACACCGTATCGAGATGCATTGCGGCGCGAATCTTCGGCATCGCTGCCACAATCACACGCTCTGCCGCACCTTTCTTGAACAGCGTGGCTGCCAGTTGGCTGATAGCCTGCCGCGAGGTGCGCTCGCTCATGCCGATAAGCACATTGCCCTTGCCGATGGGCATGACATCGCCGCCTTCCAGCGTGGCCAGGCC
>JAZBNW010000456.1:0-5434 GCA_036350855.1 Halieaceae bacterium
CCGTCCGGGGTCGCGTCCGCCCGGTGCCAGACCAGTGAATGAAACCGGGTGGCGCTGCCGACCTGGTCCTTGCCGCTGAGCACCAGGGTCTGGCCGTCCAGTTCCGCGTGGCGCAGCTGCTCCGAGCCGGGGAAGTTCGGGTTGAGGCTCTGGGTGACGTAGTGGATGACGTCACCGTCCGCCACCCGGTAACGCCCCGCGTAGTGGAAATAGGAGGAAAAGGCCGCGGCCTTCACCCCATCGGGCAGCTTGCGATAGCTCACATCCTCCGGCAGCGGCTCGCGCCCGGGGCGGCAGATGGATGCGCTCATCCAGCCGTCGTTGCTGTAGACCAGCAGGCCCTCGGGCTCCTCGCCGTAGGGGTAGCTGAAGTCATCCCGGTCCGAGTACCCGATGGTCCAGGATTCCAGTTGCCAGGTGCCGATAAGGTCTTCCTTGCTGATCATGGCGCTCATTATCTCCTTGCTCAGGGCTGTAGTTGTTCGATAGTCCAGCCGGCATCGCCCTGCCGCCGGTAGAGGAAGCGGTCGTGCAGACGGTGCTCGCCGCCCTGCCAGAACTCGATACGCTCGGGCAGGACGCGATACCCGCCCCAGAAATCCGGCACCGGGATTTCACCCCGGCCGAACTTGTCCCGCAATACCTGCACCTGCTTTTCCAGCAGCGCGCGGGCCGAGATGGGGCGGCTCTGGCGCGAGGCCCAGGCGGCGATCTGGCTCTCCCGGGGACGGGTAATGAAATAGCTGGCGGACTCCGCCATCGACATTTTCTCTACCGCGCCGCCAACGATGACCTGGCGGTCGAGCTCGTTCCAGGGGAACAACAGGGATACCCGCGGATTGTGCTCGATGGCCCGGGCCTTGGCGCTGCCGTAATTGGTGTAAAACACAAAACCGCCGTGCGACAGGCCCTTGAGCAGGACGATGCGCTGCCAGGGCAGGCCGTCGCTGTCCACGGTCGCCAGTACCATGGCCGTGGGGTCTTTCAAGCCGGCCCGGACCGCCTGTTCCAGCCAGCGTTCAAACTGGTGCAGCGGGCAGTCATCCAGCATTTCCCGGCTCAGACCACCGGCGATGTACTCGCGCCTGAATGCCTCGTAGTGCGCTGTCACACCCTGCTCCTGTGTCATCAACTGGCCACGGCGCTACTGCGGCGGGAAGCGCGCAAAGATCGCCGCGGCCGCCTCGAGCCTGGCCTGCTCCGCCGCCGCGGAGCCCGGCTCGCCGGTGAGCTCGGTTTTCAGCACGGAGCGCCACACCGACTGGTTGCGCATCGGGTCGACCAGGTCCACGCTCAGGGTTCCCCTGGCGTAGCGCTGCCCGCCGTCGACCGCCATATCACAGCCGTCGCAGTCACTGGCATCGGCCTTGACCAGGTCCCTTGTCACCAGGTACCAGCTCAGCAACAGGTCCGCCCGGGCGCTCGATGACACCACCTCAATTCCCTTGCGGCCAAGCTCTTCGGTGAGGGCGCTGTTGATCCGCTCTACCTGGGCGTCACTGACCTGGATGGTGGCCGCATCCGTCCGGCTGGCCGGTTCGATATAGATGCTGCGAACCCCGGAAAAGTCGTACTGCCGGTCGTAGGTCATGCTGGTGGTGGGGGCCTTCGGGGTACTGCTGCAGGCGCTCGCCAGTGGCAGCAACAGCAACAGGGCGATGGTCCAGGCGGTGCGCTGTATCATGTCCGGGCTCCTTGGGATCGGTGCCGCATTATAGTCAATCGCGGGTGCCGGGATATACCGGCGCTCGCAGGCCCATGGCCGGTATCTGGGGGAAGGGGTGGAAACCCCGCCAGTCCTCGCCAAAATCCTCCGCCAGGCTGCGCCCGTATGCCTGCCGGTAATGCTCATTCATGGCCCGGTCCAGTTGTTCGGCGCCGGCCGCACCGGTCAGCACGGCCGCTTCCATCAGTCCCTCCGCTCGCAGGCGCAGGGACGGGGGCACGTCGTCACCGCCGGCCAGGGCGGTGAACATGGTTGTCCAGCGGCTTTCGATTTCCTGCAGGAGCTGTTGCATGTTAGGTAAACCCCGTATCGTTCTGGCAACCATCGAATGAAGGCAGATCCCCCTCGAGGGACTCGCCGTAAACCCGTCCATGGGGGCTCGTATCGCGCATCCATGCGCTCAACGGTCCCTCGAGGGGGATCTGCCTCCCTTCGCTGGGAACGCCCTCGCCCCGGGCAGGTTCGGCACGCCAATCCAACGACCATACCCACTCGATCTGGAACTGTAAAAGCCGCCCACGAGTATGCGGTGCTGTGCAAAACAGTTAAAGTCCGGGTTCACCCTGACCAGGACTCTTCCCAAGATGAATCGCTTGCAACGACTTCTCCTTCCCCTTCTCGCTCTGCTCATGTTGGCCGCCACCGGCGGCTGGGCGCAGGACACGGCGGTGGAGGAACCGCTGATCATCGACTTCAACGAGCGCTTTCTGCCGGTGGTGGCGCGGCGCGGCATGGTGGTGGGGCCCGAGCAGCTCGCGAGCGAGATCGGCACTCGCATCATGCAACAGGGCGGCAACGTGGTGGATGCGGCGGTGGCGACCGGCTTTGCGCTGGCGGTCACCTACCCCCGGGCGGGCAACCTCGGTGGCGGCGGTTTCATGCTTATCCACCTGGCCGAGGGCGACCGGCAGGTGTTCATCGATTACCGGGAGGTCGCGCCCGCGGCGGCCAGCCGCGATATGTTCCTGGATGAGGAAGGCAAGGAAGACCTGATGCGCGAGTACTTCAGCCTGCAGGCCTCGGGTGTTCCTGGCACGGTCGCGGGGCTGCTCCACGCCCTCGAGAACTATGGCACCATGAGCCGGGAGCAGGTTCTGGCGCCGGCCATCGCCCTCGCGGAGGAGGGTATCGCGGTGTCATTTGCCCTCAACTATGAGCTGGCCACCCAGGGCAAGCGCCTGCGCCAGGATCCGGAGTCCCTGCGACTGTTCTTCAAGCCCGACGGCAGCCCCTACGAGATCGGTGACACCTGGCGCCAGCCCGACCTCGCCTGGAGCCTGCGCCAGATTGCCAGACACGGCGCGGACGCCTTCTACCGGGGCGAGATAGCCCGGCGTATCGTGGCTGCGATGGAGGCGGGCAACGGCCTGATCACGCTGCAGGACCTGGCCGGCTATCGCGCGATCGAGCGCCCTCCCCTGCGCGGTCGCTTCCGGGAGTTCGAAATTGTGTCGGCGCCACCGCCCTCTTCCGGTGGCGTGCACATCGTCCAGATTCTCAACATGCTGGAGTCTGACGACCTGGCGGGCCTGGGCCACAACAGCGCTGCCTACCTGCACCTGCTCACCGAGAGCATGAAGCTGGCCTACGCGGATCGCAGCCAGTACCTGGGGGACCCGGATTTTGCCGATGTGCCGGTTGCCCGCCTGATCGACAAGGCCTACGCGGCGCGCCCGCGCAAGCTGATCGATCCGGCCAGGGCCACCCCCTCGGCTACCATCAAGCCGGGACAGGCACTGCTCCCGGAAAGCAGGGACACCACCCACTACTCGGTAGCGGATGCCAGGGGCAATATGGTCAGCAACACCTACACCCTGAACGCCAGTTTCGGGTCGGCCATCGCGGTGCCGGGCACAGGGATGCTGCTCAACAACGAGATGGGGGATTTCGCCGCCAGGCCCGGCCAGCCCAACCTGTTCGGTCTGGTGCAGGGCGAGACCAACAGTATCGAGGGGGGCAAGCGCCCCCTGTCGTCGATGAGCCCGACGATCGTGTTCCGCGACGGCGCACCCTGGCTGGCCACCGGCAGCCCCGGGGGCAGCCGCATCATCACCACCGTGCTGCAGACGCTGCTCAATGCCATGGCTTTCGACATGAATGTGGCGACCGCCGGCATCAGCGCCCGCATTCACCACCAGTGGCTGCCCGACGAACTGCTGGCGGAGAGTGGTATCAGCCCCGACACGGTGCGACTGCTGGAGCAGATGGGACACAAGGTGCAGCTGGGGGGCAGAACCATCGGCCGCACCGAATCGATCATGCTCAAGGACGGCTGGTTGCTCGGCGCCACCGACACCCGCCGGCCCGGCGGCTGGGTGGCGGGGTACTGACTACTTCCCCGCAGGCAGCCGCACCTTGGCTGTCTGGCGGCTCAGGGCCACCAGCTCGCCGCTGCTGTCCCAGAACTCCCCGTCTTCCTCGATGACGCCCCGGGTGAGGTGGCGCGAGTAAAACCGGGCCTGCAGGGGCCCCGGGGCCGGGCGGGCCCGCACCTGTACCGTAAGCTCCACGGTCGGCACCCAGTGCAGGGGACCGAACAGGGTAAACACGGGCGGGGCGAAGGCGTCGGCGAACATCAACAGCGAGATCGGGTCCGGCGCCGCGCCGTCCCGGTGTCGTATCCAGCCGCGGAATTCACCGCTGCCGTTGGGCTCGCGCCGACTGAACACCTCCACCCCACTGACCAGGCGAATATCCACCCGGTCGCGAAAAAACTCGACCTTGTCCTGGCCGCTGGGCGTGCACTCCTCCCAGGACGGGTACTGCGGTCGGGGCTTGGCGGACCAGGTCTCCCCCGCCAGGCCGGACAGGTCTGTATAGGCCGCGGTGACCTGCACTTTCAACTCCCCCTGCTGGAACATCTGCACGGTGGCGTGAGTCGTGTTGCGGCCGACGCGCAGGGTCTCCACATGGCACTCGATGGGCCCGAGCACCGTTGGCGCCAGGTAAAAGGCGTTGACCGACAGTGGATCGGGGTGCTCCAGCGCCTCGCTGAGAACCCGGCCCGCCACCGCCAGCACATAACCGCCATTGGGCACGACGCCGATGCGCCAGCCCTCCCGCAGCTCCCCGAGCCACCGGTTTTCCCCCACCTGTTCCACGGCGGTATCCTGCGCGAAATGGCTCATCGATTCCCTCCTGACCTTAGTCTGCGCCCCGCCCCCGGACGGCTGCCGACGCAAGACGCGGCTATTCTGTCTGCCCCGCGCGGTAATGTATATACTTGGTGTCTGTGCTGAGTTGCGGATCGAACCTCCCTCTATATATGCAGTGCAATTGCAAAGATTGATATGAACCCGGTAACACCAGGATCGATACTGGCGCCCCTCCTGCTGGCCGTCACTCTGGCAGCCAGCCCGGCGCTGCCGGCCCGGGAAAACGATCCCGCCGGGGATTCCGACGTCGTCGAGCGGGCGACGGAGCAATCCCTGCTGGACGCCATCAGCCGACTGGAATCCCGCGACGGCGCCTACTCGGCGGACCTGCCCGAACACATGCTGAGCCTGGGACTCGCACTGCAGCAGCAGGAGCGTCACGGCGAGGCAGTGGATGTATTCAAGCGGGGCGTTCACCTGGCGCGCATCAATAACGGACTGTACTGCCCCGAGCAGATTCCCCTGCTCAACGGGGAAATCAGGAGTTCCATCGCGCTGGGCGAGTACGCCCGGGTTGACGACCTGCAGCAGTATCTCTACCGCGTGCAAGTGC
>JAZBNW010000457.1:0-9090 GCA_036350855.1 Halieaceae bacterium
CGAGTACGGCAACGCCATCAAGCAGCTGGCGGCGGCCAACATTTTCCCCGGCGACATGCTGTTGAAAAATTTTGGCGTGACCCGGCACGGACGCGTGGTGTTCTACGACTACGACGAGATCGTCCCGCTGGTGGACTGTAATTTTCGCACCATACCGCAGCCGCGCAACGAAGCCGAGGAATTGGCCAGCACACCATGGTATACCGTCGGCCCCAACGACATTTTCCCGGAGGAGTTCCGCCTGTTCTTTTCGGGTAACCAGCGCGCGCGCAAGGTCTTCGACCGCCTGCACAGTGATATTTACGAGGCCGATTTCTGGCGCAACCTGCAGGACCGGATTCGCAGTGGCTATATCGAGGACTTCTTTCCGTACCGCCGCAAGCTTCGTTTCGACCGCGGACCCCATGCCCTCCAGGAGAGCGCCTGATGGCCACGATCTACCTGTTCCGGCACGGCCAGGCCTCCTTTGGCGCGGATGATTACGACAAACTGTCGCCCCTGGGGGAGCGCCAGGCTGCGCTGCTCGGGCAGTACCTGCGCGCCAGTGGCATCGTCCTCGATGCGGCTTACAGTGGCGACCTGCTGCGCCAGCGCGACACGGCTCGCCTCGCGCTGGCCAGTCAGGCGGCCGAGGTGCCTCACCAGGTCGACCCCCGCTTCAACGAGATCGATAACGACGAACAACTGCGCTACCTGTTGCCGGAGGTGATGGAAACCAACCCCGGCCTGCGCGCACTGGTCGACCGCGGGCTGAGCTCCAGCAAGGACTACCAGAAGGTCATCGATGCGGTCTTCAATTTCTGGGTATCGCCCCAGTGCCAGGAAACCCGGATACAAAGCTGGGCGGACTATTCCGGGCAGGTGGCAAGCGCCCTGCAGGAGCTCATGGCCAGCCAGGGCAGCGGCAAAACCCTGGGTATATTCACCTCCGGTGGCACCATCGCCACCATGGTCGCCCAGGTGCTGGGCCTGTCGGGCGAACAGACCTACCAGTTCTACGAGCCTCTCTTCAACTGTTCGGTCACGCAGATTTTCTACAATGGCAGCAAGACCTCGCTGTCCTACTTCAACGACCGCTCCTGGCTGCAGCTGCAGGGTGCGCAATCCGCCGAGAACCTCGTGACCTATCGCTGAGAGGCTGCGCCGGTCTATGGATATCTATCTCGTGCGCCACGGTGAGGCGGCGGCCAGCTGGGGCCAGGCCCCGGACCCCGGACTCAGTCCCCTCGGACATGAACAGGCCTGCGCCGTTGCCAGCGTCCTCTCGGGCCGCCTGGCCGGCAGTGCGGTGCAACTGCTGAGCAGCCCCCTGGCCCGCGCCCTGGAAACCGCCGCGCCGCTGGCCAGGGAACTGGGCCTTGCAGTTGCAATCGATGAGGCGTTTCGCGAGATCAGATCCCCCGTGCCGCTGCCGCAGCGACAGGCCTGGCTCAGGCAATTCATGCAGCAGCGCTGGGACGAACAGCCCGACAGCCTGCAGCAGTGGCGCGAACAGGCAACCCGGCAATTGCTGGCCCTGGACCGGCCGGCGGTGGTGTTTACCCACTTTCTGGTCATCAACGCCGTGGTGGGGCAAATACAGGGGTCTGACGCCACCCTGTGCTTCTGGCCGGACAACGGTTCGATTACCCGTTTGCGCCGCCGTGAAGGCGGGCTTGAACTGGTGGAACTCGGCGCCCGGATGAGCACCGTGGTGAACTAGTCGTCGTCCCTGAGCCTGATCAGCGCTTCCTGTGCGGATGAGGCCACCAGCAGACCATCGCGAGTATAGAAGCTGCCCCGACTGAAGCCGCGGCCGGCGGCAGCGTTCGGGCTGTCGAGACTGTAAAGCAGGTAGTCGTCGAGCCTGAACGGCCGGTGGAACCAGAGGGCGTGGTCCAGGCTGGCAGCCTGGATGCGTTTGCTGTTGGGCGAGAACGGGTGGGGATAGAGTGCGGTTCCCAGCAGGCCGAAATCAGAGACGTAGGCGAGCAGGGTCTGGTGGCGGCGGAAGTCCTGCCCCACATCGCCCTTGATGCGAAACCACATATTCTGCACCGGCTCCATGGCTTGCGGGTCGATGCGGTCCCGCTTTTCCACGCGCCGGCGCTCCAGGGGGCCCGTGATGGGAAAGGGAATCTGGTCCGGATACTTTTCCGCCAGCTCGGCCAGTTCCTTCTCTTCCGATGGCGTCTCCTCGGGCGTCGGCACATCCGGCATCGTGCTCTGGTGCGACAGGCCTTCCTCGGCGAGCTGGAACGATATGGCGGTATTGAAAATGGCGCGGCCGTCCTGCTTGGCGACCACCCGGCGGGTGGTAAAGCTGCGGCCGTCGCGGATCGGGTCGACCTCGTACACAATCTGCTTCGCCGGGTCACCGGGGCGCAGGAAGTAGCCGTGCAGTGAGTGGGCGATGAGGTCTTCCGGCACGGTTCTCATCGCCGCGCTGAGCGACTGGGCCAGCACCTGGCCGCCGAAGATACGGGCGGGCCGCTTCGGGCTCCTGCCGATGAACAGGTATTTGTCGATGGCCTCTACCTCGAGGTAATTGAGCAGTTTTTCCAGGTCGCTGGGCAAGGGGTGTCTCCGGGTGATCGAGTGATGAGCGCTAAGCTCTGGGTAGCAGGCCGTTGAAAAATATATCGAAGTAGTCGATGGCGGCGGCGTCGATATCGTCCACCTTGCGCCACAGGTTCAGCTCCATGGACGCATTGACCGCGCCGGCGATGAGGTTCTGGGCGATCCGCGGGTCCACGGGGCGCACGCTGCCGTCCTGCATGCCCTCCCTGAGAAAATCGCCGAAGCACTCGTTGGCGGCATCCGTGCGCTTGAGAATCTCGCGCCGGCGTTGCATGGGCAGGGCGGTGATGGAGTTATATCGAATCAGCGGGCCATCGCTGGTGTTCTGGAAATAGAAGATCCTGCGGCAGGTCCGGTCGACCTTTTCAAGGCCGGTGCCCTCGGTACCGGCCGCCTGCCTGTGTATGTTTTCAACCAGGTCCAGGGAGCGGCTGTAGCAGTTGAACAGCAGGTCTTCCTTGTTCTTGATGTGGTAGTAGAACGCCCCCTTGGACACCTGCAATTGATCTGCGATCTCGTCCAGTGAGGTGCCGTCGAAGCCCTGCTTGTTGAACAGCCAGGTGCCGGTCTTGTAGAAGGCGTCCTGTTTGAGTTTGTTCTGCTGGTGCCGGTTGAAGCCCTCGACCGGGCGCTCGGCGGGTTGCTCCACAGCCGCGGTCGTCGGCTGGTACTCCCCGGGGCCGCCGTACAGGCCGTGCAGGAGAATATCCACCGCCTTGCGGGCGGTCGAGGCCAGCTGCTCGGGTGGAATCTCGTGCAACCAGGAAAACGCCCAGTCGACGGAACCCAGCAGTGCCCGGGTAGTGGCGGTTGGCTCCAGCTTGCGAAAAGACCCATCGGCCACACCGTCGCGCAGGTACTGCCGCAGGCGCTTGAACATGGCGATGTACTGGGCCTCCACCTCGGTGCGGTGGTTGCCCCGCAGGGATGCGATTTCCAGCAGGGCGGCAATATGGGGCCCGCGGCCCTCGAAGGCGGCCAGCCAGTTGTCGAACTGCAACAGGAAAAACTCGGAGAGCCTGTCGACCGGCGCCTCGTGGCGCGCCTCCACAGCGTCGAGAATACCGTGATGGTAGTCCAGTGCAGCCATATAGCACTGGTAAATGAGTTCTTCCTTGGTTTTTACGTAGTAGTAGAGGCTGGTTTTGGTCAGGCCGAGATTTTCCGCGATGTCTTTCAGGGTGGTGGCGCGGGAGCCCTTGTAATTGAACAGCCTGGCCGCCTGGGACAGGATCGCCAGGCGCTTGGCGTCGTGCTGGACCGTGCGATTGAATGGCGAAGTGGGCGTGCCAGACGCGGAAGGCTTGTCTTCGGCCATACCAGTTAACTCTGCGATAGCAAAACGAATGGGCCTGCCCGGTAAGCGCTAACCTACCAGCCAGTCTAAGTTTAGAACTTTAGGTATTATTTTTGTCGCTGTCTATAGTGATGAGCTGTCCATTTGCGTCGATCGCGGAACTGGCCAGGGGCAGCCACTTGCGTGAACGGTAGCGCCGCAGCAGCATGGTGGCCTTGATGCTGTAATCGAGCAGCATGACCGCAAAGATCCAGTAAACGGACAGGCCCAGTGAGAGGAACAACCAGGCGGGTAGCAGGCGTCCGAAGATCATGCCGCAGAAGGTCGACTTGAGCGGGAAGCGTGTGTCGCCGGCGCCCCGCAGCGCGCCCGCCAGGGTGATCTCACAGGCCATCATGGGCAGCGCGGCGGCAAGCATGTAGATGAACACCACGGTCAGGTGGATCACCTCCGGGTCATCGATCATGAAGCTGGCCAGTTCCCGGGCGAACCAGACCTGTACCGCTGCGAGGGCGATCATGGCCGCGAGTGCCAGGCGCAGTGAGCGCCATCCCGCGGCCATTGCAAGGTCCGGCCGGCCGGCTCCCAGCTGCTGTCCCACCAGGGTTGCCGCGGCAATGCTGAAGCCGAAGCCAATCACGATGGAAAACGACACCAGGCTGATGCCGATGCCATAGGCGGCATAGGCCTCGGTCCCGTAACGGGCGACGATGCCGAAGAAAACAAGAAAGACCAGCTGCACGAGCCCCTGCTCGAGCACCGCTGGCGTGCCGATACTCACCAGTTGGCGTGCCGCGGACCAGTCGATCGAGGCCCGCCGGACCGGTTTGAGGTTGAATTTGCCATGCCACCAGAAGCTGACGAACAGTGCGGCAATCAGGAAGCCTGCGGCGCCGCCACCCAGCGCGACGCCCGAAACACCCAGCATGGGAAACGGGCCTATGCCAAAAGCAACCAGGTAGGCGAATACGACATTCATGGTGGAGCTGAAAAACAGGAACCACAAGGGCGTGATGACGTCACCGGTGGCGCGCAGGCCCGTCGACAGCATCTGGTTTGCCGCCGAGGCCAGGTTGAAAATACCCAGCCAGAAAATAAAACCGGCAGCCGAGAGGGTGGTTTGTCGGTCGAGACCGAACAGGCCGGCGATAGCCTCCGGGAAAATCAATATGGGAATACTCAAGGCACCGGCCAACGCCAGTGCCAGCATCATGGCCGTCCAGTGGACGCGCTCGGCCTGGCCTGCATCTCCGGCGCCCCAGCTGCGCGCGATCAATGCGGTGGCCGCCACGGACACTCCCATCAGGATCGCCTGGATAAGAAAAAACACCCGGTGCCCCGTGGTGACAGCGGCGACTGCGCTGGTACCAAGGCCGGCGACAATCTTGATGTGCAGGAAACCCACCGTGGTGAACAGCAGGTTCGAGATGATTGTCGGCCAGGCCAGCCGCCAGACGCTGTGGCTGGCTACCGGGCGCGGGGCTGGTCCTGATGCCGGCAATTCAGGATCGGTCGGCAATGGCCGCCCCGAGCTTCTGGCATTCCCGGTAACGGAAACAGTCTGTGGTGTGATCATTCACCATGCCGGTGGCCTGCATATGGGCGTACATGATGGTCGAACCGACGAAGGTGAAACCGCGTCTCTTCATATCCTTGCTCAGCCGGTCTGATATCTCGCTGGTGGCGGGCACGTTGCGCATGGACCGCCAGCTGTTCTGGACCGGCGTATGGTCGACAAAGCCCCAGATGTAGTCGGAGAAACTGCCCGCCTCCTCCTGCAATGCAAGAAAGGCCCGGGCATTCTGCCGCGTACCGAACACCTTCAGCCGATTGCGAATGATGCGTGGATCAAGCAGCAGCTTTTCCAGCTTCCGATCCGTATAGCGAGCTATTCGCTCGGGGTCGAAACCGTCAAAGAGTTCCCTGTAGCCTTCGCGCTTGCGCAGCACCGTGATCCACGCGAGGCCCGCCTGGGCACCCTCGAGTACCAGCATCTCAAACAGGCTGGCGTCGTCCAGCGTTGGCACGCCCCATTCCCTGTCATGGTAATCCATGTAGAGTGGGTCGGTGCCGCACCATGTGCAGCGATTGCTCATTTTCGGGTCTCCATCGTGCCTACAGTATCGTGGCCGCTGTTCGGCCTGTCCACCTGTCAGGGACAAGGACGCTGGCAGGCTGTACTGGCCTGTGCGACACTTTGCAGCGACCTGACGGGAGAGTAGTGATGACGGATACGGTTATTTACAGGCGCGAGGGGCACGTTGGCCGCCTGATTCTCAATATGCCCGAGCGCCACAACGCACTGGGGCGCGAGCAGTTGTTGGCCATCCAGCAACATCTCGCCACCGTGGCCGGTGATCACCAGGTGCGGGTCCTGGTTTTTACCGGGGCCGGGGACCGGACCTTCTGCGCCGGCGCATCGTTACAGGAGCTGGGAGCCGGGGAAATTGGTGGGGACTGCTTTCGCGCGACGGCGGCCCAGTTGGGTAAGCTGGCAGTGCCGACTATATGTGCCCTCAACGGCAATGTGTTCGGTGCGGGGGTAGAGCTGGCCCTGAGTTGTGATTTTCGCCTGGGTATAGAGGGCTCACGCATGAGGGTGCCCGCTGCCGCGATTGGTATTTGCTACCCCTCAAGCGGTGTACAGCGCCTGGTACAGGGCCTTGGGGTCAGTCTGGCCCGCAGGATACTGCTGGCCGCAGAGGAGTTCGATTCCCAGGCGATGTTCGACATGGGTTTCCTCGATTACCTGGTACTGCCGGGCAGGTTTGCGGAGGCCACCGACGAGTTGGCCGGAAAGATAGCGGGGCTGGCGCCGCTGGCAGTCCGGTCCATGAAAAGTGTCCTGGGGCAGGTTCTCGATGGGTCTGTCGACGAGGAGCAGGTCAAGGAACTCGCGGACATGTGCGCGCGTTCGGAAGATTTCAGGGAAGGGCTCGCCGCCCAGCGCGAGAAGCGCGAGCCCCGCTTCAGCGGGGCCTGAACCCTCTTTCTCAGGAGGGCGCCAGCGGCCCGTGGCAATTCAGTTTCCGATCGATTGCCATCCAGGGATAGCCGAGCTTTTCGAGCCAACGCAGTCCTGCCGGTTCGGTTCTGAGACGGGCGATACTGGCGGCGCTGCAGGCAGTCAGGCAGTTTTCCGCTATGACGGCAACACTGAGTAAGCCTGGCAATGGTTGCGCATCCACCGGGCTCAGTGCCCTGCCGAAGTTCTCGCCGGCCACGCGGACCCGGCGCTCGAAGTCTCCGCGCATGGCGAAACCCTTGTCATTGAGTTTCAAGCGGGTGATAGCCGTACGCAGGCCACTGGGGTGTCGAACCCCGACCAGCCAGTTGGCGCCATCCTCCTGCCTGCCTATACTGGCGACATCCCGGTCCATCTCTATCAGCCCGTGGGTGACCCCGCGCCTCAGCAAAATCTTGCGCACCGAGTCGACGGCGTAGGGGCGAATACAGTCGTCGAGAGTGATTGCCATGCCCTTGCTGGGCAATCGAGCGCCCTCGGCGGTCAGCTCAAGGTTCTCCCATCCTACCAGTTTCAACATGCCATGCAGTTGTGCGTCTGTAGCTCGCAGCTTACCTTCGGGCGTGTAACAGTCCAGCAGTACTGTGGTAGTCGGGTCGAACAGGTGGCTGCTCTGGTCCCACAAAGCGGTAACGTAACTGAATAAACTGCGGGCCTCGGCGTCCAGGGGGACAAAAGCTCCGGTGCCGGCGGCATGGTTGATGCTGTCGATAATACTGTCCGGGCTGAACGATGCGAACTTTGCCTCGAGGCGGGCGAGCTCGGCCTCGGCGAACTCGAGCGATTCTGCGCCGCCCGGTGAGTTTTGACCGATCAGCAGGTGACAGCTGCTGCCAAAAGCGTGGAGTCTCTTCTCGATCTTCCGTTCAATCACGCTCGATGCTCATTCCTTGAAAAAGTGCTTTCAGGTTAAATTTACGGGACGAGTTAGACCGTTACGGTTGCGACAAGCCACGAGTTTTAATGTATCACCGTGTGAGGATGGGAGGCCAGAACTAAGCCTGGTCCGCGCTAAAAGCCGCTGAGGCAGGGGGGGCTCCGGGAAAGGTAATGGACACCAGGGTGCCGCTTACGGCGGAGACGCTCAGCTCTCCGCCCAAGCGGTGGCTCATCGCTGCCACGATCGCCAGGCCGGAGGTGTGCGCACAGAGAGGGTCGATATTTGAGGGTATCCCGGCGCCGTTATCCTGGACGGTCAGACGGTAATCCGAGGCATTTGAAGAAAGGGGAGCGAGCGTTACCTGGATATAGTTTGCCCCAGCCGCCGAGTCGAAGGCGTGCTGGATTGCATTTTCAACCAGTTCAAAGATTGCAATAGCGAGGGGCGAGGCTTGTTCTATTGGCAGTGGTTGCGATGACACCTCGTTGATAGTGGCGATACTCTCCTGCCCTCCGGGGGCATCCTTGAGTAGCCTGGAAGTGATCATGTTGGTGTACTTGTTCAGGTCTGCGAGCAGGACCTCGTTCTGGTAGTAGAGACACTGCTCCAGTAACGCAAGTGCCTCCACCCGGTTTATGTTTGCCAGAGTTGATTCCCGGGCAGTTTCATCGCTCAGGTTGGATCCCCTCGTGGCAATGAACTCGCTTACAAGATTGAGAGTGGAAATGCTGTGCTGGTAGACAGATTTGACGAGATCATCATGGATTTCGAACTGTTCCTGCATCTCGTCGTCGGCGCGCTGTTGCGACTCGACCATCTCGGCGGCCAGTCTTCTGGCGAGTCTCTCGACGACGTAGCTGTTATAGGCGCGCACCCCAAGCCACCCGAGAAACATCGAGACCAGTGCATATATGGTATAAGCCCACCAGGAGAGCCAGGGCGGCGGCAGCACTTCAATCCCCAGTGAGAGACCTTCACGGTTCCAGACACCTGCGGAATTCGCACCTTGCACCCGCAGCGTATAATCCCCGGGAGGAAGACTGGTATACGTGGCGGAGTTTCTGGTGCCGTTCTCGATCCAGTCGTGATCAAACCCTTCGAGCATGTACCTGTACTGATTCTTCTCCGGGTCGAGGAAATCCAGAACACTGAAGTCGAACTGGATGTAGTAGTCTTTGTGGGTTAGTTGGATGGAATCGATTTGCCGCGGATCAAACGATTCGATTTTTCCGTCCCTTGAAATATCGATTTTATTGAGAAGAAGTTTTGGTGAAACTCGAGTCATATTGATAGCGCTTGGGTCAAATTTGTTATAACCCCTGCTTCCGC
>JAZBNW010000458.1:0-2135 GCA_036350855.1 Halieaceae bacterium
CAGCTGCCCCATTCCGGGGCGCAACGCTCCGCCAGCTGCGCCAGGGGCTCGCGCAGGATCTGCGCCAATGCCTCGCGTTGCCGGTAGATGCTGTCTTTCCATGAACTCTTCATGAAACCTCCTCACCCGTATAGGCGTGAATGACTTTACTTAAGCAAAGGCCGTGCAAGCAGCCGATGGCAAAACCGCCGGGCAGGTCGCGGGGCCCCTGGCTCAGACAATACCGAACTTGTGTTGCGCGACGTGTTCAGGGTGTGCGACGAGGCCATTGCCCATCGCACACGTTCTACCCGCAGTGCGACGAACCCGGCTTCCGACATGCCCGGGCAAAGGACAAGCAGTAGTACCGAGCCAGCGTGGGGATGTGTGGTGGAGGGGGAAAAACTGGTACCACCGGAACTGTCTGCTATGTTGAGACATCTGGGACAACACAGAGGGTTGTACCGATGAGCATGATGACAATCGCCGCATGGCATCGCAACAGGGGTTTTGTCGCATCGATGCTGTTTCTTGGAACGCTCCTCGTCGGGTGCAATGACTCGGACAGTGACGGCGCTGCCACCGACCCACCACCGCCCTCCACCAATGCGGACCTGAGCACCCTGTCTTTATCGGTGGGCATGCTCGATCAGGCATTCCAGACCGGTGATCTCAACTACACCAGTAGCCAGCCCTACACAGTCTCCAGCATCCAGGTCATCGCGACCGCAGCGGATGCGGGCGCGACCATTCGCGTAGACGGCGACGTCGTCGCGTCGGGCGATGCCAGCCAGGCGGTCGCGCTGCCGGAAGGCCAGACCACGGATATAACGGTGCTGGTGACAGCGGCTGACACCACGACCAGCAAGACTTACACGATCGCCGTCACACGGGAGTCAGCGCCGGCATTCGCCCAGCGGGCCTACATCAAGGCATCGAATACCGACCCTGAAGATCGATTTGGCTACAGTGTTGCGCTGTCTGGCAATACCCTCGCCGTCGGCGCGGCCGAACCCTTTGATCCCTCGATTGGCGAATCCAGCAGCGCCACGGGGGTCGACGCTGATCAAGACGATAACAGCGCACCGGGCGCCGGTGCCGTTTATGTCTTCGTGCACGATGGCACCACCTGGTCGCAGCAGGCCTATATCAAGGCCTCGAATACCGCTTCGGGTGACCGCTTCGGCGTCAGTGTTGCCTTGTCGGGCAACACGCTCGCAGTCGGTGCGCCAGGTGAGACAAGCGCAGCAACCGGCATCGGGGGCGATCAGAGCGACAATGACAGTCCTGATGCCGGTGCCGTCTACGTGTTCACCCGCACTGGAACAGACTGGAGCCAGCAGGCCTATCTCAAGCCTTCGAACACCCTTGCGTTTTACGGCGGCAGCCGGTTCGGCATGAGCGTCGCCTTATCGGGTGATACGCTCGCCGCCGGTGCCCTCGGCGACCGCAGCGCGGCAACGGGGGTCAACGGCAACGACAGCGATACCAGCGCGCCCGGCAGCGGCGCTGTATTCGTCTTCGTCCGCAACGGCACCGACTGGTCGCAGCAGGCTTACATCAAGGCATCGAACCCCGGGATCAGCGATCAATTCGGCTGGGACAGTGCCCTCGATGGCAATACGCTCGTGGTGGGGGCACCGACGGAGGACAGTGCGGCAACCGGTATCGATGGCGACGGCAACGACAACAGCGCTGAATTTAGCGGTGCGGCCTACGTCTTCGTCCGTAACGGCACGGACTGGTCGCAGCAGGCTTACATCAAGGCTTCGAATGCCTCGGCCAACAGCCGGTTCGGCCTCAAGGTGGCAGTTTCGGGCGACACGTTGGCGGTGGGAGTGACGGATCGAGCCGCCGTCTACGTCTTCGTCCGCAATGGCGGCACGTGGTCAGAGCAGGCCCTGATCCCGGCTAGCGCCGGCGCCAATGGATTTGGTGCAAGCGTAGCGGTGCAAGGAGACAAACTCGCGGTCGGTGCGAACGGCGCGTTCAACAACACGACTGGCGTCAGCAGTGGCACCGTTTATTTGTACCAGCGCAGCGGCACGGACTGGGTCGAGCAGGCCCAGCTCAATGCCGCGATTGCGGGTCAGGGCGATGGCTTCGGCACCAGTGTCGCGCTGTCGGATAGCTGGATCGCGATCGGAGCGACCGGA
>JAZBNW010000459.1:0-4917 GCA_036350855.1 Halieaceae bacterium
AGCGCTGGATCGTGGCGCGGGAAACGACAGATTTCGGGTTGCTGCACGTGCATTTTCCCCGCGCCGGCTTTGAGCTGCGCGCTCAGGCAAGCGGCTGAAGCTGGCCGTAGCGCGAGTGCCGCCCTTCCAGCAGGTCGCGTTGATCGAGCAGCGTATCGACGAGAAAATCGCGGCATACCCGCACCCGGGCCGTGGCGCGCAGGTCAACGTGGTTGAGAACCCATAAGCCCCAGGTGGAAGGTACCAGCGGGACGTCGATCCGCCGTAACTCTGGCTCGCTGTCACCAACCATGCAGGGTATACGAGCCAGCCCGTGATGGTGCTTCAGGGCGGCGACCATCACGCTGATCTCGTCAACGCGCAGGGCAAGCCGGGCGCCGTCAAAGTATTGTTGCACCCAGTCGGGAAACAGCTTGTCTTCGCCCTAGAGGATAACGCTGTGCTGTTCGCGCGCTTTCTCGAGGTATGTCCGACTGGCGTAAATACCGTGGTACATCGGCATGATTTTGCGCCCGATCAGGTAGTCCGGGGGCGTGGCAGTAAAACGCAGGGCAATGTCGGCCTGCCGGGCGGCCAGGTCAAGCAGGCCGGTGGTGCCGATCAACTCCACCTCTATACCCGGATATGCGCGCTGCAGTCGGTGTAACACCGGCACGATCATCAGGCATAGCAGGTTATAGGGCGCAGTCAGCTTGAGGGGACCGGCGAGCTGGGCGTCAAGACCGATGATTTCGCGCTGTACGGCCAGGGCCTGCTCTTCCATTACCAATGCGTGCTGGTAGAGGTTCTCCCCCGCCTGGGTCATGCTGTAACCTTCAGCGGACCGGTCAAACAGCCGTGTACCCAGCTGCGCCTCCAGCGCATCGATGCGGCGGGCGACTGTCGTATGTTTCACGCCGAGCGCGCGCCCTGCGGCGCTGAGCCGACGCTCCTGCGCCAGGGCGAGGTAGTAGCGCAAATCATCCCAGTTCAGGTCTGCCAAAGCGGATCATCCTCCCGATCTGTCCAGGCTGGATTACAACTGTGCAAAATTGCACATTAGATGTGCTCTATTATATGTTTACTGCCCTTAAAAGAACATCATAATAAGTTTCAACCGGAGACATTGAACTCCGTCCACGGTTTTCACGGAGATTCCCCATGAGTATTCTGCAACCACCACTGCTTCTGGCGTCCGCTCCCGCGGACAACCTGCTGGGCACGGTCGTCGTATCGTTCGCTATTGGCGTGGCGATGGCCTTCGCGCTGGCGCTGTTCAGGCACAGGCGTCGTCGCCCGCTGATACAGGATTGCCAAGCCCACAACCCGGGCGATCAGTCGCCCGATAGTGTCAGGTCTTGCGTACGTAAACGACCAGGGTGGGAAATTTATTGGGATCGGTTTGCACGATGAACATGACCCGGCCATCCGGCGAAACCGCACCGGCGGCGTCCCGGGTATCGATCTGGCCGGTGCCTTTTACCAGCATGAAATTCTGTCCAAGGGAGTAGTTGCGCCCGCCCGTTGAATCGACCAGGACGGTTTCGGCGGTCTGTCCCTGCTGATCCAGCACCAGCTCGGTCAATCCGGTGACGGGCTGGGTGCTCATCCATGCGCCGTAGTAGCTGCCTGCGACATTGGCTACCATCTTGTTACCGGATGTGCGGACACACATGCCCGCGCCCTGTAGTTTCGCGGCGATCTGTGTCGCGGCGAATACGCTGCCGTCCGCTGACAGGCTGCCCGCGAAGCGCGTTCCCGCATACTCGAACACGGTAGTGCCATCCTCGCTCACTTCATAGGTGATAGCCGCCTGGTTGGCGCCGGACAGCCTGCGCTCGATCACCGCCATGGCGCCGCCGCCCTTGCCATTCATGGTCGCGCGGAAGAAAAGGGCCTGCCCGTTTGACAGTATATGTCCGCAAAGATAGGTGCCGTTGAAAGCGGCCCGACTGGCCCTGCTCTGCTCGGCCATCAGGTAGGTGACGGAAATGTCGCCGTCCGAGTTGTCCGTGTCCGCCAGTGTTATAAAATCCCCCGCTGCCGTCGCGGCGCCACCGGGCGCGAGCTGGTCAGCACTTGCCCCCGTCAGCAAAAGGCCGTTTTTCTGGCGCCTGAAGCTGCCCGGTGTGCGATCGAAATCGCTGCGGGTGGAAGCCTGCGCGCTGGTGAAGCGGTAGCTGCCGTCGGCGGAAAACAGCGCATCCAGCAGCGCGGCGTAACCCACCCTGCCGAGCGCCCCGAAACGGGCGGCAATATAGGGCGCCGCCGGGCTTGCATCGCTGTCGCGGACGAATACTGCCGTGAGGGGGTCGAGCTCTTCATCGGGGTAGTTCGTATCCCACCACTGCACCCAGGTTCCGTCGTAATCCTTCCAGCAGTCCTTGCCCTTTGAGGCCTTGGCGCAGGAGCCCTCCCAGTGGGAAAAGGCCCAACCCGGTCGCGGCAGTGCCCGGTATACCAGGGATTCAGAACCCAGGATCTCGTTCTCGGTGCAGCGGGTCCAGCCGGCCCTGAATTCCTCCAGCGCACAGCCGCGTTCGCCACGCTTGAGTTCGACGATGTCGCCCTCTCCCTCGATCGCCAGCGGCTGCTTGCATGCAGCCAGGGCGGCCAGACAACTGATTATCAACAGCAGTCGAAGTATTCTCATCTTGCAGGCGGAGGTCCGTGGCCGGTAGTGGCCGCTATCATAACCGAGAAAGACCTGGCCTTGAATCCATGGGCGGGCCTCGGCCGGCGCAACAGGGTTGCTGGCACGGGCAGTAACGGCCCGGGCGCTGCCCGGGTGGTTACCGCGACGGGGTAAGTGCGACAATACGGGTTTTGGGGGGCAGGCTGATGAAGCCGGGAAGGTACCGACACTTCAAGGGCGGTGAGTACCGGGTGGAGGGTGTCGCCCGACACTCGGAAACCGGTGAGGAACTGGTCGTTTACACACCGCTGTATGGTGAGGGCGGTCTCTGGGTACGGCCCCTGGCGATGTTCCGGGAGACGGTTGTGCACGATGGCCGGGAGCGGCCCAGGTTTGAATACATCGGCGACGGCTAATCAGCCCGGGCGCGGTAATCGGCGGTAATCCTGCCGCAACTGGCGATATCCTTCTCGTGGGAGGCCTCGCGCCAGGGTTCCGCGATGGCCGCCTCATACCACTCCCGCATGGCGGGCAACTCCAGCATGCGCTGCGTGTAAGCCTGCGGCTTTTCCGACAGCGGCAGTTGGTAGGTCGCCACTCGATAGACGACAGGGGCAAAAAAAGCGTCCGCCGCGCTGAATCCGGAACCTGCCAGCCAGGGGCCGCCAAATCTTTCCAGGCCCTCA
The DNA here is from genome assembly GCA_036350855.1 of Halieaceae bacterium. Classification (GTDB taxonomy): domain Bacteria; phylum Pseudomonadota; class Gammaproteobacteria; order Pseudomonadales; family Halieaceae; genus JARRPM01. The sequence goes on from JAZBNW010000459.1 coordinate 3,301, forward strand.
CACCACAGCTCGTCGATACGCTGCAGGTCCTGCGCCAGGGGCTCACTCACCCGGTTGAGGACAACCCGCTGGCCGCAGCTCATGCTGCACTCGCTGCGCAGGGCAGCGAAACCCGCGTGCATTTCCGCACTGGCGCAGCGGGCCCAGCTGCGCGCGTCGGGGTCCCGGGGCCACACCCCGGCGTGAGATTCCGCAAGGTACTCGGTGATAGCCAGGGAATCCCATATGACCCGCTCGCCGTCAACCAGGCAGGGCACCTTGGCGGTCGGGCTGAAGCTGCGGAATGCCGTTCGATTGCCGCTGTCGGAAAAGGGATGGACGATTTCCTCGAAGGGTATCTGCAGGGCGCGCAGCAATACCCAGGGCCGCAGGGACCAGGAGGAGTAGTTTTTATTGGCGATATGCAGGGTATACAAGCGCGTTCTTCCTATCCGTGGATGACTTGGAGTTGATGCGGGCTCCGTGATCGCGGTGAGCTCGCGTCGCAGGCCCCGGCGCCGGCGTTCAGCTTACGGGACAGTGTCAAAGGCGATCGGCATGGCTTTGATGCCATTGATAAAGTTGGAGCGCAACCAGGCGATGTCGCCATCAAAGCGCGGGTTGCGTATCCGGCGCAGTATTTCCTCGAATATAACCTTCAATTCGAGCCGCGCCAGGTGCGAGCCCAGGCAAAAGTGCTCGCCGATGCCGAAGGCGCGGTGACTGTTCCTCAACTCCTCGCGCTGGGCGCGGGTGATATCAAAGCGGTCGCTGTCATTGAAGACGGCTTCATCGGCGCTGGCCGAGCCATAGTACATCTGGATCTTGTCGCCCTTCCTGATCAGTTGCCCGCCGACTTCCACATCCTCTGTGGCCGTGCGGCGGAAGGCGATAACGGCCGGGTTGTAGCGCAGGAACTCCTCGATGGCGCCCTCCAGCAGCTCCGGGCTGTCAGCCAGTTGCTGGTATTGCCCGTGCTCGATCAGCAGGCGCATGCCGTGGCTGGTTACGGTCCGGGTGGTTTCGTTGCCGGCCACGATCAGCAGCAGGAAGAAGTAGCAGAACTCGTCGTCGGTGAGCGGTTCATCCTCCACTGTGCCGTTGAGCAGGACGTTGACGATGTCATCCCGGGGGTCGGTTCTCTGCTGCGCGGCCAGCTCCTGCGCCATCATGAACATCTCCATCATCGCCATGGTGCCCTCCTCCTGCGTGGTGGATAGCTCCGGATCGTCCATACCGATCATGATATTGGTGAGTTCGAACAGGCGACGCCTTTTGTCCAGCGGCACACCCATGAGCTCGCAAATAGCGATGAGCGGCAGCTCGGCGGCCACGTCCTCGACAAACTCACAGCGCCCGCCGGCCACCGCCCTGTCCAGTATCTCCCTGGCGATTTCACGAAACCTGTCCTCGTAGGAATCCACGACCCTGGGGGTAAATGCATTGCGCACCAGGCGCCGGTACTTGATGTGCTTGGGTGGGTCCATATTGATCAGTTGCAATCGCATCATTGCGAGCATCTCCGGGTCCTGCTCATGCAGAAAGCAGGTTTCAGCCTCGGAGGAAAAAAGCAGCGGATTCTTCGAAATGAAGTCCAGGTCCCGATGCCGCGTCACCGCCCAGAAGCCGCGCCCCTGG
>JAZBNW010000460.1:0-3177 GCA_036350855.1 Halieaceae bacterium
GGTCGGCGGGGGCTCCCCGGGAGCGCGCCCGGACAGGTAGCGCGAATAGTTCTCGATGCCGGTGCAATAGCCCAGTTCGCGAATCATCTCCATATCGTAGCGGGTGCGCTGTTCCAGGCGCTGCGCTTCCACCAGCTTGTTGTTGTCCTTCAATTGCTCGAGCCGCTGCGCCAGCTCCAGTTCGATGTTCTCCACCGCACCGAGCATGACATCCCGGGAGGTCACGTAATGGCTCTTGGGGAAGATGGTGATGCGCGGCACCCTGGCCTCGATGGCCCCGGTGAGCGGATCGAACAGGCAGATACTCTCGATTTCCTCGTCAAACAGCTCCACCCGGACCGCGTCCCGCTCCGAGTCCGCGGGAAAGATGTCGATCACGTCGCCGCGCACCCGGTAGGTGCCGCGCTGGAAATCCACGTCGTTGCGGGTGTACTGCAGCTCCGCCAGCTGGCGCAGGATGTGGCGCTGGTCGATAAACTCGCCCCGCGACAGGTGAATGACCATCCTGAAGTAGGAGTCCGGGTCCCCCAGGCCGTAGATCGCGGAGACGGTGGCCACCACCAGGCAGTCCTCCCGCTCCAGCAGGGCCTTGGTCGCGGACAAGCGCATCTGCTCGATGTGTTCATTGACCGAGGAGTCCTTCTCTATGTAGGTGTCAGAGGACGGCACATAGGCCTCCGGCTGGTAGTAGTCGTAGTAGGACACGAAGTACTCGACGGCGTTGTTGGGAAAGAATTCCTTGAACTCGCCGTACAGCTGGGCCGCCAGGGTCTTGTTGTGGGCCATCACGATGGTGGGGCGCTGCAGCTGCTCGACCACATGGGCCATGGTGAAGGTCTTGCCCGAGCCGGTGACACCCAGCAGGGTCTGGGAGGCCAGGCCGGCGCGTATGCCCTCCACCAGTTGGGCAATTGCCTGGGGCTGGTCGCCCGCCGGCTGGAAAGACGAAACTACCTTGAAGGGTCTGGACACGACGCTACCTGTCACCTGGCTCGAATGAACCGGTCATTATCCTTCACCCGGGCCTGAATTGCAGCCTGGACAGCTCGCGGTCATGCCGGCTGCGATGGCCAGGACCAGGGCATGGCCTGTTCCATCTCGAAGGCGATTTCCAGCAGGCGGGACTCCTGACCCATGCCGGCGGCAAATTGCACGCCGATGGGCAGGCCCCCGGCACTCCGGCCCAGGGGCAGGGAAATCGCAGGTGTACCCGCGATGTTCTGCGCCGGTGTAAACGCCGCGTAGTGGCGCAGGCGCTCGGACACCGTGGCGAAATCCAGGTCGGGGCCGAGATAGCCCAGCTCCACCGGCGGCGTCGCCAGCACCGGCGTCAGAATCAGGTCGTGGTCGGTAAACAGGGCCTGGTAGTCGGCGGAGAACTTGCGCAGGCGACGAATCGCCGCCGGGCTGCGCCAGCAGTGGACCAGGTAATGCCGGCTGAGCTGGCAGGTCAGTGGCTCCAGCAGGTGCCGGTCAAATGCTTTGCCGAAGGCGAACCTGCCGAGGTAGTTCGCGGCGGCCGCCAGCCGCGCCCAGTACAGGAAGAAGTCGTCCGCCATCTGGCCGGTGACGGGCAGGGGCACCTGTTCAACCCGGTGGCCCAGCTCCTCACAACAGCGGGCGACCTGCTCCACCCGCGCCACCACCTCGGGGTCGCACCCCCCGCCCAGGGGATGCTGGACACACAAACCGATACGCTGGCGCTCCCGGCCCGGGGCCACCACATGGCCGATCGGCGGCAGGGATGGGTGCTGGTAATGTCGCTCGGCCTCGGCATAGAAGCCGGCGGTATCCCTCACCGTGCGGCTGACCACCCCCTCGACGATGATATTGATGGGCATCTTCTGCGCCAGGGGAATGGTCGGCAGGCGACCGCGGCTGGGCTTGAGGCCCACCACGCCGCAACAGGCAGCGGGGATACGGATGGAACCGCCGCCGTCATTGGCATGGGCCAATGGCACCACCCCGGCCGCCACCAGCGCGGCGGAGCCGCCGGAGGAGCCACCGCTGGAGTGGTTGGTGTTCCAGGGATTACGGGTTGCCGGCCGGTGACCGGGCTCGGTGGTCGCGGTGAGACCGAATTCCGGCAGGGCGGACTTGCCTATCGGGATCAGTCCGGTGGCCCGGAAGATGCGGGTAAACCCGGCATCAGCCGCCGCCGGCGTGGCGGAGATGCCGCGGGAGCCGTGGCGGGTCGGCAGTCCCGCCAGGTCGGTATTGTCCTTGATAAGGGAAGGAACACCGGCGAAGAGCTCGCCTCCCACACGCCCCGGCACCGCCACGGCCTCCGCCAGCGCCTGCTCGAAGCGCTCACTCACCATGGCATGCAGCAGCGGATCCACCGACTGCAGGCGCGCGATAGCGGCACCGACCGCCTCCAGGGCAGTGATTTGCCCCGAATTTATGCTGCGACCTATTGCCACGCCGTCCAGATCGCTTAATATGTCGTCAGTGACCGCGCTAACCCGTGTCATGGGGGCTCCGAGCTTGCAATAAGAAAAGGCTCCCCAGATTACCTGCAAGGGCGACGCAGTCAAACCCGATCTGTGAGTGTGAAGAACGACCGCCGGGTCCTCTGGCCCCTGGGTACGACCTGCACTTGCCGATTGGCGGGAACGGCCATTCGACTGGCGCCCCGGGCCATGCACCCGGGTTCGTAGTCAGCAGATAATGACGCATCCTCAACCCTTCCAGACAGGACAGGACCGACATGAGCCAGACACCGATCCTCGCACTCACCCTGTTCAGCTCGCTGACTGCTGTCGCTTATTTACGGTACCGGCCGAACCGGAACACGGGCAACGACCAACAGGAACTGCGTGCTCCCAACCCCGGCGAGACCGGAGCCGAGTTCGGCGAACGCCGCCTGGCGTCCGCCATCAATGAGCCCGGGGCACGCAACCGGCTCAATGACCAGGTGGCCCGGCTGCTGGCAGTGCTGGCTGCCACCAGCTTCGCAATCGCCATCGCCAGCCGCTATCTCACCAGCTGACAGGGGCGAACGGCGCGAGCTGAACGGCGCCCCAATAATGCTGAAATAGCGGTTGACCGACCTCCCCTGCATCATTAATATACGCGACCTCTGGTTAACGCCATTCCGCCTTAGCTCAGTTGGTAGAGCAATTGACTGTTAATCAATGGGTCGCTGGTTCGAGCCCAGCAGGCGGAGCCATTTAA
>JAZBNW010000461.1:0-11197 GCA_036350855.1 Halieaceae bacterium
AGGCAGATAGAGCAGCTGTAACGTCACCTCGGTAACAAGGATTTCCCGCCTCGACCGCCGGCACCGGCGACCGAAGCGCAATAAGAGCATAATGAAAGTCCGAGGAAAGTGGTATGACAGATCGTGTAAGCGGCACGGTAAAGTGGTTCAACAACGCCAAGGGATTTGGCTTCATCACCCGGCAGGAAAGTGAAGACGACGTTTTCGTCCACTTCCGTTCCATCCAGGGGGATGGCTACCGCACCCTCAACGAGGGACAGGTCGTGGAATTCAAATTGGTCGAGGGGCCCAAGGGTCTTCAGGCTGAAGATGTCATGAAGCTTTAGCGCCCCACCGCGCCGGCATACCAGCGGCGCCGGACCCAGCATCAAATACAGCGTGCGCCCGACTGTGATTCCGGCGGGGCCTCGCTGTATCCATACGCACAGGTGTTTTTGTTTCCCCATAATCGACCTCCGGGCCTACTCACAAAGCCGAATGGTGCTAAACTTGCGCCGCATCAACGCCCCACCACTTCCGGGCCTGAACTTGTGAGAGGAAATCCATGAATCTTATCGTCAAACTCATTATCAGCGTGATCGTTGCCGCAGTCGCCACAGCCTTGATGACCTGGCTTGCGGGCGATGGTCACGCCGCGGCCGTCATGTTTTTCGCCTTCTGTGGCGCCACTGTAGTGACCACGCTGCTGGTATCACTACCCGCAGGGGCCGGCGCATCCACGGCCGGGCAAAAGCCGGCAAAAGCGGCGCGCAAACCGGCTGCGGCAAAGAAGCCGGCCTCGACCGGCAGCGGCTCCACCAGCGGGGCCAGGGAGCACGGTACGGTAAAATGGTTCAATGTATCCAAGGGCTTTGGTTTCATCACCAAGGACGACGGTGAAGAAATATTCGTGCACTTTCGCTCCATCCGGGGTGGCGGACGGCGCGGCCTCAGAGATGGCCAGGAGGTCACTTTCATCGTCGCCCAGAGTGACAAGGGCCCCCAGGCGGAAGACGTTGAAGGCATCGAGTAAAGGGCAGAACAAGAGAACGGGGATTCCCATTGAGCAAGAAAAAAGCAAGCACTGAAAAACGTTTCCGCGGCGTTATCATGCCCACAGCGTCCCACCCGCAGATCCGCAGGGTGAAGCGACAGGGCAACTATCCCTCGATCCACGGCAACAAGTTGTGGAAATCCAGCTGCCTGATCATCGACTACCTGAAGAAAAACCCGCCGGAGCACGCCGGCACCGTCATCGATGTCGGCTGCGGCTGGGGCGCCTCCGGAATATGGTGTGCGAAAAAGCTTGGTTCGGCGGTGACCTCGATGGATGCGGATCCCGACGTATTTCCCTTCCTCGATGTTGCGGCCGAGCTTAACGGGGTCGTCACCACGCCACTGGTGTCGCGCTTTGAGCAACTGACCACCCGGCAACTGGCCAGGTACGATATGCTCGTAGCGGCGGATATCTGCTTCTGGGATGAACTGGTGGACCCGGTTTGCAAGATGGTCAATCGCGCGGTGAAGGCCGGCGTTAAGCAAATAATGATTGCCGACCCCGAACGCCCCACCTTTCACGAAATGGCGGAGCGCTGCGTCGAACGCCACTGCGCCGACCTGGTGGAATGGGAAACCCGTTCACCGATCAAGGCCAGTGGTGCGATCATGATCATCCACAACGCCTGACAGGCTTGTCAGTCGAGCACTTCGTAGTCGCGCTGCAGATGCAGGGCCGGCTCCGGCTCACCGTTGACGATGCGGGGACGGAAACGGGTCTGGGCGAGGTTGCGTCGCAACTTGCCGGCCTTGCGCTCGCCTGCCTCGCTTGACGCGCTGGTTTCTATATTGTCCACCCTGCCGCGGGCCGACACGTCGAAGCGGGCCTGTACCACGATGGCTTGCCCCTGCCCCACCGACGACCCCGGTTGCCAGAAGGCGCCATTGGCGGGCAACTCTGCCGGCTCTCCCAGCCACTGCTGCAACAGGGAGAGATTCCCCGACTCACGCAGGACTGCCTCCACCTGACGGTAGGCCGCAAGCGCTTCGCTGCGGCTGTCATTCCACTGGTTCCAGTCCCCGAGTTCCAGCCAGGCGCCGGCAAGGGTCTCCGTCTCGTCGGGCGGCGTGCGGGCGATCAGCTTGTCGAGCAGTCCGCGGCCCTGCGCGAGCGCAGAGCGTTGTAACGCATCGAGACGATGCCGGGTCGCATCCTGCTCGTCCCAGGCTGTGGGCATGACATACTGCGAACCACGCACCCCGGGCTCGGGCTCGGGTTCGTAGCGGCTCAGCACCAGGTAAAGATTGCGCAACTGGCTCAGCACCAGTGCCCGGTAGCTGGCGTAATCGACCGAGGGATCCATGTCGACGGCCTGCAGTATGCGCTCGTTGAGCGAATACAGCGCAAGCAGCCGGTCCGCATCCCGCTGGTCCAGTTCCAGGCGCAGCGCTTCCCGCTGCCAGCGCAGGTATTCCACGGCGGCACCCAGTCGCAGCGGCGTGAAGGGCGCCTGGCCGCTGCCGTACAGGCGGAAGAAGTAGTCATAGCGAGCATCGAGTGTCGCCATGTCGCCGGACATGCGATAGGTCTCGAACAGCTCCCGCAGAATGGGGACCTGCCGCTCGCTGTAGAGGCCGTCATTGATTCGCACCACATGCAGTGCCCGCTGGAACACCTGCTGGGCCTGGGCGATGTCGCCCCTGCGCCGGTGCAGTCTGGCCAGGTCTGCCAGTGGTTCCGCCAGGGTGTCGGCATAGGGCCCGCCTTCCGCCTCCAGCAGGCTGAGCTGGCGCTCGAAGGCCGCATTGTCCCGCGCTGCCGAATCCGCGTCAGGCCCGGGCGTGGGGTCTGCAGTGATCCCGCCCGCATCCATCCGGGCTTGATCCAGGCGCACAAAATACTCACCGTAGGGTGTCGCTGCGGCTGCCCCGGCGAGCTGGGCCAGCAACAGGCCGCCACACAGGAAACAGGCGGATTGCGCCAGCAGGTAACCGGGTCGGTACCGGGGCCAACTATTCATATTCCCGATCATTAACTACCCACATTTTCTGGCGAGTGACTGTTGTAAGATGATATAACGATCGACCCGCTCGGCGGTCGTAACGGCGCCAACATGCCACGCGCAGGCGGTTCCTGCAAGGCCATTCACCGGGCGAGGCCTGCCGCCCCGGCGCACCCGAAAGCGGGGATGACTCCGCGGCACACGGACAGCGCCCCGGCAGCAGGAACTTGCCCGGCAAAAAGAGGAATGTCATGAAGCAACTGGGAATACTCGACGCAGCTTTTATCAACCTTGAACAGACCAACACGCCGCAGCACGTGGGGGGACTGGGTATCTACGACCCCTCAACGGCTCCCGGGGGCTTTGTCCGCTTCAAGGATGTGATCGCCGGCTTCGAACGGCGCCTGGGTAAATTACCCCTGTTTCGCACCCGCATCGTCGAGGTCCCGGGTGGGCTCGATCGCCCCTACTGGGTGAAAGACGCCAACTTTGACGTGGAGTTCCACCTGCGCCACATCGCATTGCCCGAACCCGGCGACTGGCGCCAGCTGTGTATCCAGGTCGCGCGTCTGCACTCCCGCCCACTGGATATGTCACGCCCACTGTGGGAGGCCTATATTATCGAGGGGCTGGACAATATTCCCGGTCTGCCGGCGGGCTGTTTCGCCGTCTATACGAAAATGCACCACGCCCTGGTGGATGGCGCCGGCGGCTCCTCCTTCATGGCGGCACTGCACGACCTGCAGGCAGATCCCGACGACGATGACGGCGCGGAGGAGGCGCCTCGCCTGGTGGACACGGACCCCAGCATGACAGAGCTGCTGTCCCGGGCCTCGGTGAACGGCGTCAAGAATGCACTCCAGCTGGTACGCGGCACCGCCCGCAACACCATTGCAATAGGCAAATACGCACTGGATGTCGCCCGCAAGCAGGTTCCGGCGCCCGATGTCTCGGCGCCGAAAACCATACTCAACCGCGCCGTGGGCCCGCACCGGGTGTTCGATGCGGCGGAGTTTCCGCTGGAGGCTTTCAAGGAGATCAAGAATGCGACCGGCGTCACCCTCAACGATGTGGCACTGGGCATAATCGGTGGGGCACTCCTGAGCTACCTCAAGAGCAAGGGCGAGGCGCCGGCGGAAGGCTCCCTGGCGGCCGCCATACCCCTGAACATGCGCACGCGCAGGGACACCACCGACGACAACAACCAGGTGGGCTCTGTGTTCGCATCGCTTCACACCGACATCACAGACCCGATAGAGCGCCTGCAGGCGATCAGGCAGTCGACCGCGGAGGCCAAGGAAACCGGCGAAGCCAGCCCCATGGTAGACGCCATGAAACTGGCGGGGGTGTTTTCTCCGCTGATCTCCAGGGCCGCAGCCGGCATCTGGTCGCGCAACGAACTGTCCCGGTTCATCCCGATGAATGTCTCGACCTGCATCTCCAACGTGGCGGGTCCGGATTTTCCCCTCTACTGCGCCGGCGCCAGAATGGTCGACTACTACGGCCTGGGGGGATTGACCCCGGGCATGGGCATTTTCCACCTCGTGTTCAGCTACGCCGGAAAAATCACCCTGTCAGTGCTGGCCGACCGGGATATCATGCCGGACCCCGAGACCTATCACGATTTCCTGGTGTCCTCCTATGAGGAACTTTACCGGGCGGCACTCGGCCACAAGGCTGGCGCCAGGGAGGTGGCAGCGGGCCTGGGGGCGGTGTCCCCCAAGCGCGACACCGCCGGCAGGAAGGAGAAGGTCGCGAAGCCCCGGGCCAGAGCCAAAGCCAAAGCCAAAGCCGGCAGCAAGACCCCCGCCAAAGCCCGCGCGAAAATGAAGTCGAAAGTGAAGGCGAAATCCGGCGCAAGGACTGCCGCAAAGCCGAAACTGGTCGCCACCGGCAACAGCCCGGGCAAGGCAAAAGCCGCCAGGGCGAAACCCCGACGGGCTGCCGCCGACCGCTGACAGCGGAGCGCTCCAGGCGGAGTCAACACCGGGGCCGGTTCCCGTACCCGGCCCGCCACTATCCGGCATAAAAAAACCCGCCTTGCAGCGGGTTTGAAAATACTCTCATCGGACCTGGATGGTTTGCCACCGGCATGCGCCCTAGCAGACGCTGCCCGCCCCGTGAATTCAGGGCTGCAAAAGAGTGCCCTCACTCTAGCCAGCGGTGTGATATACATCTAATGTATTTGTTTTATAATCTGCATGAATTCAAATCATATCAGGCGCGATGAACACCACAGAACTCTCAAGAATTGACCTCAACCTGCTGATTTCACTCGATATATTGCTGCAAGAGCAAAGTGTGTCCAGGGCTGCGAAGCGCCTGCATATCACCCAGCCGGCGATGAGCAAGACCCTGTCGCGGCTGCGGGCGCTGTTCGATGATCCGCTTTTCACCCGCAGCAGCCACGGCATGCAGCCGACGCCCAGGGCCCTGGAACTGGCGGCGGACCTGGGGGGGGTCCTGGCCGGCATCCGACAGCTGGTGACCGGCGATCGCTTTTCTCCCGGGTCCTTTGTCGGGGAGGTCACCCTGGCCCTGTCCGAATATATCGGCCTCGCCCTGCTGCCCGAACTGGTGCGGAAGCTGGCACAGGAGGCCCCCCGGCTGAGTATCCGGGTCATCACCCGGATCGAGGACCAGCTGGAACAACTGGCCCTGGGCAGCCTGGATTTTGCGATTCACCTGGAACACGCGCACTACGGCCCGGACTACCGGGTGGAAAAACTTGGTCCCAGTGCCACCACCCTGCTGGTCCGGGAGGACCACCCCCTCACCCGTGGCGAGCTGACGCCCGAGCGACTGGCAGGCTACCCCGTGATCCGGCCGTATATTTCCGACGCCGAACAGCTGGAGGTCCAGCGCAGTTCCCTGACCTACATACAGCTTCTGGGCAGTGACCGCGGTTCACTCGAGATTTCCCACCTGTTGACCGCGCTGGAGGTGCTGCGTACCACCGATTACATCATGCCGGGGCCCGCCTACATTCTGCAGAATGAGGGCGCCACGCGTGGCCTGTGCGCCCTGCCCTCACCGCCGGGCGGCAGCCCGAGCATCGATTATGCGCTGGTAGCCCACAAACGCACCGCCCACTCGCCCCTGCACGGGTGGTTGTGGGAACAGATCACGTGTACCATCCGCGACTTACGTATTCCCCTGTCGCGCAAGCCGCGCCAGCGGGTGGCGGCGGGCAGCAACGATCCACTCCGGTAGCGAACAGTTGATGAGTAAAACCAGGCGGCGCGAAATTCCGTGTTTCGAGACTCCCATCATCGAGACCCACTGCCACCTGGACTATCTCGACGCAGAGGAACTGGCCGCCACCCTGGTCCAGTCAGAGCAGGTGGGCATCGAGCGCATCATCACGATCGCCGTATCCCCGGCGAATCTGGAGCGGGTGCTGGAACTGACCCGGGCAGCGACGACTATCTGGGGCACCCAGGGTGTCCATCCCCACGAGGCGGCCTCCTTCAGCGACGCGACGGAGGCGTTGATCCGGCTCGGCGCCGCCGATGAGCGGATCCTCGCGATAGGGGAAATCGGCCTGGACTACCACTACGATCACGCCGACCGGGCCGTCCAGCGCAAGGTTTTCGAGCGGCAGTTGCAGCTGGCAGCAGATCTGGATATGCCGGTGGTCATCCACACCCGCGAGGCGGATGAGGACACCCGGGACATTCTCAAGGCGTTCAGCCCCCTGTTGCGACGCAAGGGAGTACTGCACAGCTTCACCTCCGGCCTGCCGCTGGCGGAGTACTGCCTGTCCGAGGGCTTTATGCTCGGTTTCAACGGCATAGCCACATTCAACCGGGCCGACAATGTGCGGGAGGTGATCCGCGCCACCCCTGTGGAGCAGATACTGCTGGAAACCGACGCCCCCTACCTCACCCCGGTACCCTACCGGGGCCGGCCCAACGCGCCGTACTACCTGCCGCTGATTGCGGAAAAAGTCGCCGAGGTAAAACAACTCGAGGTGGAGGCGATGCTGCAACAGGTTTACCGCAACAGTGTCACCGCCTTTTTTGGAGCCGATTGATGGAATATATCGTGGGGCAACGCTGGGTCAGCCACGCCGACGCACAACTCGGCCTCGGTGTTGTCGTCGACTTCGAGGGTCGCCGGGTCACGCTCGCCTTCCCGGCGGTGGGCGAGGAGCGCACCTACGCCACCGAGAGCGCGCCCCTGAGCCGACTGCGGTTCAAGGCGGGCGACCGCATCTCCACTGTCGACAACGTGGAGTTGCTGGTCACTCAGGTATCCGAGCAGCACGGACTGCTGGTGTACACCGGTACAGACCACCACGAGCAGCCCAGGACCGTCTCCGAGCTGGAACTGGATGCCTTCATCCAGTTGACCACGCCACAACAGCGCCTGCTCAACGGCCACTTCGACAAAAACAGCGATTTCGCCCTGCGAGTGGCCACCATGGGCCATATCGATCGACTGCAGCGCTCCGACGCCCGGGGCCTGATGGGTTCACGTACCAGCCTGCTGCCACACCAGGTCTACATCGCCAATGAAGTGGGCCAGCGCCACGCACCGCGGGTGCTGCTGGCGGACGAGGTTGGCCTTGGCAAGACTATCGAAGCCGGCATGATCATCCACCAGCAGCTGCTCACCGGTCGCGCATCGCGGGTACTGGTGCTGGTTCCTCCCAGCCTGCTGCACCAGTGGCTGGTGGAGATGCTGCGCCGCTTCAACCTGCATTTTTCCCTGTTCGACGCAGAGCGCATTGCGGAACTTCCCGGGGAAAACGCTTTCGAGAGCGAGCAACTGGTGCTTTGCAGCCTCGACCTGTTCGAGTCACGGCCCGAGCTGCAGGCACAGGCTGTCGCGGCCAACTGGGACCTGGTGGCGGTGGACGAGGCGCACCACCTGCACTGGTCGCCCGACAGCGCCGGTGAAGACTACCTGTTCGTGGAAGCCCTCTCCCGCGCCGGCGCCGGGCTCCTGTTGTTGACCGCCACCCCCGAACAGATCGGCCAGGCCAGCCACTTCGCGCGCCTGCGTTTACTGGACCCCTCGCGCTTTCACGACCTCGAGAGCTTCAAGGCCGAGGAGCAGCGGTATCGTCACCTGAGTGAACTGGCAGACGCCCTGGAGGCCGGAGAGCGGCCGACCGACCTGCCCCCGGACCTGGACCCTCAGGCGCCGGCGGAGATCCTGATAGAACAGATTCTGGACCGGCACGGCACAGGCCGGGTGCTGTTTCGCAACACCCGCGCCGCCGTGAAGGGTTTCCCGCAGCGGGTCCTGCACCGCTATGCGCTGGCGGCCCCCGAGGAATACAGCTTCGCCCGGGTCGAGCTGGACGACCAGCTGCACCCGGAACAACCCTATCTCGACGACAGCTGGCTGTCCTTCGACCCCCGGGTGACGTGGCTGGAGCAGACCCTGAAAGCCGTGCGGCCGGCCAAGGTACTGGTGATCTGCGCCCGGGCAGAGACCGCGGTGGCCCTGGAACACCATTTGCAGATGCGGGCGGGTATTCGCTCCGCAGCATTCTACGAGGGCCTGTCCATCATCGAGCGGGACCGGGCCTCGGCCTATTTCGCCGACGAAATCAACGGCGCCCAGACCCTGGTCTGTTCGGAGATCGGCAGCGAGGGTCGCAATTTCCAGTTTGCCCACCACCTGATCCTGTTCGACCTGCCACTGAACCCCGACCTGCTGGAACAGCGCATCGGGCGACTGGACCGGATCGGCCAGCAGTGCGACGTCGAGATCCATGTTCCCTACCTCGCCGGGACCGCCCAGGAAACGCTGCTGGACTGGTACGACCGGGGTATGAGCCTGTTTACTGACAGTTGCTCGGCAGGCTACATGATCTTCGAGACGTTCCGGCAGCAGCTGCTGGCGCAGCTGACGAAGCGCACGGGAGAGTTCGAGGCCCTGCTGGCCGCCACCGCGGAATTTACCGCCCGGACCAGGGCAGAACTGCGGGAGGGACGCGACCGCCTGCTGGAACGCAATTCCTGCAAACCGGAGGTAGCCGCAGCGCTGATCGAGGAAATCAGGGCAAACGAGCAAGGCGACAGCCTGGAGCGCTACCTCGAAAGCCTGTGCGAGGCCTTCGGCGTGGACCAGGAATTCCACTCGGAGCAGGCCGTGATCCTGCGCCCCTCGGAACACATGTTGACCGGGCACTTCCCCTACCTGCGCGAGGACGGCACCACCGTCACCTTCAGCCGGGACAAGGCCCTGGCCCGGGAGGACATGGAATTTTGCAGCTGGGAGCATCCCATGATCCTGGAAGCGATGGATATGGTGCACTCCACGGAACTGGGTAATGCGGCCATCGGCACCATCAAACTCAAGGGCGTCGCTCCGGGCACCATGCTGCTGGAAGCGCTGTACACCGCCAGCTGCGTGGCGCCGCGCGCGCTGCAGGTGGACCGCTTCCTGCCGCTGTCGCCGATGCGGCTGCTGGTCGACGCCCGGGGCAAGGACCTGGCAGAGCTGGTGCCGCATACCCGCCTCAACGAACTGATCCAGAGTGTCAAGAAATCCACGGCCCTGGCCATCATCAAGCAGGTTCACCGGGAGGTGGAGGCGAAAATGAGCCTGGCAAGCGCCCAGGCGGAACAACGCCTGGCGCTGATTCTGTCGGAGGCGGAGCAAGCCATGCGAGCGGACCTGGGCCGTGAGCTGGAGCGGCTGGAAGCACTGCAACGGGTCAACCCCTCCATCCGGCAGGAGGAACTGGACTTCCTGCGCCATCGCATCGAGGAGTGTGCGGTTCACATCGAGCACGCCAACCTGCAGTTACAGGCGCTGCGCCTGGTAATCACCACCTGAGGCAACTATCGTTTTATGAGAGGCAATACAAAGGATTCGGGGACGACGGATATTCTTGACGTGCTTGTCGTCGGGGCCGGTTTCGCCGGGGTCGGGGCCGCCATCCGGCTGCGTGAACAGGGTATCGATAATATTTGCGTACTGGAAAAAGCCGGCGGCATCGGCGGCACCTGGTGGCACAATACCTACCCCGGTGCCGCCTGCGACATCGCCTCCCATCTCTACTGTTACTCCTTCGAGCCCAACCCCTACTGGTCGCGCAAGTTTTCCCCGCAGGCGGAAATCCAGGCCTATATCCAGCGCTGCGCGCAGAAGTATGACGTGGAGCGACATATCCGCCTGAACACCCGGGTTGAGGCCTGCCGCTTCGACGAGAACCGCAAGGTATGGGTCGCCGAACTGGCCGACGGTGACAGGCTGGCGGCGCACCATGTCATTTTCGCCACCGGTGGCCTGCACCTGCCTGCCTGGCCCGATATTCCCGGCATGGCCGACTTCCGGGGACCGACGATGCACTCCGCCCAGTGGGATCACAGCGTCGACTTCACGGGCAAACGGGTCGCGGTTATCGGCAGTGCCGCCAGCGCGATCCAGCTGATTCCGGAACTGGCAAAAACCGTGGACCAACTCGACGTCTACCAGCGCACACCCAATTACATCGCACCGCGCAATGATCGTGAATTCACCGAGCGGGAAAAGAAGCGCTTCGCGCGCTGGCCATGGTGGAACCGGCTCTATCGCCAGGCCATCTTCCTGCGCGGTGAGTGGCTGATATTCCCGCTGGTGAAAACCCGTGGGAAGTCGCGCTGGCGCGACCGGGTCGAAAAAATGCTGCGCCGTCACGTTCGCCGCAGCGTCGCTGACCCTGAAGCAAGGGCAGCCATGACCCCCGACTACCCCGCTGGCTGCAAGCGGCTGCTGATAGCGGACAACTTTTACGAGGCGATGAACCGGCCCAATGTCCAGCTGGTAACCGCCGCCATCGCCGCCATTGAAACCGATGCGGTCGTCACTGCCGACGGCGACCGGCACCCGGCGGATATCATCGTCTACGCCACCGGCTTCGACCTGGAAAACTACATGCGCCAGACCGGGATCATCGGTCCGGGCGGCATTACCCTGGGCGAATTGTGGTCAGACCTGCCGCGGGCCTACAAGGGCGGTTTCGTTCCCGGCCTGCCCAATTTCTACCTGACTACCGGACCCAATACCGGCGTGGGAACCACCTCCGTGGTCTACATGATCGAGGCGCAGCTGAACCTCATCCTGGAAGCGATAGGAAAAACCGGGCGGGAGAAACTGATCGAGGTGACCGCGGAAGCCAGCCGGCGCTATAACGAGGAGATTCGCGCGGCGCTGCAGGACACCGTATGGGCCGGCGACTGCAAGAGCTGGTACAAACGCCCGGACGGGGAGATCGC
>JAZBNW010000462.1:0-7666 GCA_036350855.1 Halieaceae bacterium
GACTCGATGACGTCGTGGATCTGCACCACCTTCGGGCTCTGGATGCTCGCCACCAGTTGCGCTTCCAGCAGCAGGCGTTTGCGTGCGCCCCGATCCGCCGGCAGCGGGTAGATTTTGATGGCGACCCTTCGGTGCAGGCGCTTGTCGTAGCCCAGGTAAACCGAGCCCTGCCCGCCCCGGTTGACCAGCCGCAGGATACGGTAGGGCCCTACCCTGGCGTCCCCGGCCATTCAGGTATCCACCCGGCGCATGCCTAGAACCACGCCAGGCCGGAATCCCGCAAGCGCGCGCGCAAACCGCTCGGCGACACTTTCAGTTCCAGCGCCGCCGCGTGGGCATTGCCGCCGTGCCGGGTCAGGGCCTGTTCCAGTTCAGCCAGCGGCACCTGTCCGGCCAGCCGATGTCGCGGTGAATCCGCCATGCGCCGGTACACTGCCTGGCGCGACACCCCCAGCTGGCGCGCAACGTCGGCGACCTCGTAGGCGCTGTCCCGCAGCGCGCCTGCAAACTGCTCCTCGTCGACCTCCCGCAGCCTGCGCCGGGTATCCACGGGTTTTTCCCCGCCCGCATCGACGGGATCGCGCCGCAGTGCCAGCCGGATGGCGTCGGGCAGTGCGCGCCCCCCCGCCACGACGACCTGGCTGGCGCAGTTGGCCAGCTCACGCACATTCCCCGGCCAGTCATAGCGCAGGCAGCTGTAAAACAGCTCCGCCCATGAGGCGATCTCCAGGGCAGGTGAGGCCGGGCCGGGCAGCAGGTCCGGGCAGTCGAGGGCGCGGCTGCGCGCCGCGAGAAAGTGACGCAGCAGTTCACCGATATCCTCGGGGTGCCCCCGCAGGGGCAGCAGCGTGATTTCGCAGGCCCCGAGCCGGTGACGCAGGGCCGCCTTGAAGTCGCAGCCCTCGCCCTCGACCGGGGCATCGGTAGCCGAGATGACGCGGACATCGACCCTGCTGAGTGCACCGCCTACCGCCTGTATTTCACGCTCCTGCAGCGCGCGCAGCAACTGGGGTTGAATCTCCGCCGGGGTGTCGCCGATCTCGTCCAGAAAAAGGGTGCCGCCATGGGCCTGGCCGAAATAACCCTCGCTCGCCCGGGTCGCCCCGGTAAAGGCGCCGCGGGCGCTGCCAAACAAGGTGGCGGCGGCGAGACCCGGCGGAATTGCCGCCATATTGACCTTGACCAGCGGTCCGCTGCTGCGGCCGCTGAAGCGGTGAATCGCCTCTGCCACCAATTCCTTGCCCGTACCGGTTTCTCCGCGGACCAGCACGTCCAGCCCGCTCCGGCCAATCCGGTCTATCTGTTGCCGCAGCGCGTGCATATAGCGACTGCCGCCACACAATTGGGCTATCTCCGGGGCGGCAGTCGACTCTTCCAGAGGGGCAAGCCTCAGCAGCAACACCACGCTGTGGCCGAGCAGCAGGGCGACACCCCGTCGCAAGCGCTCCCTGTCGAGCGCCTGCTCGTCCTCCAGCTCACTGCCATCGATCCGGCAACGACTGCTCCCGGGCAGTCGACGAATGACCAGCGCCTCCCCCCTGCGAGCCAGGGCCAGGGCCTGCCGGCTGACATCGCGCTCCCCGAGCGGCGAGGCGGGGTGGTCGCCGGCGGGGCAAAAGTCGGGGCTGCGTCGCCCCAGCACCCAGGGCGCCGAGTCGCGCAGGTCGGGAAGCCGCGCCGTGTGGCCAATGCGGGAGATGTCGGGGTGGAAGATGATGGTGAGCAACAGCCCCTGCTCATCGTCGTCGACGCGCAGGGGGGGCGCCACCGAGGGCACGGTCAGATCGGCATCAGCGTTTGTCGACATAGGCGGGCTCGACACATCCTGTTGTTTCCGCGAGCCCTGATCCCGGACTCTTCCCCGCAAAGCTTAGCAGCTGATCAAAGGATTGCCGCATTCCGGCCGAATTCGGCCTGTGCAATTACCCGCGACTAGAACAACAGAACCAGCAGCGAGAACACCACGATCCAGCACACGGCACTGCGGGACAGCAGCGCATCGAACTCCCGGTTTTGCGCCGCAGCAACAGGGCCCTGGCCACTGCCCTCGCCCGACGCCCAGCTGGACTCGGGGCCCAGCGCGGCAGCGCCAACCCGATACAGCAGTGCTCCGGCCGGCTCGCCGTGCTCGCGCAATGCCGCCATCAGGGTGTTCCTGCTGCCGATAAAATCCCCCGTGATGGCAAATGTCGCGGCCAGCAGGCGGGCGGGTACCCAGTCCAGCAGGAACAGCCAGCTGCGGACCGTTTCCGGCTCAAAGCTGTCGCGACACAGCTGGAACAGCCGGTAGACCAGGGCGCCCGCCGGTCCCAGCAGGACAAAATAAAACAACACGCAGAACCAGCGCTGCAGCCCCTCGTACAGGAGCGCCCGCTGGATCATGGCGTGTACTTCCTGCGCAGTGTCAGGCGCTTCCACCGAATCATCCCAGCCAAACTCCTCGCAGGCCGCCAGGTAAGCCCCCTCAAAATCGCCGCTGTAGGCGTGGCCGCGATAGCGCCCCATGGACGCCTGGAAATCGCCCCGGCCGAAGGAGTAGAGCAGCAGCGCCGCCGCCAGGGGCAGCCACAACAGGCCGAACAACAGGGGCTCCACCACATCGAGCAGCAGCGACGCCGCTACCGCGGGCAACAGCACCAGCACCGCCAGGCCCGCGGCGCCGGAAAGACCCCAGCCGGACACCCTGGATTGCCAGCGATAAAACCAGTCGTCGGCGTGCACTCGCTCTGCCGTGCCCCAGGCCTGGAGCAGCAACACTGCCAGAATGATTGCCAGAAATGTCATACCGTTTCCCCTGCAGCAGCCAGCAGGCTGCGATACTTGTGCCAGTCAAATGCCGGACCCGGGTCCGTCTTGCGCCCGGGGGCGATATCGCTGTGGCCGACGATGCGGTCCACGTCCATGTCTTCGTAGTGCGCCAGCAGAGCACGGGTCACCGCCGCGAGCACCTGGTACTGGACCTCAGTGTAAGCCTCATCGTCCGTTCCCTCCAGTTCAATGCCGATACTGAAGTCGTTGCAGTTGTCCTGCCCCGCGAAACAGGACTGCCCGGCGTGCCAGGCCCGCTCGCCCAGGTCGACAAACTGCACCAGCTCACCGCAGCGCCGGATCAACAGGTGCGCCGACACCTCGGCGCCCCTGATCTCGTCGAAAAAGGGGTGCTCGTCCCAGTCCAGGCAATTGGTGAACAGGCGCTCGATGTGGTTGCCGCCGTACTGTCCCGGCGGCAGTGAAATATTGTGGATGACGAGCAGGCGCGGCGCGCAGCCACCGGGCCGCGGACCAAAATTCGGTGAGGGCGCCCGGCGGGCCTGCTGCAACCAGCCCGCTGTCAGGGTAAACGTCTTCACTGTACTTTCAGGGGCCATGCGCCATGATAGTCGCAAGGCGCCGATGCACTCAATCACGGCGACGGCGAGGATTAACAGGCCCCGGCGCCAGCTGCTACAATCGCTCTCCTTTTGCCCCAAGTCAGCCCTATGAACGAGTCCAGCGCCAACAACATCCAGCCCAGCGACGAGGTGGTCGCGGCCAATGTGCGCGCCGCGCTGGCCGAGGATGTGGGCAGCGGCGATATTACCGCCGCCCTGATACCCGCCGGCGAGACGGCCCGCGCGCGGGTGATCACCCGCGACAACGGCGTGCTGTGCGGACGGGCCTGGGTGGACCGGGTATTCACCGAGCTGGACGCCTCCATCGCGCTGGATTGGCAGGCCGCTGACGGCGACACCATCCATGCCGGGGATTCGCTGTTTACCGTGAGTGGCCCCGCCCGGGGCCTGCTGACCGGCGAGCGCTCGGCCCTGAATTTTCTCCAGCTGCTGTCCGGCACCGCCACCACCTGTGCCCGCTACGCCAGCCTCGTCAGCGACACCGGGGTCCGGCTGCTGGATACCCGCAAGACCATCCCGGGCCTGCGTATCGCCCAGAAGTACGCCGTGACCTGCGGCGGCTGCTACAACCACCGCATCGGCCTGTACGACGCCTTCCTGATCAAGGAAAACCACATTCACGCGGCGGGGGGTATCGCGCGGGCGGTGCAGGCCGCCAGGCAGTTCGCGCCGGGCAAGCCGGTGGAAGTGGAAGTGGAAAGCCTGGACGAGCTGGAGCAGGCCCTGGCCGCCGGCTGCGACCGCATCATGCTGGACAATTTCTCGCTGGCCCAGATGGCCAGCGCCGTCGCCCTCAGTGCCGGCCGGGTGGAACTGGAAGCCTCGGGCAATGTCACCGGGGAGACCCTGCGACCGATCGCCGAGACCGGTGTGGATTACATTTCCATCGGCGCCCTGACCAAGGACTGCAAGGCGCTGGACCTGTCGATGCGGTTGCTATAGAAGCGGTTTTTTGCTGACGATCACGCCGTTATTGTCAGCGTATACATAGTCACCCGGCGCTATGGTGGCGCCGCCAAAGGCTACCGGGATATCCCTCTGCCCCACCCCCAGTTTCTCGGTCTTGAGCGCGCAGCGGCCCAGCGCCTGGACACCGACCGCAGTGGCCGCGATCTGGTCCACGTCCCGCACGGCGCCGTTGATCACCAGGCCGGCCCAGCCGTTGGCCGCCGCCTGCTCCGCCAGCATATCGCCCAGCAGGGCCCGGCGCAGGGAGCCGCCGCCGTCCACCACGATCACCCGCCCGTCGCCCGGCTCACCCACACACTGCTTGACCAGCGAGTTGTCCTCGTGGCACTTGATCGTCACCGCCGGCCCGCCAAACTGCTTCACCCGGCCGTAGCTGTTGAATTGCAGCTCGATCGCGCAGGCGTCGGGATGGGCATCGCTGAGATCGGGGGTGGAGATTGCAGTCATGGTCGGGTTCCGGTCGGGTTGCAGGCAGATTCAGGGTAAAACTCCGCACGGCGGTAACAGTCGGTAAGCGTCACCGCCATGCTTCAGCCGCTATTCTAATGCCTGGCGGCGGCCCTGCCACCCCGTGAGCGTCGCGAGGGGTAAAATAGGGCCTCCCGGGACGAGTCGCGGGCCGCTCGAGACACGGTGCAAGCGCTGCCGTAGCCGGGTATAATTCCCCGGGTCAATAGGTGTCATTGTTACCATTCGCTAAGTGAATACGGAGCGGCTTCTGAACATCAACCGTGTCGACCTGAATCTACTGGTATACCTGGATGCGCTGCTGCGGGAGCGCAATGTCACCCAGGCGGCCAACCAGCTCAACCTGTCGCAGCCCGCCATGAGCAACGGCCTGCGGCGCCTGCGGGAGCTGTTCGACGACCCGCTGCTGGTGCGCACCAGCGAGGGCATGACCCCCACCGAGCGGGCCCTGGAACTGGAACCGATCGTGCGGGAGGTGCTCACCAGCATCGACCGGGCGGTGCAGCCGCGCTCGGAGTTCGACGCCCGCAATGCCCAGCGGGTGTTCCGCATCATGGCCAGCGACTACGCCGAGTCCACCCTGTTCCCCGGTGTGCTGGGCAAGCTGCGCACGCTGGCCCCCGGCCTGACCCTGGACATCATGACCCCCAGCGATGTGAGCTTCCTCGACGTGGAGCGGGGCAAGGTGGACATGGTTATCAACCGCTTCGATTCCATGCCCCAGTCCTTTCACCAGATCCACCTGTGGAACGACACCTTTACCTGCGTACTGAGCCCGGAAAACCCGGTACTCGAGGATTTCAGCCTCGACAACTACCTCAAGGCCAACCATGTCTGGGTCAGTAAAACCGGTATGGGCGTCGGCGTGGGGGTGAACCCGGACGACGTGCAGCGCCTGGGCTGGGTGGACCTGGCCCTCAACAAACTGGGCAAGAAGCGCCAGATCAGGGTCTTTACCCGGCACTACCAGGCGGCCATGACCCTGGCGGAACAGAATGACCTGATCGTCACCCTGCCCACCCGGGCGGCCCGGTTGAAGCGCGACAACCCCCGGGTCGTGCTGCGCGACCCGCCGCTGGAGATCCCCCCGCTGGAGCTCAAAATGGCCTGGAGCCCGCTGTTGCAGCACAACCCGGCCAACAAGTGGCTGCGCAAACTGATCGCGGACACCGCCCGGGAACTCGACGACAAGGCCCCCACTCCCTGAGCACAGGGGCTGGGGGGGGGACGGCAAAATATTCACGCCCGGAATGCCGATGATAAAAACGATAAATTAGCTAAATTAAGGTCCTCGCCCTAGACTCTCCCGTTTACCGTGGCCTCGCTTGCCGCCGAACCATTTCACAAAGGACTTTCACCATGACTGACCGTATCCAGCGCGGCGGCCTGCAGCTTGCCCCTGTTCTGTGCGCATTGCTCGAAGAGGAGATCGCGCCGGGCACAGGCATCGCTCCGGACCATTTCTGGCAATCGCTGGCAGCGATTGTCGATGAACTGGCGCCCCGCAATCGCAGCCTGCTGGCAACCCGCGAAGAGCTGCAGGCGAAAATAGACGCCTGGCATCGTGCCAACCCGGGCCCGGGCTATGACCGCGCCGCCTACAAGGCCTTCCTGCAGGAGATCGGCTACCTGCTGCCGGAGGGCGACGACTTCACCATCAGCACCGAAAACGTGGACCCGGAGGTGGCAAGCCTGGCCGGCCCACAGCTGGTGGTGCCGGTGATGAACGCCCGCTACGCCCTGAACGCCGCCAATGCGCGCTGGGGCAGCCTGTACGACGCACTGTACGGTACCGACGTGATCCCGGAGGATGACGGCGCCGGGCGCAGCGGCCCCTACAACCCGGTGCGGGGCGCGAAGGTCATCGCCTACGCCAGGGACTTCCTCGACCGCCATTGCCCCCTGTCCACCGGCAGTCACAGCCAGGCCAGGTCCTACACCGTGGTGGCGGGCAAGCTGCAGGTGGTACTGGACGATGGCCGCATCAGTTCACTGGCGGACCCGGAGCAGTTCCGCGGCTATACCGGCGAGCCGGATTCCCCCACCGGCGTCCTGTTGCGGCACAACGGCCTGCACGTGGAAATCCAGATCGACCCGGGCAGCCCGGTCGGCAGCACCGACCCCGCCGGCGTCAAGGACCTGGTGCTGGAGGCCGCCCTCACCACGATCCAGGACTGCGAGGACTCGATCGCCGCGGTGGACGCGCAGGACAAGGCCGTGGTCTACCGCAACTGGCTGGGCCTGATGCGCGGGGACCTGGCGGATACCTTTGAAAAAGGCGGCAAAGCGCTGACCCGTCACCTGAACCCCGACCGGGTGTTCACCGCAGCCACGGGCGGCGAGCTGGTATTGCCCGGCCGCAGCCTGATGTTCGTGCGCAACGTCGGTCACCTGATGACCAACGACGCCATCCTGGACAGCCGGGGGCAGGAGATTCCCGAGGGCATCATGGACGGCATGTTCACCGCCATGATCGCCCTGCACGACCTGCAAAAGCCCGCCGGCGCCAACCGCAATTCGCGTCGTGGCAGCGTCTACATCGTCAAGCCCAAGATGCACGGGCCGGAGGAAGTGGCCTTCACCTGCACCCTGTTCGAGCGCATCGAGGACGCCCTGGGGCTGGAGCGGAACACGCTCAAGGTGGGCATCATGGACGAGGAGCGCCGCACCACGGTCAACCTCAAGGAATGTATCCGGGTCGCCCGGGAACGCCTTGTCTTTATCAATACCGGCTTCCTGGACCGCACCGGGGACGAGATCCATACCAGCATGGAAGCCGGCGCCATGACCCCCAAGGGCGCCATGAAAAAAGAGCCATGGATTAACGCCTATGAAGA
>JAZBNW010000463.1:0-7968 GCA_036350855.1 Halieaceae bacterium
CGGATGTCGTTCTCGAAGATGACGAGGACGCGCTCGAACCGCTCGACTCCGAGCGAGATCAGCCCATTGGCGACCCGATTGATGCGCTGCTCGAGCTCTGCATACGTCATCGACCGATTGCCCTGGATGAGGGCGACTCGCTGCGGGTCCAGGGATAGGCCCTTGTCGCACAGCCGCGCGAGGCTGGACGCGTCATCATCGAACATATTTGTCGTCTCCATTTCACTCGCCCGAAACCACGGTCGGGCCTTCTGTGTTAAGTCGAGGCTACGCAATAAGTGATAATGACGTCAACCTCATATTTTCCGCTGCCCCGCTGCCCGCTGCCGGTCCCTCGTTGTGAACGGTCGGGATTGCGCCAGGGACTCCGCTGAGACATTACCGAATTAATCAGAGGTGCCCTAGGCCCACGTCGGCGCCGCGAATGCGAAGAACATGATGATCGTTGGAATGGCGGCGGCTTTAAGCAGCGACCAGGGCGCTATGCCGTTCTCAAAGTACTTGTCGAGAATCGATTGACCTGCGGGATTAGGGGCGTTGGCGATCACCGTCAACCCTCCACCGGTTACCGCTCCTGCGACGACGGCGTACTTCAGCTCGTCCGTGAAGTTCGGCACGAGTGTGCTGAGGTACGTAATCGCAGCATTGTCGTTGAATGCGGTAAGCAGCGTCGAAACCAGCGCAAGCGACATGGGGTCGAGGCTGTCGAGAACGGGCGCGATCCACCAACCCTGCAATCCGCCGAGTGTCACCAGGCCTGCCAGAAAGAAGCCCACGAGAAGCGGGGCCTCAAGATCGATGCGATTCTGGTAGTCCGCGGTGACGTTGGCGAACCCGAGGAAGAACAGGAGGCCGCCGACGAAGAATACCGGGTGATGCGCGTTGAACACTGTCCAGGCCATGAAGCCGATATGGATCAATGTGACCCAGAGGGGGACTTGGTCCTCCCTTTCGTTCCAGGCGGGATCGACGAAGGGCGCGCGCTCCTCGATCGCCAGCAGATCAGGAAAATTGCGTTGCAAGCGCGAGAGCTTGATCTGATCGAAGCGCTGATCGAAGGCCTGCCGAACAACTTCAGGTTCAGCGCGATACCGCGACATCCTCGCCTCAACGTCGCGCCAAAGTCGTTGTCGAACCTCCGCGGCGAAACGATCGACCTGCTTCGCAATCTCGTTGCGAGGCGAGCCGTACTCGGCGCTGACTTGCCGCGCTGCGGCGTCAATGGCCCTCTCTGCCTCCTCGCGCGGAAAATCCCCGGACAGAACCTCTTGTTTGACTGAACGGATCTGAAAGGACCTCTGAAGGACGCCCAGCTCTGCACGAAAGCGAAACCAGTAAAGGGCATTAGTCACGATGATCCCCAGTACTGCTTTCCAGCCGAAGTGGAGCAGCATGTGGGACGCGCCCCAGTCCCACCGGTCCGCGACCATGAGAATCGGCGGAGCGGCGAAATGCGCCAGCGTACCGCCCACCGAGACATTGACGAAGAGAAGCCCGAGCGTGGCATACTTGAGCGCAGGGCTCGGGTCGAGTTCATAGAACTTGCGCGCGAGGAGTAGTGCGCAAATCGTCATCGCCGCAGGCTCGGTGATCAGGGAGCCGAGGAGCGGCCCTACAGTGAGGATCGTCACCCACCAGGCTGTGAGCGTGCCGCCAAAGCGCGTCGCGATTTGCGCCATAGATACCTCGGAAAGCTTCAGTATCGGCCGTGTCGCGGCAAGCGTCATGATGACGACAACGAACATTGCCTCGGTGTAGTCCACCCCGGCGCCCAGATACTCAACCGCAGTCGACCAACCGAAGCAGCCGACGATCGAGACCAGGAGAGGCAGGCACCAGAACCCGAAAACGACCTCCACATCCCCGAGAAAATCAAAGAGACGTGCGGCGTGGGAAATCGAGTTGCGAGGCGCTTCGCCCGCCTCAATTTTATGCAGATGCGCTCGTTCCATGCGCCTCGCGATCACGCGAAACCGCGCCGTCAAAAATGTGTGGATGATCGCCAGCACGAACACCAGCGTGCCGACCAGGTTGAAGGGGAACGACTCGACGCGGTGAATAAGACGCTGGATGATGCCGAGACCCTCGTCACCGTAGTTCTGGACGTCAGGTGGAAACTCGATACTGCTCGAGACGGGTTCTACGAGATCCGAGGCCCAGGCCGACGCGGCGCCATCGTTCACCAGGCCGACGCTGAGGGTAAACACGAGCGCGCAAGCGACTATCCAACTCGGTGCCACTCTCACCACGGCTCCTCAATCAGCGCGTCTCTGCCGCTGCGGTATCTATACTACCCGGATTGGCGCGCTCCCAGGCCCTTACCCGCTCCCGGGCACCGTCGAACAGTCGCTCGTAGTTCCCCTTCAGCACCTTGCCTCGTACATCCGGCGCTAGTTTATCCCAGAGGGGTTGATACATCTCGTAGACTCCGAGGTACTCCTTCTGCCCCGGGGGCGCGACGACATCCGTACCGAATAAAAACCGGTTCGCGTGGCGCTGGATGATGGCGACAGCGCTGGCAAGGCTTTCAGGCGTTGCCACGATGTATTTGGCGACCTCATCCCAGGAAATGTCGAAATAAACATGGTCGAGAGAGGGGTCCGACAGTATTTCCTCGACGATCTCCAGTTGTGTCAGGCTGCGCTCGGCGGCACCGGCCCCCGCCCTTACGGGGTGCACAACCCTTCCCAGGCCCACGTGCGCCCAGATGATGGTGGTATCGGGATGGCGACGCAGCAGGTCTTTCATTTGCGTCAGGTAGGCCGGCTCGGTGCCCTCCTTGGCGAACGGAATATCCAGGTCGTTGTGCAGGAGCACGACCAGTCCCGCCTCGCCGGCGAAATCGAGGATACGGTCGAGGGCAGGGTCGGTCAGGCTGGCCACATCGCCCGCAACTTTCGACGAGACAAACTCCTTGTGGATGGTGAACTCGCCGATGCCGGAAAACACCCCGGGAAAGGTCTGCAGAACGCGCTTGATATGATCCGCGGCGTACATGTCGGAGGGATTGAATCCGGTAATCATGGGGTCCAGCCGGGCCTGTTGCTCGGGAGCGAGGGAGCGGTAGGCCATGGCGATGTAGGCATCTGTGAAGGAGTAATAATAAAGCGGCGCATCACTTTGCAGATAGTAGGTGGGAGCGTAATCGCCGGAGTTCTCATAGGACCAGGTCTGCTGCAGGGGAATTCCGAACAACGTGGAGCGGCCCACGACATTGCCCATGATGTCGAGAAAATCATGCACATCGGTACCCTGTTGGACGTAATTCGTGAGGTGAAAGTGGGCGTCGTTGAAAAGATACTGTCCGGATTGATCCGCAGCCGCCGCCGTGGATAGCAGAAGAAGTGACGAGGCAAGCGCGGCGCGGCGCGCCATAGATGAAATGATAGCATTGCTCATGTGATTGATCTCCGTATTTCTGCGGCAGCCGGCGCGATGAACTGGCGGTGTAGCTAGAACTTCATCTCGACGTTGGTGTTGAATACCGCGCCGTCGCCCCCGACCACATAGGGTATGCTCGAATAGCCGACAGCGGACTTGTTGATATAAAGAAGTTCGGTGTTTATCCGCACTAACCGCTCGTGCATGGGGAACCAGTTGAGGCCAACGGCCGCATCCCATGGATCGCCATACTCCCCAAAGATCTTGGACGTGGCTATGTAGCCCTGCAACCTGCGCGGCTTGAACATGTAACTGGTTTGAATCTCAAAGCCATGGTCGAAAAGATCGTCCACAGGAATATCGCCGTCTACCTTGAAATCATCAACCCAACGCCAGAAGTAGGCGCCCTCCAGAGAGAAGCCCCGGTATTTCATCCCTGAATCGAGAGACACCATCTGATAGACGGCATTGTCCACACGGCCCCCCGTATTGAACGCATCTGGCGTGAATAAGCGGGTACCGTCCGACAGCCGAATCTGGCTGTTGTTGATATCTTCGGTGCCTGGCTGGCTCTGCCTGTCCTCCTGGCTGTATGTGGCTGATAGACCAACCATCGTGGCCAGGTCCTTGTGCCAGGTAAAGTCACCGTACCCGGCCTGCGGACCAAACTCACCGGTAGTTGGCAACCACTGTATGCGACCCGACCAGGTCTCAAGACCATCGTCCAGTTGCGAGGCGTTGACGCCGAGCTGGGACAGGTTATTGCCAACCATAAGTTTGTAGCTGAGACCCTCGGCAAGTTCGCCGGAACTCCAGATGCCTGTGGTATAGCTGGGGCGGAAAAACTCGTCGGCCATTGTTCGGTTGTCAACCTTCAAAAACAGGGGGAAGGTGCCGTACATGCTCCTGCTGCCAGGTAGTGCGTCGATGCCTATGCCGACGTCCAGCGCGTCGCTGAAGCGGTATTTGAGATTGCCCGCAACGACTACCTGGGCCCCCTGGCCCTGGGACGTGTTGGATGTCCAGGTGTACAGCAGATACCGGAACGCGGGGTCGTAGAGCCAGCCATGAAAGGTCAGGTTGACTTTATTGACCTGAAAGTCGTTGCGCAAATTCAGGTCATAGGTGCGGCCAAAACTGTCGGTATAATCTTTGTTGAGAGCCTTCTGGTTAAGGTAGCGCACATAGGTCCAGGCAGCAAAATTGACGGAGCCCTCAGGAGTCTCGGCTATTGTATAGCCCCCGCCACCCGGATTGAATCGGCCGATCTCGGGCGTTTGGGTTTTGCTGACCGCAATGGGATTTGTCGCAGTAACGGTCGGCGCCACCGAAACAGTATGCACCTCATCCGGGGCGCCTGCCGCTGGCGCCAGGCGTTGCTCCAGCTCCCGGATACGGGCGTCACGCTTCTGCAGTTCGGCCTCCATCTTACTCTGGTTGGCTTCCAGCTGCGCCAGCCGTTCCAGAATAGCCTGCTCGGTAACAGTGGCCGCCGCCGTGGCTCCGCTGTAAACTGCAACGACAAGGCAAATGCTACTAATTTTCAGATTTCGAGCTCCGGATTGAATCACGTTAAGTCCGCCCTGGTATCCTGGATAGCGTTTTATCAGTAAAGTACTCGCCACGCACTGTCAATTTGGTACGGAAAACGGGTCGGTTTTCGGGAAAACCCCCGTTATCTCGCGGTACCCCCGTGAGTGACTTTGGGTCCTGCCGGACCTGCATCCCATATCATCAGTATTCCTCAAACATCCGCTGAATTTCTGCGGGATCGCTTGTCTTGATCAGTGCGAGCTGCAGTAAAATACGCGCCTTTTGCGGGTTGAGATCCTGGGCGGTGACAAAGCCCAGCTTGTCATCATCGACTTCTACATTGCGTTTTACTATGCCATTGCCTACCCGCGACGAGCGGACCACCACCATTCCCTTTTTCGCCAGTGCGGCGAGCGCGTCGAGCGCTGGCGCGGTCATATTGCCGTCACCAACGCCGGCGACCACAATGCCTTTGGCGCCGGCCTGTGCGGCCGCGTTTATCAAGGTGTCGTCCAGGTTGGCGTGCGCATAGATAATGGCGACAGTTGGCAATGCCTCCAGGTCATCTGGCAGTTCGAACTCGCTGTTGGTCGTATGCCGTTTGACGGTCGGTGAAAACAGCGTGCATTTGCCGGTGTCACAGGTGCCGGCCCGGCCGCGGTTGGGCGAGTGCATGGTATTCAGGTGTGTGGTATTGGTCTTGGTAATCTCTGCCGCATAATGCAGGTCATCGTTCATCAGCGCCATCACACCGCGCCCTCTGGCTTCGGGCATCGAGGCGACGACGACACTGTTGTAAATATTCATCGGGCCGTCGGCACTGATCGCGGTAGCGGGCCTCATGGACCCCACAAGCACGACCGGCTTGTCACTTTTAACGGTCAGGTTGAGGAAATACGCTGTTTCCTCAAGCGTGTCAGTACCGTGGGTAACCACCACGCCATCCACGTCGCCAGACGCCAGGGTTTTGTTGGCGCTCCTGGCGAGCTTTAGCCACACCTCGTCATTCATGTCCTGGCTGCCGATGTTGGCGACCTGTTCACCCTCGAAATCGGCGATCTGGTCCAGACCCGGTACCGCTTCCAGAATGGCATCAATAGAGAGGGATCCCGCCTTGTAACCGGGCTGGCTCGTATCCGGTTGGGCGCCGGCTATGGTGCCACCTGTCGCGAGAATAGCGATTTTGGGTTTGGCCGCGGCAGGCAGAGAGAGGGCCAGCAGGCAAACCGTTATAAACATGAGATACAGGCCTGTCCTCCACGATGCGTCCAGCGTTTGGTGTAAAGTTTTCATAGCAAAATCTCCCTGTTTATATCCAGTGGCTGTTTACGGTTCAGTTATCAGGATTTTGCCTGATAGCGGTCATAGTAATCATCGAGCAGCTTGCGGACAGCCTTTCCTATCGCGGCATAGTCGCTCTCGTTGAGATTGGCGAGCGATACCCGGGCAGATGGCGCCTGGTCTCCGAATCCGCGACCTGGCATGAGCACCACACCCGCTTCATCGGCTACACGATATAGAACCTCTCCCGGCTTGATATTATCCAGCAGCCAGTCCTCGAATTCCTTGCTGTACAACTGTTTGGCGATGCCGTCGAGCGTGAGTTCGGCGTAGTAACCTGCGCTGTCCATGTCCGGTTCGTGGACGACACCCATCGAACGGTACAGGGTATCCAGTCGGTTGCGCACGAGACGCTTCATCTCGGCCTTGTAGGCATCCGCGGTATCCATCAGTGCAAACAGCGAAAACAGGGTCATTTGCACCTGCTGCGGTGTCGACAGGCCGGCGGTATGATTCAGCGCTACGGAACGGCTGTCAGCGACCAGCCGATCAATCATCTTCAGGTTTCTGGGCTCGAGTGTCAGCGATGCATAGCGCTTGTCCAGTGCGGCCAGGTCCGCCTCGGGCAGCTTGCCCAGCAGTCGGTCGAGCACATTGTCCTCATGCAGGGCGATCACGCCCAGACGCCAACCCGTTGCTCCAAAGTACTTGGAATAGGAGTACACCAGGATCGTGTTTTGCGGGCACACCGCAAACATCGAGACAAAATCATCCACAAACGTCCCGTACACATCGTCCGTCAGCAGGATCAGGTCTTTACGATCTGTTTCGATGATGTTTTGCAGTGTCGTGCGTACACGGCCATTGAGCTGCACCGAGGGCGGGTTGCTGGGGTTGACGAGGAAGAAGGCCTTGACCGCCGGGTCCCGCAGCTTTTCCAGCTCGCTGTCGGGAATTTGCCAGCCATCGTTTTCGTCGGCATCGAGGTAGACGGATTCCAGACCATAGTCCTCGAGTTCGGGGATCTCCAGATAAGGCGTGAATATGGGCCGGGCTATCGCCACCTTGTCCCCGGGGCGCAGCAGGCGGTTACTTTTCAGGGTGTTGAATATGTAGGTCATGGCGGCAGTGCCGCCTTCCGTGGCAAACAGGTCGACTCCGCCGGTCACTGGTGAGCCGTAACACATTTCGCGCAGCAGGTACTCGCGGCAGATATGTTGCGACAATTCCAGCATGCGGTCCGGCACCGGGTAGTTGCAGGCCAGGATCCCGCAGGCCATCTCGTGCAGGAAATCATCTGCCGGGTAGCCCAGGCGATCACGCACGTAGGCAACGCATGCCTTGAGAAAACCGACGCCGGGCTCCCCGCTATTCAGTTGTACGAAGGTATCGAAGCGGGCCACTATGCCGGCGTGTTCCGGCAGCCCGCCAACACCCTCGCGCATATAACCCTGGAAGCGCTCGGCCTCGATAGTGGCAAAGCGGCCGAGCTGCCAGAAGCCATGCCGTGGCTCTGTCGCAACCCAGTTAGGGTTGCCGCGACCGGCATTGAGCATCGCCCGATCATGGTGGCTTGCGGCCAACTCGATCAATGCATCCTTCACTTCAAAGGGACTGATCTGCATCAGTTCACCAAAACTGTCCAGATCCACGATGACTTTCCTCCTGTGGAAACGGTTAACTTATGGAATTCCTGTCATTCGGAGCTGGCCCGCACGCCCACGTGCGGGCGCCGGGCGTCGGGTTATCGCTGCATCAGGTCGCCAGAGTCGA
>JAZBNW010000464.1:0-14476 GCA_036350855.1 Halieaceae bacterium
TGCGCAATACTGTCGCCCATTCCGGCTTCGGGCAGGGCGGGCTCTGTGGGGGTCCTCGGGGTTGAGAGCTGCACGAGCATGGCCGGTGCGTCCAGGTCGACAGGGTCCACCCTCACCCTGCCGCGCAGGTTCGGTGGCAGCTCACCGACATAGTCGATACGTATGAATTCGCCGCGCAGCAGATTGACCTTGTCGGCCACTGCCGTTTCACGACGCAACTCGATACTGACCGCAGCGCCAATGTCTGGCGTCAGGTTGACCCGCAGTACCTCGGGTAGGGCGTAGTAGCGGGAATCTTCCTCTACGGTCACCATCAGCGAAAGCCTGAAGGGCGCGACCGGATCAATGACGCGGCTCGGGGCAACCAGGTTGATGTCTGCTCGCCCCAGGGGCGGCCCGAAGGCCAGCAAAAGGCCGAAGACCGTCGCAAAAAGGCAGGCGGCAAGGCGGCGCCCTGGGGGGTTAGTAGCGTAGTGTGTCATCGGGGTGCATCGGTAAGTGGTCCCACAGCAATACCATCGGTGATATCCCGCTTCTGTATATACTTACAGTAACACTCGGCATCGCACAAGCGGGCGCCAGGATAAGTTATGCCGCAAAGCAGATCAAACCCTGGAATGGGACCGATCCCCGGACAGGAGTGATGCCTGGCGGCCGAGTTGCGCAGGGGCTGATCAGACCGCCTCTTAGGCTGGAAGGCGGCTGCCGAACGCCCAATCCCGGCGTGTCGATATCCTACAGTACAAGAGGCGGCCATGTATGGATTTTTGGCAACTTTAGGTATAGGCTTTTGACATCTTTGAGCGCTGGGGGGGGGTAGTTCATGAGTCAAACCAGATGGGTCATTTCCGCGGTCCTGGCTGCGGTTCTGGGAACTGCGCTGAGCCCCATGGCGGCCCAGGCCCAATCGCGGGTCCAGTACGGTGTCATCACCAACGTGGTCGCGGTCACAGAGAACAGCTCGGCGGCACAGGGCGTCGGCACGATAATCGGTGGCGGCATCGGCCTGGCCTCCGGCAGCGGGCAGTCCTCCAGCAACCGCGCACTGCGTACCCTCGGCGGCGCCGCGGCGGGTCGTGGTTTGGGTACCCTGGCGGGCAGGTCCCAGGCATTTGAGTACACGGTCCTTGTCGGGGGCACGAGCACGGTCCGTGTCGTTTCCGACCAGGCGGGCAAGCGGGTGGGCGATTGTGTGGCCGTCGAACAGGGGCAGTTCGCCAACATCCGGCTTGTCGCCGACTCGTTTTGTACCGCCGCCGCGCCCGCCGGGGCAGGGGTGGAGGCTGCCAGTGCCTGCGACCAGGCCAAGGCCATGGTTCTGGCCGCCCAGACCGACGCTGATTTCGCCAACGCCGAGCGACGCATGCGACTTCTCTGCGGAGAATAGAAGAAGTCCATGCGTTGTGCAGGGTATATAGAGACTGAACGACGATAAGCTTAGTGGAGAACAATATGAACATTACCCGGATATGTTACTGGTTGCTGTGTGTGCTTTGCGCCGCAACGATTGTCGGCTGTGCCGAGACCCGGACAACGCAGGTCGATGAATGGGACGGTCTGGTCAGGCGGCCCGGAACGCAGATAAATGCCCTGTTTGTCAGGCCGGATGCGGAAATCGTCGCCTATACCTCTGTCATGCTCGATCCGGTGGAGGTCAGCTTTGCGCGGAACTGGGATCCAAACCGCGGCCGCCGCAGTCCGGGGAGCCGGCTTAATGCCGACGATGTGGCAGCCATACAGAGCGGACTTGCCGACATGCTCCGGGAGTCCTTGCGTACCGAGCTCGCAAGCGGTGGCTTTCAGCTTGTCGATGAGCCCGGGCCGGAAACCCTGCGGGTCACGGCCGCCATCGTCAATTTATTTGTAACCGCGCCGGACACGATGACGGCAGGTCGCGGCCGCACCTACACGGCCAACTCCGGCCAGATGACCCTCGTCGCCGAGTTGCGCGACTCCGTGTCCGGAGAGATTCTGGCCCGGGCGGTTGACACGCGAAGAGGCCGTTCGACCGGAACCCTGACGTTCACCAACAATGTAACGAATACCGCGGATGCGCGCCGGGCCATGGGCGTGTGGGCCAGGACCCTGCGGCAGGGCCTCGAGGAGTTGTACGGGCGAGCGAACTAGGCCGCCCGAACCAGGCCAGCCGCCCGTGTAGCGACGCTCGCGGCTGGCCTTGAGCGTCGCACTTCTGAGCTAATACCTCCAGACCGGCTGTGGCAACGCGTGCTGTGGTAAGCTCACGGGCTCGACTTGTAGCACGCGGTTACAAGACCCCCTGAACGACCTTGACAAGGAGATGCTACGTGTCTGTGCCCCCAGTCACCAGGCGCATTGGTAATCTGCCTGCAATGCGCGCCCTATTGGCGTGCGCCACCCTTTTCCTGTTATCAGCCTGCCAGGGTGAGGTGGATGAAGAGGTCGGGGAAGTTCGCCCGGTCCGGGTGATAACCGTCGAAGACCGTGCCAGCAATGGCTCCGTGTCATTGACCGGAACAGTTCAGCCGCAGACTGAAATCAACCTGTCGTTTCGCATAGACGGCCGGCTGGTCGAGCGTATGGTGGACGTTGGCGACAAGGTCGCCCCCGGCCAGCTGGTCGCGCGCCTCGATCCGCAGAATGAGGAGAGTGCCCTGCAGTCGGTGCGCGCACAGCTGGTCGCGGCGCGGGCGCAGCTGGTCGAGGCACAGAATAACCATATCCGGATGCGCGACCTGGTCGCCGAAGACGCGGTTCCACGTGCCTCCTTCGACCAGGCCGTTGCACGCCTGCAGACGGCCCAGGCGCAGCTTGAATCGGCCCAGTCACAGGTGACGCTGGCGGAGAACCGCCTCAGCTACACGCGGCTTGTTGCCGATGTCGCCGGTGTCGTAACGGCGCGCGGCCCGGAGCCTGGCGAAGTGGTGTCAGCGGGGCGCATGATTATCCAGGTTGCGCGTGAGGGTGCCCGCGACGCTGTGTTCGGTGTTTCCGCGCAGATCAAGGACAGTAGCCCGGCGAATCCCGAGATCACGGTTGAGTTGACCAGCGATCCAGGGGTGTCCGCCACCGGTCGCGTACGTGAGATTTCGCCGCGTGCCGACCCGGTGACCGGAACGTTTGCGGTCAGGGTGGGGTTGATAGACCCGCCGCCGCAGATGCGCCTGGGCAGCACGGTAACCGGTCGCATGCCGGTAGATGCGACTGTCGGCATCGAAATTCCGGCCACGGCGCTGGTGCGCTCTGGCGGGCAGGTTGCGGTCTGGGTGGTCGACGCGAACGAGCTTACCGTGTCAGCGCGCAATATCGAGATTCAGGCACAGGACCCCGACACTGTCCGGGTTGCGTCGGGCCTTGAACCCGGTGATATGGTTGTCACAGCAGGTGTGCATGCGCTGCGCCCCGGCCAGAAGGTTCGCCCTCTGGAGCCTGCGACGTCGTGATCGGACCGAACCTGTCGGAATGGGCGCTCGCCAAGCGCTCGCTGGTTGTCTTCCTGATGATCGTCGCGGTAATCGCCGGGACGATCTCGTTCACGCAACTGGGCCGGGGCGAAGACCCGGCGTTCACCTTCCGCACTATGGTGGTCGGGGCCGCCTGGCCCGGCGCGACTGTCGAAGAGACGCTGCAGCAGGTCACCGAGCGACTCGAACGCACACTGCAGGAGACAGACCACCTCGAAAGAGTCCGCAGTTACACCACCGCCGGCCAGACGACCATATTCGTCGATCTGCAGCAATCCACGCCGCCCTCGGCGGTGGAGGATATCTGGTACCAGGTTCGCAAGAATGTCGGCGACATGCGGCAGACGCTGCCCGCAGGGGTCCTCGGCCCCTTTTTCAACGATGACTTCGGTAGTACTTTCGGCATCATCTATGCATTTACCGCCGACGGTTTTACCTTCCGTGAACTTCGCGACTACGTCGAGGCGACCCGCTCGCGCCTGCTACAGGTGCCCGATGTTTCGAAGATTGAGGTGCTGGGCGCACAGGACGAGCAGATATACATTGAGTTCTCCACCGAGAAGCTAGCCGGCCTGCGGCTGGATCTGCCGACGATCATGGCCTCGCTGCGGGCCCAGAATGCGGTGCGCCCGGCGGGCATCATGCAGACCGAGCAGGAGCGCGTGTTCCTGCGTGTCAGCGGGGCGTTCGATTACGAGGGGGATATCGAGACGCTGACCATCGTCGCCGGCGACCGGATACTTACGCTGGGGGATATCGCTACCGTGCGCCGCGGCAACGTCGATCCACCGCAGCCCATGTTCCGTGTAAACGGAAAGCCCGCCATCGGCCTCGCGATCGCCATGCGCGACGCCGGCGACATTCTCGCGCTGGGCGAGAACATCCGCGCCGAGATGGCAGACTTTACAGCCACCCTGCCTGTGGGCATCGAGCCCACGCTGGTGGCCGACCAGGCTGTCACCGTCGACGTCGCCATCAACGACTTCATGACCTCGCTCTGGCAGGCCATTGTGATCATCCTTGCCTGTAGTTTTGTGAGCCTCGGAGTGCGCCCGGGCACCGTGGTCGCCCTGGCGATTCCGCTCACGCTGGCGATCGTGTTCGCCGTGATGGACATCGCCAATATCGACCTGCACCGCATCTCCCTCGGCGCGCTGATTATCGCCCTCGGGTTGCTGGTCGACGACGCAATGACCACTGTGGATGCGATGATCCGCCGCCTCGGCGCGGGGGATACCAAGGATCAGGCTGCCACCTTCGCCTACCGCACGCTGGCCGCGCCGATGTTGATCGGCACGCTGGTCACGATATCGAGCTTCGTGCCGATCGGCTTCGCGCGCAGCTCCGCCGGCGAGTACACGTTTTCGATTTTTTCCGTGGTCGGCATTTCGCTCATCGTCTCGTGGCTGGTGGCTGTGATCTTTGCGCCGCTTATCGGCAAGGCAATCCTGACGGCGCCAAAACCCGAAGCGAATCCCAAACCCAGCAAGCTGCTGGATGTTTACAGTGCATTTCTGCAAGGCGCTATTCGCGCGAAGTGGCTGACCATTGGCCTGACTATCGCGGCCTTCGTGGTATCCATCTTTCTTTCCCAGTTTGTGCCGCGGCAATTCTTTCCAGCCTCCGACCGGCCCGAGCTGACGGTTGATATGACCTTGCGGCAGAATGCTTCGATCTATGCCACCGAGGCGCAGGTCAAGCGCCTTGAAGCAATCCTGGATGGCGACCCCGATGTCGATCATTACAGCGCCTATGTGGGGCGTGGCGCGATCCGCTTTATCCTGACGCTCAACGTCCAGCTCGCCAATCCTTTCTTCGCCCAGTTTGTCGTCGTCGCGAAAGACATCGAGGCGCGGGATCGGCTGCAGGTGAAACTGGAGAACGTACTCGCGGAGCAGTTTCCGGAGGTGGTCTCCCGGGTCTCGCCTCTCGAGCTGGGCCCGCCGGTTGGCTGGCCACTGCAGTATCGCGTGTCGGGGCCGGACAAGGAGCAGGTACGGGATATCGCCCTCGACCTGGCGGCCGTGGTGGGCTCCGATCCGCTTGCGCGGCATGTCCACTATGACTGGATGGAACCGGCGCGGCAGATTCATATCAAAGTCAACCAGGTTGAGGCGCGTCAGCTCGGTATCAGTTCGAGCGCCCTGTCGAGTGCCCTCAGTGCCGCCATCACCGGCTCGGTGGTCACCCAGTTACGCGATGACATCTACCTGATCAACGTGGTGGCAAGGGCCACTGACGACCAGCGAGCGTCATTTGAGACGATCAGTTCACTGCAGATACCCACTCCCGGCGGGCGCATGGTGCCGCTCAGCCAGTTTTCGACCTTCGTCGAGGAGCAGGAGTTTCCCATGGTATGGCGCCGTGATCGGGTGCCCACACTGACCGTGCGCGCGGATGTCGTTGCCGGCGTGTTGCCCGATACCGTGGTAAGCGCGCTGGCCCCGAAGATCGATGCGTTCGCAGCGACGCTGCCCGATCATTACAGCATCGCAACGGGAGGGCTGTACGAAGAGAGCAATCAGTCCAGCGCTTCGGTATTCGCCGTCGTACCGTTGATGATCCTGCTGATGCTGGCAGTCATGATGGTAATGCTGGTCAGCTTCCGTCGCCTGGCCATGGTTGTCTGCGTGCTGCCGCTGGGCCTGATCGGCGTTGTCCTGTCGCTGCTGGTGTTCAACCAGCCGCTCGGTTTCGTCGCGATCCTCGGCATCCTGGCGCTGATCGGCATGATAGCGAAAAACGCTGTCATCCTGATTGTACAGATCGAGACGGACAGGGCCGAGGGCAAGAGTGTTTACGATGCCGTTATCGCCTCTGCCACCTCGCGCATGCGGCCGATGATCCTGGCGGCGATTTCGACCATACTGGGCCTCCTTCCGATTGCGCCAACGGTGTTCTGGGGGCCCATGGCCTTCGCCATCATGGGTGGTTTGCTCGTCGCAACGCTGTTGACACTTATCTTCCTGCCGACCTTGTACGTGGCCGTGTTCGGCGCTGAAGATGGGTCGAGCGGCGCAACGGGCGAGCACAGCACGGCAAATGGTCGGGAGGGCCTCGGCAATGCCTGAGCGGGCGTCGCCAGGCCGCGTTGCCATTATCCGCGGGGTGGCTTTTTTTGCGCTCTGGCTGGCCCTGATACAAAGTGTCAAGGTGACCGATCTCGCGATTGGCGCCTGTGCTACCCTCGCCGCGACCTGGCTTAGCCTGCACCTGCTGCCGCCCGCTGCAGGCCGGCTGCGTGTCGGTATTCTGTGCACACTGCTGCCACATTTGCTGTGGGAGTCGGTGCGAGCCGGTGTCGATGTTGCCCGGCGCGCGCTGTCGCCTCAGCCGAATCTCAAGCCTGGCATCGTCACGTGCCCGCTGGACCTGCCACCCGGACAGGCGCGTAACACCTTCGCCACCATCACCAGCCTGCTGCCCGGCACACTGGCCTGTGGTGAAGTCGACGGTGTGCTCACCTATCACTGTCTCGACATCACGCAGCCGGTGGTAAAGCAACTGCAGGAGGAAGAGCGCAGGCTCGCCGGGGCACTGGTGAGGGGTGAAAGCCATGGTTGATTTCCTGCTTGCCGCGGCAGGTTTCGTGCTGCTGATGGTGGCCCTGGGCCTGGTTCGCATCCTGCGCGGGCCCGGCGACGCGGACCGGATGATGGCGGCCCAATTGCTGGGTACCGGTGGGATTGCCGTACTGTTGATGCTCGGCGCGGCAACCGGCGTGGCCGCCATGGTCGATGTCGCGTTGACGCTGGCGTTGCTGGCGGCCTTCTCGTCCATTGCTTACGTCAGGGCAGCTGATGCTGCGCTGCCACATGAGGGCGGGGCGGAGCGCGACCCATGAGCCACGTTCTTGACCTCCTGACCGTGGTCGCCGTCGCGGCGGGTGGTTTCTTTTTTTTCGCGGGCACCGTCGGGCTCCTGCGCTTTCCCGATGTCCTGACCCGGCTGCATGCGCTCACCAAGGCGGACAATCTCGGTCTCGGCCTGGTGGTGCTGGGCCTGTTGCTGCAGGTAGACAGCGTGCTCGCCGGTCTCAAGCTGGCCTGCGTCTGGTTGCTCGTTCTGGTCTCAGCCGGGAGCGTGTCCCAGCTTATCGCGTGCAGGGCGCGCCGTAGCGCGCAAGGCCGATGACCGGAGTATTATTCAACGTCGCCCTTGCGGTCCTGGTCCTGGGGCTGGCCGTCTGGACGATTATCGCTCGCGAGGCCTTTGCCGCTGTGGTCGGCTTCATTGCCTATGGCCTGCTGCTGACATTGGTCTGGGTGCAGTTGCAGGGCATCGACGTGGCCCTGACAGAAGCGGCCATCGGCGGTGGCCTGACCGGCGTCCTGCTGATTGGCGCTGCGGCCCGATTGCGCGGCATCGAAGCCGCGCCCGGCGCCGAGCGCCCGCGCAACTCACTGTACTGGATGGCAGGCGCGGTATCCGCCGCGGTCACCGCGGTGTTGGTCATCTGTGTGCTTGCCTTGCCCGACCCCGCACCCACTCTGGCGCACGAGGTTGCGCTCAACATTGTCGATACGGGCGTCGCTAATCCGATCACTGCCGTGCTGCTGGCGTTTCGCCCGATGGACACGCTGCTCGAAGCCATCGTGCTGGTGTTCGCGCTGATCGGCGTCTGGTCGCTGGCGCCTGATGACAGCTGGGGCGGGCGTCCGGGACCGGTGCAACAGTCGGACCCGAATGGCATCCTTGCCTATGCGGCGCGCATACTGCCACCGCTGGGCATTGTCATTGGCATCTATATTTTCTGGACCGGCGCCGACTATCCGGGCGGCAAGTTTCAGGGGGCGACAATCCTCGCCGCCATGTGGCTGCTGCTTATGATGGCAGGGCTGAGCGAGGCACCACCGATCAGCCGCGGCTGGCTTCGCGTCGGCCTGGTGGCCGGGCCGCTGGTATTCATCGCCATCGGGTTCATTGGCGTGCTGACGGCCGGCGACTTTTTTGGCTATCCGCAGGGGCTGGCGAAACCTCTTATCGTCGCCATCGAACTGGCGCTGATGCCCTCGCTGACACTGGTACTGGGCCTGCTGATGGTCGGCGCGCCACAGCGCGTGGCCAAACTGTGAACGCGGCAACCCTGTTTGGCCTTTGCGCGGCTGCGCTGGCCGGCCTGGGATTGTTCGGGCTCATTGTGAACCCGCACCCGCTGCGCAAGATCCTCGCCTTTAATGTATTCGGCACTGCTGTGTTCCTGCTTATCGGTGCCATCGCCCGCCGCGGCGCGGCTGCCGGCATGGGCGGTGACCCGGTGCCGCAGGCCCTGCTGATCACCGGAATCGTCGTCGCTTTTTCGGCGACAGCAATCGCTGTCGCGTTGCTGCTGCGGCTGTTCGATGTGACCGGAAGGGTCTCGCTCGCCGAAGACGCGACGGCCGATGTGCAAGCGCCGCCAGGCGAAGCCTAGATGCCGCTCGTTGCACCGCATGCCATGACGACACCGGGCGGGCTGCTGCTGGTGCTGCTGGTGCTGCTGCCGTTCCTGGGTGTACTCGTTGGATTCGTACTCGGGGCAGGCAATGCCCGGCGTGTCGCCCTGGTGACGCTGGTTCCGGGTCTCGGCATCGCCATTGCCAGTGCCGCAGCACAGTGGCAGTCGGGCGCGGAGCTGGTCTACCTGCTGGGTGGCTGGCCCACCCCGCTTGGTGTGGCACTGCGCGCCGACGGCCTGTCGGTGGTCATGCTGGTGGCCGTAGCGGCTGTGATTGGAGCTATCGGGATTTACGCACGCGCCGATTTCACGTCGCCACAAGGCGCGCCGGAAGCGCGGAAGCCGTTTACCTTCTGGCTACTGCTGCTCGCGGTGTGGGGATCGCTCAACCTGGTGTTCGTAAGCGGCGATTTATTCACGCTGTATGTCGCGCTGGAGTTACTGACATTTGCCGGTGTACCGCTGGTCTGCCTCGATGGTCGCGGTGAGACGCTGCGCGCCGCATTGCGCTACCTGCTCTTTGCCCTGCTTGGTTCCATGCTCTATCTGCTGGGCGCAGCGCTACTTTATGGTGCCTACGGCACACTGGATATCGCACTGCTGGCTGCAGCAGTGCGCCCCGGGCCTGTGGCCTGGACGGTGTTGGCACTCATGACCGGTGGTCTGCTGGCCAAGACCGCGCTGTTTCCCCTGCATATCTGGTTGCCCCCGGCCCATGCCGGAGCGCCGGCGGCGGCAAGCGCGATACTGTCGGCACTGGTGATCAAGGGCTCGTGGTTTCTCGTCGTCCGGCTCTGGTTCGATGTGATGCCGGGTGTGGTGACGCTATCCGCCGCGCAACTGCTCGGGGCGCTGGGAGCCGCAGCAATCGTCTTCGGCAGTGTCGCCGCACTGCGGCAGCAGCGTCTCAAGCTACTGGTCGCCTATTCGACGATGGCACAGATAGGCTACCTGTTCCTGATGTTCCCACTCGCTTTCGATGTTGGCGTCAACGCCCTGGCGCATGGCGCCGCCCTGGACGGCGGCCTCCTGCAGGCCGTCTCGCATGCCACGGCCAAAGCCAGCATGTTCATGGCAGCCGGCCTTATCTATGCCGCCCTCGGCCACGATCGTATCGCCGATCTGGCCGGTGTCGGCCGCGCGATGCCGGTTACCGTGCTGGCATTTGCCCTGGCCGGGATAGCGCTCATGGGGGTGCTGCCCAGCGGTGCCTATCTCGCCAAAAAGCTGATGCTCGATGCCGCGGACGATACAGGGCAGTGGTGGTGGACGCTGGTACTGGAGGGTGGTGCTGTGTTCACGGCAGGCTATGTTGTCCTGGTGCTGGTCAGCGTGCTGCGCCGTCGCCCGGGTGCGCTACCTCTGCAGAGGACCGTCGCCCGAAGCGCCGAGTACGCGGCGCTTGCCCTGGCCGTGAGTTCGTTTTTGCTCGCTCTGGCGGCACTGGGGCCGGTTCCGGGTGACTTCGTCTCTAACCCCCTGGCGTTCGGGGAACTGGCAACCACCTTGCTGGTGGTGCTGGGCGGCACGGTGCTGGCCCTGGGGCTGGCTCGCCGGCCAATACCGGGTGATGCGAGCACAGCGGCAGGCGCAAATGTGAGCCCGCTGCGTCGCATGGCTGAAGTGGCAGGATCAGGAATCGAGCGCGCCGACCTCCGCATTCGGGGCTGGGCGGTCGCCAGCACCAGCCTGCTCTTGCTGTCAGGGCTGTTCGGCGGGCTGCTGTTTTATGGTGCATCTCCATGAGTGCAGGTCGCGCTACTGTCTGTAAAGGGCGCGCAGCGGGATATCGCCTTGCGGGTGAACTCCACCCCATGATTCGAAAAAGAGAGCGCGGGTGGCGGCAATGAATATTGTTACAATGACGGCCGGGTCGGCACGGAGCCAATTGCAATTGAAACACTGGTGGCGTTTGTCGTCGTCATCTGTCATGGAAAGGAGAATCGGTATGAGGATCAGCGCGCTGGTGCTGCTTGCCACTGTCGTTGCCGGTTGCACAGTCGGGCCAGACTACAAGCGTCCCACAGTGGAGGCGCCGGAAGCCTGGCGTATCGACTACACCGCGGCGGAAGATATAGCGAACACACCATGGTGGGAGCAGTTCGGTGACCCGGTATTGAACGATCTGGTGGAAACCGCCCTGCGCGAAAACCTGGACGTGCGCATTGCGGCGGCGCGCGTCGATCAGTTTATCGGTGCGCTGACCGCTACCCGCTCGCAGCTGTATCCGCAATTCGGCTACGGCGCAGAGGCCGGCCGGGCACGTGCCAGTCGTGTCGGCCAGCCGCCGCTACCGCCGGGGGCAGACCCGTACTTTTCGCTCTATCAGGCCTCGCTCGGTGCGTCCTGGCAGATCGACCTGTTTGGGCGCGTCAGTCGTCTGAGCGAAGCGGCGCAGGCGCAGGTCTATGCCAGCGAGCAGGCGCAGCGCGGGGTGATACTGTCAGTCGTCACCGGCGTTGCGACCAGCTACATTGCATTGCGGGCGCTTGATCGACAATTGGAAATCGCACAGGCGTTCGCCAGCAACTTTGGTGCAACCGCGCGATTGTTTGAACTGCGTTTTAAGGCCGGTATCGTGGCCAAAACGGAAGTCATGCAGGTCAGATCGCAGGAGCAACAGGCACTGGCCGCGATCCCGGCTTTTGAGCAGGCAATCGCCGCGCTGGAAAACCTTATGTCAACTCTGCTCGGCCGCAACCCGGGCCCCATCGAGCGCGGCAAGACCATCGACCAGCTCGTGGCACCACTGATTCCGGCCGCCCTGCCTTCGGCACTGCTGGAACGCCGTCCGGATATCCTGCAGGCCGAGCAGATCCTGGTGGCGGCCAATGCCAACGTGGGTGCCGCGCGCGCGCTCTATTACCCCAGCTTCTCTATCACGGGCGTGCTCGGCAGCGTGAGCACCGCGTTCGACGAGTTTCTTACCGGCGCGGCGGCCACCCGCCTGATAGCGGGAGGTGTCAGTGGCCCACTGTTTACTTTTGGCGGAATCGAGGGACAGGTGAGCGCCGCCGAGGCACAGGACCGGCAGGCCCTGCTTTTTTACCAACAGACGATTCTCAACGCCTTTCGCGAGACGAATGACGCGCTTACCGGTTCGCAGAAGACACTGCAGCAGTTCGAGTTGCAGGGCCAGCGGGTGGAGGCCCTGCGCGAGTTTGCGCGTTTGTCCAGGTTGAGGTTCGACAAGGGTGTGGCGGACTATCTCGAAGTGCTGGTGGCCGATAACGAGTTATTCGCCGCGGATCTGGCATCGGTGGGTTTGTTGGCCGACCGCTATTCACAGCTGATTAACGTTTACCAGGCAGTGGGCGGTGGCTGGGTCGACATTGCCACATCAATGGCACCGGCACCGCAGGATCTGAAGTAGTTCTCCAGCCTGTGTGACGGCGGTATATGGACGCAATATCGAATTTCATGCTACCGTCCGCCTGTGTTCAAGGACCGAGGATAGCCCGATGAAGTGTCGTTATGCCCATGGAAGAAGCCTCCTGTTTGCCTGTTCGTTGCTGGGTTTACTGCTGATGACGGGCTGC
The DNA here is from genome assembly GCA_036350855.1 of Halieaceae bacterium. Classification (GTDB taxonomy): domain Bacteria; phylum Pseudomonadota; class Gammaproteobacteria; order Pseudomonadales; family Halieaceae; genus JARRPM01. Next base: position 12,420 of record JAZBNW010000464.1, read on the forward strand.
GCCTCTTCCCCGACTATTCGCAGCAACATGGACGCCAGCGTCGATTTCAACAGCTTTCGCACCTTCGGATTCTTTGACCCGCTCGCCACTGATCGTGAGGGCTACCAGACACTGATTTCACAGCAGCTGGTGGCCTCGGCGGAGCGCGAGCTGGTGGCGCGAGGTTTGCAACGTACGGATGACAATCCGGATCTGCTGATAAATTTCAGTGCCGATCTCGATCAGAGACTGCGTATCAGGCAGACCCCGGGGACGCCCGCCGGCGGCTTCAATCGCCACAGGCGAGGCTTCTACAGCACCTGGCCTTCCTATCAGCAGATTGACATCCGCCAGTACACCAAAGGCACACTGGGAATCGATGTGGTCGATGCCGCCCGACGGCAGCTGGTCTGGGAGGGATTTGCCCTGGGCCGGGTCACCCAACAGACGATGGACAACATTGAGCCCGTGCTGGACGAAGCGGTAGTGGAGATATTCAGCGAGTTTCCGCTGCCGCCCAGGTAGACGCTTTCTGCGTCGCGAAGATAGGATCCTGGCTCCCGTCCCCGGTCAGTCCAGACCGGGGTCTACTTCCACCCACCTGCAGCGCTCGCGCACCAGCGCGCTGGTGCTGTCGTTGCCCATCCCCCGGGCTATCAGTTCCGCCACCCGTGGATCACTATCGTAGCCGGTATGCGCCGATATAGGGTCTGCGAACGTCCCGATCACGGGCAGGCGGCGCACGTTGGCGATATTGATCGTCACGTTGCGTACATTGGTGCACAGCCGCGAGTCGAGATACTTGCGCACCCAGAACTGGGGGACAGGATAGCTCAGGATGTCGTTGGGATCGGTGAACGCGATCATATCCAGCTGTTTCAGAAATCGACTGCCAAGCTGTGGCGCGTCCGGCCCGCAAAATTCATTCCCCGCCCTGGTCACCGCCTGGCTCGGCTGACCGGTCTCAAGCAAGGGTAGCTGGTTGGACAGCATATACAGAGTGATCTGCTTGTTCTTCAATTCGGCCGCGAACTGCCTGGCCCGCGGGCCGACCGCCTGTTCCGGGTCGAGGCCACGCGCGGCATCCTGCAGCGCATCCACGGTCGCCCGGCTGCCCAGGCTGTGGCTGGCGATGACCAGTTCGTCGATGGATACGCGGCTCCCGTATAGCGATGAGTTTTCACACCGTTGGCCCTCGGTCAGTGGCGGCAGGTCGTCCCATCGTGTGCTCAGCGCCCAGCACAGGGCCTGGCCTACGGAGCCACGGATGTCATCACCGCGGTTGCCGATGAAGGCGAGCGGGTCGGGCAGGGCATTGTTGGCAAACTGCTTGGCTGCACTATTGACCGCGGCCCGCTGCGAGCTGTAAAAGACGGAGTTGTCAAATGCGATGGACTCCTTCTCCTTCGCTGTGATCGCGCTCCAGGTCAGCTCGTAAAAGACCAGCTCCCGACGCCGTTGCGAATCGGTCATGCGGATGACACTCACCACACCAAAAGGCCTCGACGGCGCATCGGGTGGGGAAAGCACAATTTGTTTGACGACTGAGGCGCGCACCGTAAGATCAAGCGATTTGCTCAACGACTGAACCAACTCCCCGGCGTGACCGGGCTGGTGGTCGCCGATGCCATGGATATAGACCAGCTTGGTGGTAGCCCTGTCCGGGCTGCCCGCCGACAGCGGATACGCCGCCTGAGCCTCGAGTATCGGCGCTATGCCATCGAATGCCTCGCCTTCCACCGTGCAGGCGCGAACATCTTCAGTCTCAGCCGATTGGGATCGGAGCAGTGCTTCGGTAACGCCGCGGCCGAAGCTGCTGCAGCCGGCTATGTTCAGTAGAGGCAGCGCAATACAAAGGACCCGCAGCTGTCCCCGCAAGCTTTTTCCGATCATGGTGTAACCCACTCCAGCACACGCTGTTCCAGGTAGTCATAGAAAGGGTTGTATCGCAGGCGCAACAGGAAGTCGCCGGATATTTTGAGCACTCCCCGTTCACCCTGGATCGCCTGCGAACCAAGGAATAACTGCTGCCTGTCCCGGGGCGGTTCGGATCCATACAGCGGATCGTCAGGCGGGAA
>JAZBNW010000465.1:0-2453 GCA_036350855.1 Halieaceae bacterium
CCGGTGTCTTCCTCCTGCTGGTCCGATTGGATGCCGGCAATCTGGAGCTGTCGGCCGCCTTGAACCGGAGGGACCTGCTCCAGGCGCGCGGCCCCGGTTTGCGCCGGATTCGGGCGAGATCGGTGCCGATCCGTTCGCCCTTGTGGGTGCTGCCGCACCTCAAGGGGGTCGGTACCCTGGCATCCTTGCAGCTCACTCAGGCGATGCGCGGCTATCGACTCTTGGGGGAACTCGCGTTGTTTGTCCTGGTTATCGCCGGGGTCTTCCATTTCAGCCAAGGCGGCGCCGGTGGCAGCGGGGCAGTCCACCTGGGTCATCTGGTGAATGTGACGATCTGGGCAACTATCCTGGTCTCGAACCCGCTGCGCTTCGATTTTCGCGGGGGGCCGCGCAATCTGGACTATCTCAAGACGCTGCCGATTCCGGCCTGGGCCATCTGCACGGGACAACTCGTCACGCCGGTGGTCATTACCCTGCTGTACCAAGCGCCCTTTCTCGCGCTGGCGGCCCCATCACTCACGCCGGGGGCGCTGATCACCGCGGTCGCCGTGGCCATTCCGCTCAACATCCTCTGGTACGGGCTGGAGAATCTCGGTTTTCTCCTTGCTCCTGCCAGCCAGTCCAGTCGGGGGATCGGCGACATCCAGTATCTCGGCCGTCAGCTCCTGATGCTGTCGGTGAAGGTTGCCGTGATGGTGGTGGGCGCGCTGCTGGCTGTCGGTCTTGTTATTGTTTTGTCCAAGATCTTCGTCCTGGATTCGGTGCTGCTCTTTGGCGTGATCCTTTCGGTCCTGTTCACCGAGGTCATGATCCTCATCGGTGTGCTGGCGCTCGTATTCAAGCGGTTCGATCCGAGTCGCGCGGAGACACAGGCTGCTTGAGTTCAGGGGCGCGACATAAGGGCCAGTGCTGCAGGCCCCGCGGCGGGCGGGCGAGCCGCCGGTGCTGGTGGCGGATGCGACGCTGGCGCGGGCGATCGTGCTGGTGCCGATGCGCTTAGGCGGAGAGAGCAACCGCACTCCGGCCAGGATCGCGCGCAAGACCTGGGAGGATTATCTGGCCCTGCGCCGCCATGGCCTGGGCGGGCCGGCGGGGCCGCGGGTCGATGCGGTGTGATCCGTGATCGAGTCGGTCCCGGTATTTCACTTGCGCGCGCGGGTGTTTTCCCATAAATTGCATGATCATCATGCACTTTTGAGGCAAACGCCATGTCGACCAACCCGATCAAGACCCTGGCCAATCAGCTCAACGCCCTGAAGAGCACCGGGCCGCGCACGCCGGTGGGCAAGACGAAGGCCAGCGCCAATAGCCTGAAGCACGGCATCCTGAGCCGCAATCTGCTCATCCCTGGGGAGCACGCGGCGGACTTCGAGGCCCTGCTGGCGCGGTTGCTGGCGGAGGAGCAACCGGTGGGTACGCTGGAGGCGGCGCTGGTGGAGCGGGTGGCGATTGGCCTGTGGCGCCAGCGGCGGACGGTGACGGCGGAGAGCGCCAGTCTGCACCTGCAGCGGGAGGCCCTGGGGGCGGAGGAGTGGCAGGTGATCGAGCGGCTGACCGGGGTCAGGGACCGGGGGCTGATCCAGGGGACCCTGCGGCTGGGGTGGTCGCTGGAGGAGGCGGAGGGCTTCGCCACGGTGTTCGACACCTGGCTGGCGCTGCCGGACGCGGATAAGCCCCGGGATCTGGCAGCCCTGGGGGCGGCCTTCCCGCCCTTGGTGGAGTTGCTCCACGGGGTGCTGCTGGCGGCGGAGGCGGGGCTGGTGGCGAGGGTGGACGGCGGGTCGGGGTTGGAGGGGGCGCCAGGGGAAGCGGACAGGGGGCCAGTGGGTGCGGAGGTCACGGCTTCCGGGGACGTGGCGGCGGCGGTCGGTGAGGCAGGCGTGGAGCCGGGGTTGACGGGCGGGACGCTAACTGGGGAGGTGGCAGCGGTCGGGGGCGCCGCGGGGGCGGTGTCGCTCGGGGAGGTGCTGGCGGCGCGCTGCGACGGGTCGCTGACCGAACTGCTCTATGGCGTCCATGCCCATTTCCGCCAGCAGTTGGCCATCCTGCGGGCGGTCAGCCACGTACGGGCGGCGCGGCTGCATCTGGCGGCGGCGGAGCCGATGGCGCGTTATCAGGCGGCGCTGGATAACGAGCTGTACAAGGCCATCCGCGCCCTGCGCGAGGCCCAGGCTCACCGCCGGGCAAACGCGGCGCTGGAGGCCTCACCGGTGGCAGAGGTGGCGGGGTAGCCGCTGGCGAAGGCAAAGCCGCGGTGACCTTGCGGCAAGGGCCTGGCTTCGGCCAGGTTTTTTGCTTTTTGGGGGCCCACTACGAAACGAAGCCAACCGCCGCGCCTGCTGCTGGGGGCCCTACTACGAAACGAAGCCAATCGTCGCGCCTGCTGCTGGGGGTCCTACTACGAAACGAAGCCAACTGCCCGCCTGCTGCTTCCGACGGCGCCACCCAGGTCC
>JAZBNW010000466.1:0-9157 GCA_036350855.1 Halieaceae bacterium
AGCGCATAACCAATCCACCGGAAGTACTGGCGGTGTTAATAGATCTCTTTGATTTGAACTCAGTGCGGTGGAGGGCGGGGGTTGCCTCGCGGAACGTTAAAGGCGCACGCCGAGGGAGTGGAGGGAGACCAGCGCAGCGTTTTGGGCTCCCGACCGACTGAGGGTACCCCGGAGGGGCGCAGCCGTGGAGCGAGGCAACCCCCGCTCTCCGCCGCGAATGGAACAGCATGTTTCACGTCAACCTGACCTTAATCTTCTTCATCGACACCACATCACAACCCGTTTTGATAACATACGTATCCCGCCGCAAGCTACCCCACCACAGCCGGTGTATGATCAAAAAAACCGGGGAGAAAAACGCCAATGGAACTGTACGATGTCATGCGCACCACCTTCGCCTGTCGCGAATTCACCGGCGAGCCGGTACCCGATGAGGTATTGCACCGCATCGTCGACAACGCGCGGTTCGCACCCAGCGGCGGCAACCGCCAGGGCTGGCGCATCATCAATATCACCGAAACGGGCCTCAAGCAGCGCCTGGCCGATCTGTCGCTGCCCACGGCGAGCCGCTACCTGCTGGAAGTGCAGGCCGGTGAAAACCCGCTGAACACGGTCAATGCCAGTGCAGTCACCGACGAGCAGGTGGCGCAGGCGGAGCCTCCCCAGTGGCTGGTGGCACATATTCGCGAGGCGCCCACGCTGCTGGTGATCACGGTGGATATGAGCCTGGTCGCCAGCATGGACAAAGATCTCGGCCGGGTCGGCCTGGTCAGTGGCGGGTCGATCTATCCGCTGGCCTGGAATATTCTGCTGGCCGCCCGCAACGAGGGCTATGGCGGCACCATGACGACCTGGGGCGTCGCCGCCGAGCCGGCCATCCAGGCATTGCTGGGTATTCCGTCCCACTGGGCAATAGCGGCCATCATGCCACTGGGAAAACCGGTCAAGCAGTTAACACGGCTGAAGCGGAAGCCGGTAGAGGAGATACTGTTCGAGAATCACTGGGATGCCGGCGCAAGCTGATCCAGGCCACCCTTCCCGGGGTTCATTCACTCAGCCAAGGTGCGGGCTGTCGGCAATGATGGCGGCGCGAAATGCTTCCGGGATGGGTGTGGAAAGGCGGCTGGATTTGTCGGTGAACACCTGGGTGATCGAGCCGCGGGCCAGGGTGGTCGTTGCGTCCTCGTCGTATATTTCAAACGCCATATCCGCACTCGAGCGCCCCAGGCGCGAGTAACCCACACAGACCCGCACGGTGTCGAAAGCCCTGCATTCGCCCAGGTACTCGCAGTTCACGTTCACCGTGAAGATAAAACAGGGCGCCTGCTGCGGATTCATCGCGCTCAGCCCCAGGTGTTCCATGTAGAACCCGGCCACCTCGTCGGCATAGACCAGGTAGTTGGCAAAATAGAGGTGGCCCTGCGCATCGGTGTCGCTGTAGCGTACGCGGACGGTGTCGCTGAACGGTAACGTGCTTGTTGTCATGACGCCCTTTTTGTCTGCGTGTAGTGTCGCCGGGAAATTGTTCCTAAAAATCCAGCGGCAGGCCGATATGGTCGCGAAAAATCATATCCCTGTGCCGCAGCAGGGAGGGCTTGACACTATAGCCTTCCCGCGCCAGCACCGCCGCCACCCCCTGCCAGGCGGCGCGCACCCGCGATGGCATGGGGTTCACGTCAGGGGGCAGTGGGTCCAGGGTCTGGGAGAAGCAGGCCCAGTAAAGGTCCAGGGCCGACAGCTGTGCGCCGATGAAGTAAGCGCTGCCCAACGCCGCCTGCCGGTCCAGCTGTTGTTCGAGGCGTTGCAGAATAGCGATCATCTTCGGGGCCGCGGCCGCCGCGGCGTCGGCGCTGTAGCGATAGTCGCGGAACATGGGGTTCGCGGCCACCGCCTCCCGCCCCAGTGCCTGCTCCATCGCACGGAACATCAGGTAGCGGCCGCTCCACAGCATGCCGCCCTCACCCGCCAGCTCGTTGAGCAGGCCGTGCATGAGAATGCGGTCGTCGATGTCCGCCGGCACCAGTGAGGGTTCGGGAGCCAGGCGCTCGGCGAGGTTGAGAATGTCCAGCCAGGTCACCCGGGGTGGCTCATCCCGGTACATGGCGGTGGGTGCGTTGCGGTGCCCGGTCCAGGCGACCAGTTCGTCGTTGTCGACCCCCACCGCTTGCGCCACGGCGACATAGGGAATCCGCTTGGCCGCGAAGACCGCCTTGGCGGCTTCACTCCAGGGTGCGGGCACCCCCGCGGAGAGCGCGACGCGCAGCCCGTCGCGCTGCCTTGCCTCCTCTACCGAAAGATATTCCACGCTATTCTCCTGGCGGTGTGGCTTGGGAACCGGTGTCGGGGGCCACTACTGGCCGGCCCGGTTCAAGGGTAGTCTTTTTTCGCGGCCAGGGCACCAGCATGGATACCGACGCCATCACCCTGGCGTAGTCCGGGCGACGCTGGAGACTGCGCTCTTCCATCATCGGGATACTCGCAAACACGAACATGAGGGTCATCAGGACGACCCCGATGCAGAGCCAGTACCAGCCCTGGGGATAGGCCGCCAGGCCGAACAGGAACAGGCCGAACCAGAACCCCAGTTCGCCGAAATAGTTGGGGTGACGCGACCAGGCCCACCAGCCGGTCTCCAGCTGCTCGCCCTCACGGCGATTGGCGATAAACCGGTGCAGCTGGAAATCGGCCAGCATCTGCAGGGTGATGGCGCCGCCGGTCACTGCGCATGCCACCACATCAAGCCAGCCAACGGGGCGCTCCCCCAGGCAGAAGACCGCGTAGACCGGCAGCAGGCCAGCGAACACCTGGAGGGTGGGAAACAGGTGAATACCCACCAGGTCGGTTAAAAACGACCAGCGGGGCGCCCTGTTCCTGAGCATCACATAGCGCCAGTCCTCGTGTTGCATACCCTCCCAGTAGTAGGCCCAGTTCAGGGTCAGGCGGGTGGCCCAGTAGAGGATCAGCCCCAGCACCAGCAGCTCGCGCAGAGGCGGGGACTGGCTGGTACCCACCGCGAGCCAGTACAACGCTATCAGCGGTGGCACGACGCTCCAGTAGGCGTCGTAGAAACTCGAGTTGCCGTAGGCCCGGCTGAACAGGAAAATGACCGCGGTGGCTACCAGGTCGGCGATGAATATATCCAGCAGGGGGCCATAATCCAGCAGGTACAGACTGGCGCCGCCCAGGAACAGGGCGATGACGTAGGCGATAGTGACGCGCAGGAGTCCTTCACTTTTACTCATTGCAGAGTGTCCCGTGGTTTTGATCGTTGGCCGTTAGATTAACCAGCTGTTTACTCCGCGTCCGGCAGCCCAGTTCAAGCAGTCAGACCAGCGCTGCCGAGCTGCATCCCCTGCCGGCCAAAATCTGCTAACGTGGCCTGAAAACAAAACAAGGCTGGACAGGTGCATGTCAAAGACTCAGACCAAGTACACATTCTGCCGTATCTGCGAGGCCAGTTGCGGGCTGGTCACGGAGGTACAGGATAGCAAGGTAGTCTCCATCGCGCCCAACAAGACCCACCACGGCACCCTGGGTTTCTCCTGCATGAAGGGCCTGCACCAGCACAGCATGTACGACTCCCCCGACCGGCTGCGCTACCCCCTCAAGCGGGTGGGGGATTCCTTCGAGCGGATCTCCTGGCAGCAGGCCCTGCGGGAAATCGGCGCCAAACTGCGTGAGCTGCGCGGGGTCAGCCCGAATTCCATCGGCATGTATGTCGGCACCGCCGCGGGCTTCAGCATCCTGCACCCGATATTTGCCGAGGGCTTCATGCAGGGGCTGGGCTCCCACAATATCTTTTCCTCCTCCACCCAGGATTGCGCCAACCGCTTCGCGACCGCCACGGAAATGTACGGCTTCCCGTTCTTCCAGCCCTTCGTCGACCTGGACCACGTGGAGTGCATGCTGGTGGTAGGCACCAACCCCGTGGTCTCCAAGTGGACCTTCCTGCAGGTGGCGCACCCGGTCAAACGCCTGAAGGAAGTAAAGGCCCGGGGCGGCAGGATCATCGTGGTGGATCCCCGCCTGACCGAGACCGCCAAGGTGGCAGGTGAGCATATTTTCATCAAACCCAACGCGGACGTATTTTTCTTCGCCTCTTTCCTGCAGGAAATCTTCGCCACCGGGCGCTGCGATGAGGCGGCGATAAGGCCGTACTCCTCCGGGCTCGATGAACTGCGCGCGGCCGTGGCCGACTGGACACCGGAGAAAACGGCCGAGGTGACGGGCATCGCCCCGGACCAGTTACGCCAGCTGGTCAACACCTTTTGCGATGCAAAGGGAGCGGCCATTGTCACCGGCACCGGCCTCGGCATGGGGCAGGACGGCACCCTCGCCCAGTGGTTGGCGGAGTGCATCAGCGCGGTGACGGGCAACCTGGACCGGCGCGGCGGCACCCTGGTGGGGCAGGGCATTTTCGATTTCGCCGGCTTCGCCAAAAAGAACGGCATGTTCATGCGCAAGGCCCGCTCCCGGGTCGGCAACTTCCGTGAGCTCAACGGCGGTTTTCCCGGCGGCATCCTGGCGGACGAAATACTCACGCCGGGCAAGGACCAGATAAAATCCCTGTTCGTCACCGGCGGCAACCCCCTGTTGACCATGGCCAATTCCGCGCGCCTGCGCGATGCCCTGGCGCAACTGGAATTGCTGGTTGTCACCGATATTTACCTCAACGAGACCGCCAGCCTGGCGCATTATGTCCTGCCGGCCACGTCACCCCTGCAGCGCCCCGACCTGCCATTCGTCTTCCCCCTGTTCCTCGGGATGCAGTCCATTCCCTATCTCGCGGCCACGGAAGCGGTGGTTGAACCCGAGGGGGAGCAGCGCGACGAGGCATCCATTTACACCGACCTGGCCACCGCTGCCGGGGTGGGCCTGTTTGGCTCCAGAACCGTGCAGTGGATCCTGCGGGGCCTGAAGGCGGTGAACCGGCTGCGCCACCCGCGGGCACAACCGGGCCTGCCCCAGCGCTTTATTCTCGACCAGATGCTGCGCCGCTCCGGTCACGCCACCTTCAGTGAACTGTTGCGCCACCCGCAGGGTAAACCGCGGGAGCAGGTGGCGCCCGGCACCTTCCTGGGCAAGCGCCCGACGACGGACGATGGCCTGGTGCACCTGGCCCCCGCCGAGTTCATCGCCGAGGCCGCCCGGCTGGATGCGCGTTTTGCCGAACTGGAGACCGGCCCCGGCCAGGGCATCATGCGGCTCATCTCGAAGCGGGCACACGGCACCCACAACTCCTGGACCCAGAACATCGACGAACTCACCAACGGCGCACACAACCAGACCAACTACGTGTACATCCACCCCGAGGACGGGGCGAGGCTCGGTCTGGGCGAGGGGGACGTGGCGGACATACAGTCCGCCACCGCCAGTATTCGCCTGCCGGTGAAGCTGCTGGAGGAACTGATGCCGGGCACGGTGTCGGTGCCACACGGCTGGGGGCACCAGCACGCCCGGGGCCTGTCGGTCGCCAGCCGGCTGGGGGGTGCGAACGTCAATATTCTCGCATCGGACGGTCCCGACAGCGTCGAACGACTATCGGGCATGTCTCACCTGTCCGGCATACCGGTGCGGGTGCGGTCGGCGAACGGTCCGGTCAACCGGCAGAGCTGGACAGGGCACTGATGACACGGCAGGCGCTGGCCCACGGCGCCCTCGCACTGCTGCTCGCCTGCAGCCTGGTCTACCTGCACAGCGCAGAGACCGCGGGCGCCAGTGGCGCGGCCTTCTATCTTGCCGGAGCCTGGGCATTTTTGTGCGGCCTGGCGCTGAGCCATATCGTTCACGAGTGGGGCCATTTCCTGGGGGCCGTGGTCGCTCGCTCCGCGCTGACCATCAAGCCCCGGGTGCACCCGCTGTTCTTTGATTTCGACTACCTGGCAAACCGGCCGCCGCAGTTTCTTGCCCTGAGCCTGGGCGGCCTGCTGGGCAACCTGGTGCTGCTGGCGGCGCTGCTCGCGACAGGTGCACACAGCCTGGTACTGACCGGCTTACTGGCGGCGGTGATCGGCCAGTTCGTGTATGTACTGGTGCTGGAACTTCCCGTATCGCTGGGCGTGATGGCCGGCAGGGACCCGCTGGAAACGCTGGCCACGCACTTTGGCCAGGGACGACCGCTGTTCCTTCGCGCCACGCTGGCGGGTATCGCGGCCGCGGTGCTGGTCTTCCTGCTATCCCACCCTGGCGCCTGACGTGCCCCGCCCGGGGATAAGCTAAACGCGCATTTGCGCGGCACCCGTCAAGGGCGGGATATCCAGCGGCGACAGTATTCCGGCAGGGGCCGCACAGACATGGGGTATGGCGTTGACCACACGGTTGGCGGCAGTGCCATTGCCACCTCCGGCGGGACCAGGCTCAATGGCATCGTGGCCGTGTACGCTGATAACCAGGTCCGGGCTGCCCTTGATCTGCACCTGGTGGCAGCCCTGACCCTGGGGCGGGTAGGGCCAGTCCGGGGCGCACTGGTCATCGATGCGGGTGATATGCTCCACCACCAGGCGGGTGACATCGTTGCGGATACCTCTCACCTCGAAGCGGAATGCGCCCTGGGTGCCTTCCTCGAATTCGCCCATCCCCGGCACATCGATGCTGCGCTCCAGCGCCCGCCGCTCGACAAAAGTCTCGACCCTGTCCAGGGGATAGTCCAGCGCATCCGCCAGGATTCGCAACATCGGTTCCCACACCATTTTCAGGGAGAAGTCCTCCAGCATCCGCGGCAGGGTTTCCATGCCCTGACCGAAGCCGATCACCTCGCGTACCACCTGTGGCTGGTCATAGAGGGCGTAGTTGAAGATCTCCTGTACACGAATCTGGCTGATATCCGCGACGACGCCGCTGGCAAGGGCGGGCAGAATGTCCATGGCCCAGCCCGGGTCGATACCGGAGACGAATACCGAGCTGTTACCTTGCGCGCAGGCCGCTCGCACCGGGTCGACGGCCGCCGCCAGGCCACAGTCCGGATAAAGCAGAGGGTAGAATGCAGTGGAAACCACATTCACCCCGGACGCCAGGCAGGCCAGCAATTCCACGAAGGCCTCGGCGCCGCGGGTATCGGCATTCGCCGCGTAAACGAGGGCATCCGGCTTTTCCCGCTGCAGCAGTGCCTGCCAGTCGGTCGTCGCCAGCACGCCCACCGGCCCGATGCCCGCCAGTTCCCCCGCATCCCGCCCCGCCTTGGCCGGGCCGGATACCACCACCCCGACCAGCTCAAGATCCCTGTGCGCCACCACAGCCCGGATAGCCGGCCGCCCGACATTGCCCGTACCCCAAACCACAACCCGTTTCTTCATGCCCTGCTTCCACCCATCATCCGACACCAAAGGTTAACCCAGTTCCTCACAACGGTTCAGCAAATTCAACCACACAATGATCAGTGCAGGATAAGCGGCGCAGGGCCGGCAATAGTTGGGGACCGGTATGCAACGGGCTTGCTAGACCCCTTTATTTGAAGCACTCTAGACACGGCGTCGGCCACTGTGGCTGGGCGCCTGAATAACAATAAAGAGGTGCTCCCCATGTCCGGTGCCTGCGGCAGCCGCAAAACAGTCTTATCCACCCTGATCGCCGCCATCGCGCTGGCGACCGACATGCCACTCGCACTTGCCCAGGGCAACGTGCTGGAAGAGGTGATAGTCACCGCCCGCAAACGCGAGGAGAACCTGCAGGAAACGCCTGTGGCCGTGACCGCCCTGAGCGCCGACGCACTGCGGGATGCCGGTGTGCGCAACCTTGCCGACCTGAACCAGATCGCGCCCAACATCGAGGTGTCCTCGGCCAACGGCACTGCACCCCTGGCCAATATCTATATCCGCGGTGTGGGGCAGCGCAATACCGGGCCGAATATCGACTCCGGCGTGGGCATCTATATCGACGAGGTCTACGTCGGGCGCCCCGATGGCGCCCTGCTGGACATATACGACATACAATCGGTGCAGGTCCTGCGGGGACCCCAGGGTACCCTGTTCGGCAAGAACACCACCGGCGGCGCCCTGGTGTTCACCACCAACCGCCCCGAGGACGAGTTCGACTTTGCCGTGGGCGGCCGCTTCGGCAACTACGACCGGGCCGATGGTAATTTCATGGTCAACGTGCCCCTCACGGACACGCTGTGGACACGCCTGGCCGGCTCCACGGTGAACAGCGACGGCTATATCAAGAATGTCTACGACGGCGACAAGTACATGAACGAGGACCGCCAGAACCTGGTCTGGCAGACGCGCTATGTGCCGGCGGAATCACTCACCCTGGACCTCAACCTGAACTGGGCGGAGACCAAGCAGAACATGCGCCCGCAGAAATGTGTCCCGGTCCCGGGTTACCGGGGCTGGCAGGCGGAGCTGTTCAACACACTGGCCATCGTGCCGTCCACCGGCCGCACACTTGACGACTTCTGCCAGGACGCCGCCGATGTCGGCGACGCCAACACGGTGATCTCGGACCTCGGGGGCAAGTATGAGGCGAAGAACAAGGGCGCCAGCCTGGTCGCCAACTGGGACCTGAACGAGAACATCAGCCTGAAAAGCATCAGCGCCTGGCGCTATACCGATGCGGAGCAGGACGACGAACTGGACCACGTCGGCCTCCCGTTCCTGCACCGCACCCAGGGCGTCCACCCCCAGGGCCAGCCACGCAAGACCGACCAGTACAGCCAGGAGTTCCAGATCACCGGTAATGCCGTCGGCGACCGCCTGACCTACGTGGCCGGGGTGTACTGGTTCAATGAAAAGACCAAGGGGGAAACCACTGTCAGCTTCCTGGGACCATTTGAGCCGGCCCTGGCGGGCTGGCTGTACCTGAACGCCCCCTCAACCAACCTCGATGCCGACAACGACGCACTGGCGACCTTTGCCCAACTGGAGTGGGCGTGGACTGAACGGTGGCGCAGCACCCTCGGGCTGCGTTATACGGAAGAGACCCGCAAGCTCACGCGCAATCGCTACCAGCTGATCCCCGACACGCTGGACGCCAACGGCGGTACGGTCACACCACTGTTCGGCAGCTCGGGCCTGTATGATCGCAGCCCGGACTTTGTCTACAACCCGCTGTTCGAATACGAATTCGTCGATCAAACCCGCGCCAGCAATTCCGACAGCGACACGACGCCCATGGCCAGTGTGCAATACCTGATGGATGGCTTCGAGGGTATCGACGCGGG
>JAZBNW010000467.1:0-5934 GCA_036350855.1 Halieaceae bacterium
AAACTGATCGCCGAAAACGATCGCGGCCAATACCTGCTGAGCCGCGACCTGCACACCATCAGCTTCAGCCAGCTCAAGGAGTGGGTTAACACCGAACACCGCCTGACCGCCGAGGAGGCGCCGGGCAAATTAAGCTGGCAACAGGAGGCCTACCGGATGCTGCAGGAACAGCGCAGGCAACAACAGGATACACTGGGCCTGAACCTGGTGGAGTTATTTTCCCGATGAAACCCTGGCTCGCACTGGGATTGCTGGTGGCGCTCTCCGGCTGCGGCCCGGGCCGGGCGCCGGAGCAGGGTTTGGCACTGGAGCAGCTGCGAGGGCAATGGGTAGTCATCAACTACTGGGCCATCTGGTGCAAGCCCTGCATACAGGAAATCCCCGAGCTGAACGCCCTGAACGAACTGCCGGGCGTCACGGTACTGGGGGTGAACTACGACGGGGTCGCCGAGCAGGAACGCCAGCAGCAGATTCAACAGCTGGGTATCGCCTTTGAGGTCCTGGCCACCGACCCCGCCGGCGCACTTGGCATAAGCCGCCCGGTAGTGCTGCCCACAACGCTTGTCATCGATCCGGCCGGCGAACTTCGCGACACACTGGTCGGGCCGCAAACCCTCGCGTCCCTGGCACAGGCCACCGGGCAGGAGACCCTTCCGGGCACGCCTGAATGAGCTGCCCGCCAACGGCGCGGATAGCCGGGGTTCTCACCTGATAAATCGGCTCAGGGTGCCTTGTGCTTGCGCGATGAGCCCTTCTTCGCAACTCCGCGCCCCTGGCGCTTGCCAAACTGGCGCTCCATCACCTCGCGCTCCTTGATGGTCGCGCGTCGCACTTCCTTCATGGGCAGGTTGGCCATGCGATACAGGCTCTTGATCTCGGCGGCTTCCATCTCCGCCCACTGGCCCTGCTTAACCCGTGAGGGAATGAAGATCTCGCCATAGCGCACGCGCTTGAGCCGGGACACGGTCAGGCCCTGGGACTCCCACAGGCGCCGCACCTCGCGATTGCGGCCTTCCATGATCACCACGTAAAACCAGTGATTGATACCCTCGCCACCCGCGTCGGTGATATCGGTGAACCGCGCCATGCCATCCTCCAGCATCACGCCTTCCACCATGCGGTGGAGCATCTCCATCTCCACCTTGCCCATTACCCGCACCATGTACTCCCGTTCGATATTCGAGGAGGGGTGCATCAGGGCGTTGGCGAGGTCGCCGTCCGTGGTGAACAGCAGCAGGCCGGACGTATTGAAATCGAGACGGCCGATGGAAATCCAGCGCCCGGACTTGAGTTTCGGCAAGCGCTCGAACACCGTGCGCCGGCCCTCGGGATCCTTGCGCGAGCAGACCTCGCCGGCGGGCTTGTGATAGAGAATGCAACGGGTCTGGACCGCGGGGGCGGGATCCAGGGGACGGCCGTCGACGGTGATACGCACGCGCTCGTCCACCCGGTCACCCAGCCTGGCTAGCTTGCCGTTGATGGCGACCCGGCCCTCTTCGATCCAGCGCTCCATTTCCCTGCGGGAACCCAGGCCCGCCCGGGCCAGCACTTTCTGCAGTTTCTCGTCGGACTTGATCGCCGGCGGGGCCGGAGCGTCGCCGGGGGTGATTTTTTTTGTCATGGGAGCGTATTCAGCTGCGGCTGTCGGGCCCGGCGGCAGCCGAGTCCGCGTCGTCGTCGGCCAGATCGCAGGCATCAGCCCCGTGCGCGGACTCGTCATCGGCCTCAGGCATGTTTGCGTCGTCATCCACGAGCTCCGCCGCCGTTGCCGCAAGATCCATCACCGTGGTTTCCCGCTCCGCGAGGGTATCGTCACCCGGGCCACTGTCCAGCCGGGCGTCCCTACTGTCGTCCTCGCCGGAGCGGGTCTCCTCCTGTCCAATAGCGGCGGCGGGCTGTTCTGCGGTCTGTTCCCGCGGCAGGTGCTGGGTGCCCCCCACCAGGGTGAGGCCGCGGGCAACTGCACTGGCCGCCTCCGCCTGCCCGGTGCCGGGATCCGGGTCGCTGAAACCCAGTTCCGCATTCAGGGTTTCCAGGTCGCGAATATCTGCCAGGGCGGGCAACTGGTCGAGGGTCTTCAGGTTGAAATAATCCAGGAACTGCCGGGTGGTGGCGTACATGGCCGGCCGGCCGGGTACATCCCGGTGCCCCACCACGCGGATCCACTCCCGCTCGTGCAGGGTCTTGATGATATTGGAGCTCACCGCCACGCCGCGGATTTCCTCGATCTCACCCCGGGTGATCGGCTGGCGGTAGGCAATCAATGCCAGTGTCTCCAGCAGGGCCCGGGAGTATTTCTGCGGGCGCTCCTGCCACAGCCGGGCCACCCATGGGCTGAGCCCCTGGCGCACCTGGTAGCGAAACCCGCTGGCCACTTCCTGCAGCTCGAAACCCCGCCCTTCGCAGCGCTGGGCCGCCTCTTCCAGGGCGGCGCGGATGGCCGCGTTGTCAGGTCGCTCGACGTCCTCGAACAGTTCACCCAGCTGTGCGACCGTCAACGGTTTGCCCGCCGCCAGCAGGGCACCCTCGACAATCTGCAGCAAACCAATTTCCGTCATCTTACTCAGCCCTTGCCTTGACGTGGATGGGACCGAAGTTTTCGGTCTGCACGATTTCCACCAACGCTTCCTTGATGAGCTCCATGATCGCCAGGAAAGTGACGACCACGCCCAGGCGCCCCTCGCGCGCGGAGAACAGTGCCACAAATGGCACGAACTGCTGCCCGGACAGGCGCTCCAGCACCTGCGACATGCGCTCCCGGGTCGACAGGGCCTCGCGCTGGATGTGATGGCTCTCGAACATATCCGCCCGGCGCAGCACCTCGCCGAGGGCGACCAGCAATTCCCGCATGTCCACATCCGGGTCCGTTCTGGTGCGGTTCAGATCCGGCGGATTCGCGCTGCCCACCCAGGTGTCGCGCTCCATGCGCGGCATTTCCTCGATCTCCTCGGCGGCCTTCTTGAAACGCTCGTATTCCTGCAGGCGGCGGATCAGCTGTGCCCGGGGATCCTCCTCGTCCTCGTCCAGCGCGGTGGAGCGCGGCAGTAACATCCGCGACTTGATCTCGGCCAGCATGGCCGCCATCAGCAGGTACTCCGCCGCCAGCTCGAACTGCATGGCGTCCATCAATTCGACATAGCGCATGTACTGCTCGGTTATCTCGGAAACATCGATTTCCAGGATATCCAGGTTCTGGCGCTTGATCAGGTAGAGCAGCAGGTCCAGCGGCCCCTCAAAAGCCTCCAGGAATACTTCCAGGGCCTGGGGCGGGATGTAGAGATCCCGCGGAAACTCGGTCATGGTCTTGCCCATGACCACCGCAAAGGGCATTTCGCCCTGCTGTGGCCGGAGCGGACCAGCGGCGACGCCACCCGCGGAAACAGCCTGTTCGGAGCCCTGCGGAGTTTCAGCGGCTACTGGCGTTTCGGGCATATCGGATGTGGGTTCGTTAGCTGACACGGGACCTACCTGTGGTTGGCGGAGACCGGCCGGCACGAAGGCCGGCGGGGCTGCGCGCAGTATACCAATTTAATCCTCAAAAGGCGCGATATCTCCCTTGCCTACCCGCAGGACCATGGGGGTATCGTCCGCCAGGTCGACCACCGTGGTGGGCTCCATACCGCAGTAGCCGCCGTCGATCACCAGGTCCACCTCGTGCTGCAGGGTATCGCGGATATCGTAGGGATCGATCATCGGATACTCCTCACCCGGCATGATCAGGGTGACACTCATCAGCGGCTCCCCCAGGTCCGCCAGCAGGGCCGCGGCGATGCGGTTATCGGGGACCCGCAGGCCCACGGTCTTGCGCTTGGGGTGCATCAGCCGCCTGGGCACCTCGGAGGTCGCCTTCAGGATGAAGGTATAGGGACCCGGGGTGCAGTGGCGCAGCAGGCGGTAGGCCGCGTTGTCGACCTTGGCATAGGTGGCGATTTCCGACAGGTCACTGCACACCAGGGTAAAGTTGTGGCGGTCATCCAGCTTGCGGATGCGCCGGATCCGGTCCAGGGCGTTCTTGTCGCCTATCTGGCAGCCCAGTGCGTAGGCGGAGTCGGTGGGGTAGACCACCACACCCCCGCCGCGAATGATATCGGCGGCGTTGCGTATCAGTCTGGCCTGGGGATTATCCGGGTGTATCTGGTAAAACTGGCTCACGACAGCTCTCCCCCCGCGGCGGCGAGTGGCAGGGGCAGCCAGCGCTCCCAGACACCGCGCAGCCCATCCAGCCGCGGCAGTTCCACCCCCGGTAACGGGCTGTAGGGACCATCGCGGTGGAAGTCCGAGCCCACTGACACCTCCAGGTCGAACTCCCTGGCCAGGCGCCGCAGCTGGGCATCCTGGTCCGCGGTCTGGTAGCCGCTGGCGATCTCTATCGCCGCGCCGCCCGCAGCCATGAAGTCCACCACCAGCCTGCGCAGTTTCATCCGGGTAAACCTGTACTTCAGGGGGTGGGCAATCACGGCCACCCCCCCGGCGGCAACGATCCAGGACACCACCGCGGCCAGCTCCGGCCAGAAGGCCTTGACGTCGCCGGTTTTGCCCTGTCCCAGGTATTTGTCAAAGGCCTGGTTGTGGTCGGCGACGTGGCCCCGGGCCAACATCCAGGCGGAAAAGTGCGGCCGCCCCAACTGGCTTTCGCCCGCCTCCGCCAGGGCACCTTCCAGCGCCCCCTCGAAACCGAGGGCTTCCAGCCGTTGGGCTATTTTCCGGCCGCGCTCGATGCGCGCCGTGTTCAGCAGCGCCAGCCCCTCGACCATGGCGGGGTGGTCGCAGTCCATACCCAGGCCGAGGATGTGGATGGTGGTGGCGGACCAGCGACAGGAAAACTCTATCCCCGGAATGAGCCGCAAACCGGCCCGATTGCAGGTATACTCCCCATCCTCGCCAGCCACGGCCCCGCCCCTCTCGACCGCGAGGTACCCGGCGACAGTGTCGTGGTCGGTGATGGCCAGCATGCCCAACCCTCGCTCACGGGCCAGCGCCAGGAGTTCCCGGGGGCTCAGTGCGCCATCTGATGCGGCGGTATGGGTATGGAAGTCAATCAACACAATCTTTACACTTGATGCCCGGCCGCCAGAGTGGCGCTGGAACAACCCGGAGAAAAGACACATGGTAACAGCCGGAGCACCGCGGAATCCATGAAGCAATTAGCGGAATTCCTCCCCATTGCCCTGTTCTTCATCGTCTACCAGCTCAAGGGCACGTCCATTGACCTGGCCGGCTGGGAGTACACATTCGACGGTATTTTCTCCGCCACGGCCGTGTTGATGGCGGCCACGGTTGCGCAGGTGGCCATCACCTTCGCGCTGACCCGCACCCTGGAGAAGCGGCTGCTGTGGTTACTGCTGGCGGTAATGGTTTTCGGCGGCGCCACACTGGTGTTTCGCAACCAGATGTTTATCCAGTGGAAGCCGACGATTTTCAACTGGGCGCTGGCGCTGGTGTTCGGCGCCTCCCAGTATATAGGTGACAAGAACCTGATGGAGCGCACCCTGGGCAGCCAGATTCACCTGCCCAAATCCGTGTGGGGCAAGCTCAACCTGCTGTGGGTCAGTAATTTCGTGATCGTCGGCGCCCTCAACCTGGTGGTGGCCTACGGCTACAGCGAGGATACCTGGGTCAGCTACAAGCTCTACTCCTCCATCGGATTCACCCTGGTGCTCACCATCCTCACCGCGCTGCTGATCAGCCCCCACCTGAAGGATGAGCAGGCGGCCAAGGAGTAGGCGTGCGGCGGAGACGTCGCAGCGGGACGCGGGCAGGATTTGCAGCCTAGAGAAACCAGGACCCGCCGTCGACCATATGGGTCTGGCCGGTGACGAAGGCGCTGTTGTCCGAGGCCAGGTAGATGATGGTGCCGGTGAGGTCCTCGGTCTCGAGGTTGCGCTGGATCACCTGCCCGGCAGCGATCACCTTCTTTGCCTTTTCCAGCTTCTC
>JAZBNW010000468.1:0-13799 GCA_036350855.1 Halieaceae bacterium
CAGGCCGATCTCCAGTTCACTGTCATCATCGAACTGCGAGCGCGGCAGATAATGCACGTTACTGTCGTTGGGCTGGCCAAAGCCCTCTTCCGGCGCCACGGTAAACATGCGGCGCTGTCCCGCGGACATGCCAAACAACAGCCGTTCAAAGCCCGGCAGCAGGCTGCCGTCACCCACCACGAAGGCCACCGGCTCCCCGCCAAAATTCGAGTCCACTTCCGAGCCGTCCTCGAGACTCACGGAAAAATTCACGTAGACACGGGTACCCTCGCTTACCGGCACATCGATCATGGTCATTTCGGATTGATACCTCGTTCCACCGACGCCTCGGGTTCACGACCAAACAGGCTGTCATAGATCATACAGGCCGCGCCCAGACTTATCGCGGAATCGGCGATATTGAACGCGGGGAAATAGCGCCCGCCATAATGCACCGAGATAAAGTCCACCACATGCCCCAGCACGACCCGGTCCCAGACATTGCCCAGCGCACCACCCAGGATCAGCGCCAGCGCCAGCGCCAGCAGCCGCTGCTCCCGGGGCATCCGGTAGAGCCAGGCCACCAGCAACGCGCTGATAAACACCGCCACGGCAGTAAAGAAATAACGCTGCCAGCCACCGGCGTCGCTGAGGAAGCTGAAGGCTGCCCCGGTGTTGTACTGCAGGGTCAGGTTGAACCAGGAAAATACCTCCACCGGACGGCCATAGTCCAGCACACTCTCCGCCAGGCCCTTGGTCCACTGGTCCAGCACCACGACCAGCGCGGCGAGGCCGTACCAGCGCATGGCGTACCAGCCGTTACGCATAGCGGCGCTGCTCGCCATCGCCGTAGACGTTTTCTACACAGCGGCCGCACAGGCCCGGGTGCTCCGGGGTCTCACCGACCTCGGGGCGTCGATGCCAGCAGCGCTCGCACTTTTCCAGCCCGGATGCGCTCACCCGCAGGCGCAGACCGGCCAGCTCACTGGCGGCAGCCTCTGCCGGCGCATCCGCCAGTGGCGCCAGGCTCGCGGCGGAGGTTATCAGCACAAAGCGCAGCTCGTCGCCCAGCCGTTGCAGTTGAGCCAGCAGCGCCGGCTCCGCGTAAAGACTCACCGCGGCGTCCAGTGACCCGCGCAACTCACCCGCCGCGCGACGGGCTTCCATTTCCCTGTTGACCGCCGCCCGCACAGACATCATCTGGCGCCAGTAATCGCGACCCATCGCCTCGCCCGCGGGCTCCCTTCGCAGACCCCGGTACCATTCGACCAGGAACACCGACTCCGCCCGCTCACCCGGCAGGTTCTCCCAGATTTCCTCGGCGGTGAAACTCAGGATCGGCGCCATCCAGCGCACCAGCGCCTCACCGATGTGGAACATGGCGGTCTGGGCCGAGCGCCGGGCGATGCTCTGCGCCGGGCTTGTGTACTGGCGGTCCTTGATGACATCGAGGTAGAAGCCGCCGAGGTCCTGGGCGCAGAAATTGTGCAACTTCTGGTACACCTGGTGGAACTGGTAGTTGTCATAGGCCTCGGTCAACTCCGCCTGCAGGGACGCCGCCCGATCCACCGCCCAGCGATCCAGCGACAGCATGTCTTCAAAATCCACGGCGTCCGCCACCGGATCAAAGCCGTTCAGGTTGGACAGCAGGAAGCGCGCGGTGTTGCGAATGCGCCGGTAGGCGTCCGCTGTTCGCTTGAAAATTTCATCACTGACCACCAGCTCGCCGCGGTAATCCGTGGCCGCCACCCACAGGCGCAGAATATCGGCCCCGAGGTCGTTCATGATGGTGTTGGGGGCTATCACGTTGCCGATGGACTTGGACATCTTGCGTCCGTCACTGTCCACGGTGAAGCCGTGGGTCAGCACTGTCCTGTAGGGCGCCTCGCCGTAGCTGCCGATGCCGGTCAGCAGGGAGGACTGGAACCAGCCACGGTGCTGGTCGGAGCCCTCCAGGTACATATCTGCCGGGGCACGCAGCCCCTCGCGCTGGCGCAGCACACAGGCGTGGGTAACACCGGAATCGAACCAGACATCCAGGGTATCCGTCACCTTGTCGTAATCGTCCGCCTCCTCGCCCAGCAGTTCCGCCGCATCGAGCTCGAACCAGGCGTCGATGCCCCGCTCCTCCATGCGCAGCGCCACCGCTTCCATCAGTGACCGGGTCTGCGGGTGCAGTTCACCGCTGAGCTTGTGGACGAACAGGGTGATGGGCACACCCCAGGTGCGCTGGCGCGATATACACCAGTCGGGGCGATTGGCCAGCATGGCGTCAATTCTGGCCTTGCCCCAATCGGGCAGCCACTGTACCTGCTCAACGGCCGCCAGGGCACTCTTGAGCAGCCCGTTCTGGTGCATGCTCACAAACCACTGGGGCGTGGCCCGGAAAATAATCGGGGTCTTGTGGCGCCAGCAGTGAGGGTAGGAATGCCGGTACTGCTCGGCGTGCAGCAACACACCGCGCTCGCGCAACAGCTCGATAATAGCCGTGTTGGCTTTCAGTACATGCTGGCCGGCAAAAAACTCGGTGTCGGGCAGGTATACGCCGTTACCGCCCACCGGGTTGTAGACCTCGAGCCCGTAGGCCTGGCCCACCACGAAATCGTCCTGTCCGTGCGCCGGAGCGGTGTGCACGGCGCCTGTGCCGGCCTCGGTGGTCACGTGCTCACCCAGGATCACGGGCACCTGGCGATCCAGGAAACAGTGCTGTAGCAGCTGGTGTTCCAGGGCGGCGCCCTTGCAGCGGCCAAGCACCGTCAGGGCCGGCAGCCCGAAGCGCTGCACGCAGGTTTCCGCCAGGGCCTCGGCCACCAGCAGGGCCCTGTCCCGGCCTTCGATCAGCACGTAATCGAGCTCACCGTTCAGGCTCACCGCCATGTTGGCTGGCAGGGTCCACGGGGTCGTGGTCCAGATCGGCACTGCGATCTCGCCGCGGTAGCTCGCGCCACAAGCACGGTTGAAGGCATCCGGATCCATCGCGGCGAAGGCGACATCAACGGCCTCGGACGTCTTGTCCTGGTATTCGACCTCGGCCTCTGCCAGGGCGGAGCCGCAGTCGGTGCACCAGTGCACGGGCTTGAAACCCTTGTGCAGATGACCGTTGTCGACGATACGGGCCAGGGTGCGGACGATGTTCGCCTCGAAGGCGAAGTCCATGGTCAGGTAGGGGTTGGACCAGTCACCGAACACGCCCATGCGAATGAAATCCGCGCGCTGGCCATCGACCTGGCGCGCGGCGTATTCGCGGCACTTCTGGCGAAACTCCGCCGGCGACACCTTGACTCCGGGCTTGCCCACCTTCTTCTCGACATTCAGTTCGATCGGCAGGCCGTGGCAATCCCAGCCGGGAACGTAAGGCGCGTCAAAGCCATCGAGGGTGCGCGACTTGACGATGATGTCCTTCAGAATCTTGTTCACCGCATGGCCCAGGTGCAGGTCACCGTTGGCGTAGGGCGGGCCGTCGTGCAGGATGAATGTCGGGCGCCCGGCGCCCGCCGCGCGAATCTTTGCGTACAGCCCCATCTCCTGCCACTGCTTGAGTCGCTGGGGTTCGCGCTGGGCCAGGCTCGCCTTCATCGGGAAGGCCGTCTGGGGCAGGTTCAGTGTGTTCTTGTAGTCGCTCATATCTCTATCATCTGAAAACGTCAGTGCCGACCCAACCAGGCCCGTGCATTGTCTATGTCCCTGGCAATGTTTTCCCTCAGCTCATCCACTGAGCCGAATTTTTTCTCGTCACGCAGCTTGTGCCTGAACGTGACCTCGATATGTTGGCCGTAAAGGCCGATTTCCCGGTCCAGCAAATGTACCTCCAGGTTCGCCCTGATGCTGTCGTCCACCGTGGGGCGGACCCCGACGTTGGCGACCCCGGCGGCACCCTCGAGTCCGGCGCCGCTGACCTCCACCACGTAAACCCCCGACAGCGGCGCCCGCAGCCGGTCCAGCTGGAGGTTGGCGGTCGGCGCCCCCAGGGTCTGCCCGAGTTGCCGGCCATAGATCACCTTGCCGGAGATACTGTAAGGCCGCCCCAACAGGCGTTCGGCGGCAGCGAAATCCGCACTCTCCAGTGCTTGCCGGATCCGCGTACTGCTGACCCGCTCCCCGTCGATCGCAAAGGTGGGCGTGGGCCTGGCTTCATAGCCGTAACGCGGGCCCTGTTGCCTGATGAATTCCAGGTCCCCCTCGCGATCGTTGCCAAAGCGAAAGTCATCTCCCAGCACCACGTAGCGCACCCCGAGAGCGGCGACAAATATGTCATCCAGGAACTGCTGGGCCGACATCTCCCGCAGACTCTCGTTAAACTGCACCCGCAGCAGCCGGTCCACGCCCAGCGCCCGCATGGCGAAAAACTTTTCCCTGAAACTCATGATCCTGGCGGGCGCCTTCAGGGGCGAGAAATACTCCCGCGGCAACGGCTCGAACACAATGACCAGCGAGGGCACAGCCAGTTCCAGCGACTTTGCCAGCAGGTGCCGGATTACCGCCTGGTGGCCCAGATGCACGCCGTCAAAGGCGCCGATCGTGACCACGCAACCGCGGTGTCTGGGCCGCATATTGTGCAGGCCGCGGATCAATTCCATCGGGGCAGGAGATACTCAGTCAAATCAAACGCAGCAGTATAGCGAATGTAGACGCACTCGCCTATGTTTGCGCCCGGTCACCGGGGGTAATAATACCCCTGCTCAGAGCTCGGAAGGGGTGCGCAAATGCCGCAGTCGCGTACCCAGCAACATGTGCACCAGCAGGTAGGTGGCGGCGCCGGCGCCGCAGAGCAGGGCCAGTTGCAGCGCACGGCGCTGCCAGTCCCAGCCCAGCCATTGAGCGCTGCCATGGTTGAAAGCGAGCAGGACCGCCGTCATGGCGGCAGTCGCCGCGAGCAGGCGCAGGGTGTAGCTGCCCCAGCCGCCATGCACCCGGTAGACGCCGTCGCGCAGCAGCCCCCGCAGCAGCAGGCCGGCATTCAGGAAAGCGGCCAGGGACGTGGCCAGGGCGAGTCCCATATGGCCCACGTTCCAGAAATACATCAGGGGAATCACGAAGGCGACGTTGAGCACCATATTCACCACCATGGCGATAATCCCGATTTTTACCGGGGTTGTGGTGTCCTTGCGCGCGTAGTAGGCCGGGGCCAGCACCTTGACCAGCATGAAGGCCACCAGGCCCAGGCTGTAGGCCTGCAGGCTGTAGGAGGACATTGCCACATCCCGGGGGGTCAACTCACCGTACTGGAACAGGGTGATGAGTATGGGTTGGGCCAGAAGCATGAGGGCCACGGCGGCGGGCACGGCGATCAACAGCACCGAGCGGATGGCCCAGTCCAGGGTCAGGCTGAACTTGCCCTCCCGCGCGGCGGCCCGGTGGGCCGAGAGGTTGGGCAGGATGACGGTGGCGATCGCGATGCCGAACACCCCCAGCGGCAACTCGGCAAGGCGGTCAGAGTAGTACAGCCAGGACACGCTGCCGGTGGGCAGGAAGGAGGCCAGCACCGTGTCCAGCAGCAGGTTGATCTGGCTCACCGACACGCCGAACAGGGCCGGGACCATCAACTTCAGGATCCGCCGCACCCCTTCATCGCGGGTATCCCAGATCGGTCGCGGCACCAGTTCCAGCCGGTACAGGGACGGCAGCTGGAACAACAGCTGGATAAATCCGGCAAAAAACACTCCCCAGGCGAGGGCATAAACGGGTTCCTCGAACCAGGGTGCGGCCACGGTGGCGGCGAAGATCAGGGACAGGTTGAGGAACACCGGGGTGAAGGCGGGTACGGCAAAGCGTCCGAAGCTGTTGAGGATAGCCCCGCAAAAACCGGTCATCGAGATCAGCAACAGGTAGGGGAAAGTGATTCTGATCATCTCGGAGGTCAGCTGGTACTTCAGCGGCTGGTCCAGGAAGCCCGGGGCAAAGAGCGCCGCCACCAGCGGCGCCGCCAGTATGGCAAAGGACGTGACCAGCAGCAGGGTGCCGCCGAGCACCCCGGCGACCCGGTCGATAAGGCTTTTTACCGCCGCTATGCTGCCCTCCTGCTTGTAGTCGGCCAGCACGGGGACGAACGCCTGGGAAAAGGCGCCCTCCGCGAATAAACGCCGGAGGAAATTGGGAATCTTGAAGGCCACGAAAAAAGCATCCGCGTTGGCGGTCGCGCCGACAAACCCCGCAATGACCATGTCCCGGACCAGCCCGAGGACTCTCGACAACATGGTCATGCTGCCCACCAGGGCGCTGGCGCGGAGCAGGCCGTGGGTGGTGTCCGGCGATTGGTCCGGCAATGCCATGGGCAGCGTCTCGGGCGTCTTCTCGGGTGGGGAGTCGGGTTTATTGTCGGGCATGGACAGTCAGGACGCGGCGGCGGGCGGCCTCAGCTCCAGCGCTCCCTGAGGGACTCGCCGTGAATCTGCAGCCACTGCAGGGCGATCAGGGTGTGGCCGTTGGGGATGCGGTTGGCCGCCAGCAGCGCCAGCGCGTCTGCCCGGGGCACGGAGTGTACCAGGATATCCTCCCCCTCCTCCTGCAGCCCGTGGATGCCGCCGATGGCGGCCTGATCGACCCTGCCGCAAAACAACCGCACCTGTTCCGTACAGGCGCCGGCGCTGGGCAGCAGGGTCGCGATGGGAACCAGCTCCGACAGCTCGCAGCCCGCCTCTTCCATCGCCTCCCGGTGCGCCACCTCGGTGTCGCTCTCACCGTGCTCCACCACACCGGCCACCAGTTCCAGCATCCAGGGGCTGTCACCGGCGCGCATGGCGCCCGGGCGAAACTGTTCGATCAGTACCAGCCGGTCCGTGACCGGGTCCCAGGGCAGTACACCCACCGCGTCCCCCCGTTCGAACAGTTCCCGCACCTGGGGACGGCTCCAGCCGCCGCCGAAGCAGCGATACTGGAGAGTGACCCGGCGCACGCTGTAGTGGCCGGAGAACACGGTGGCCTCCTCCAGGATGCGCACGTCCTGTGGGCCGAAGGTCAGCTCCAGGCTCATCAGAACCGGCCCGCTGTGTACCAGTTTACGTCCCGTGCGTGCTTGTCCACCTGGTCGACCACATCCAGGATCAGGGCGAACAGGGCCATGCGCACGAGCATGCCGTTGTCGGTCTGGCGAAAGATCGCCAGGTTCGGATTGTCGTTCAGGTCGTCGTCCAGCTCCCGGGCATTGTCCCGGGAATCCCGCGGCAGGGGGTGCATGATCACCGTGTTGGGCTCGCAGTGGTGGGTGTAGATCGCCTGGTTGAGACGGTAGCGGCCCCGGTAGAGATCCGCCTCCGCCTGGCTGCTGAAGCGCTCCTCCTGGATCCGGGTCGAATAGACGATATCCACATGGGAGATGCTGGCCTCCAGGGCGTCGGACTCGATCACCTCGACCCCTGCCTGGCGCATCTCCTCGACGATTTCCCCGGGCATCCGCAGTTCTCCCGGCGAAACCAGTGTCACCTGTACCCGTTCGAACAGGCACAACAGTTTACTGAGGGAATGCACGGTTCGACCGTAGCGCAGGTCCCCCACCATGGCGATGCGTAGCTGGTCGATACCGCGGCCACGGTCCACCAGTTCGCTCTTGATGGTGTACAGGTCCAGCAGGGCCTGGCTGGGGTGTTCGTTACTGCCGTCCCCGCCGTTGATGACCGGGACGCGGCTGGCGGCGGCAAACTCCGCCACCGATCCCGCCACGGGATGGCGCATGGCGATGGCATCGGAATAGCCACTGAGCACCCGGGCCGTGTCGTACAGTGACTCCCCCTTGGCGATGGCGGAATTCTCGAAACCGGTGGTCTCGCGCACCTCCCCACCGAGCAGGTTGAAGGCGCTGCCGAAGCTCACCCGGGTCCGGGTACTGGGCTCGAAAAACATGGACCCGAGGATTGCCCCGTCAAGCACCCTGGTGACGCGACGGCGCCGCGCATAGGGGCCCATGCGGTCGGCGACGTTGAAAATACGCTCTACATCGGCGCGTTCGAACTGGTGGACCGAGAGGATATGGCTACCGGCAAACTGCACAGGGATTCGCTCCTGGAAACTGTGTGAAAAGGCGGACCACAACCCACCCGCGATCATTATACGAGGGGGCCGCGCCCCTGCCCATGTGCGTATTACCGAAGATAAGTCGGCCGCTCAGGCCAGCAGGCTGTCGCCGTACTCCTGCAGTTGCAGCATCAGCGCCTGCTGCGCCGGCGCCAGATTGCCCGAAGCCAGCAGGCCCTCGACAGTGGCATGAAATTCATCCATGCAGATACTGCCGCCCGCGCCCGGCTCGGTCAGGCGCGCGAAACGATACTCTTCCCAGCGGGCCCGCTCCTCGGGCGAAAGGGTACGGGGGTAGTTCCGCGCGCGATAGCGAAACAGCATTTCCGGCAGGCGCGCATCCTCGAAGGGGAAACTGGCCGTCGCCAGCTCCGCCGGGCTGGCGTCGCGCACAGCGCTCATCACCTGCCTGTCGTGCTCGGAAAAGAAGCCGCCGCCATAGAGCATGCGATCGGGATCGGTCACCGGCTCAAAACTGCGCCCTGCAAAAACCGCCTGAATGCGGCTGCCGAAGGCTTTGGCATTGCGTTCACGATACGCCCGCAGGGCGGCCAGGTGCTTGCGGCAGCGCGCGCCATCGATACCCAGGCGCTCCGCAGTGGCGGCATCCGCCATTTTTGCCGTCACCAGTACGGGGCAGCGATTGATATGCACCGTCTTCAACCCGGGGCGCTCGATGCCCTCCGGCAGATCCGCCGTGCGCTGGAACAGCAGTTCCCCAAGCTGAGCGGGCTCCAGCTCGAACAGGGGGGACGGGTCTGCATCCAGGTCATAGCAAATGACCTCGTTGCGATTCACCGGGTGCAGAGCGAGCGGCACTATCAGCGCGATGTTGTGGCGCTGCGCCCCGAACATACCGGACACGTGCAGCACCGGCTTCATGCCGGCGATGTCCAGCAGTGCCTGTGCCGAGCGTTTATCGCGGTGATTGAGCACATAGTCATACAGCCGCGGCTGGCGTTGCCTCACCAGCCGGGCCAGGGCTATCGTCGCGTACACGTCCGACAGGGCGTCATGGGCCGATTCGTGACTGATGCCGTTGGCAGCGGTCAGCTCTTCCAGGCGGAAACTGGGCAGTCCATCTTCCCGCAGGGGCCATTCGATACCCTCCGGTCGCAGGGCGTTGGCCGTGCGCACCAGGTCGATGAGGTCCCAGCGGGAATTGCCGTTCTGCCACTCGCGAGCGTAGGGTTCATGGAAGTTGCGATAGAGCGTGTAGCGCGTGACCTCATCGTCGAAACGCAGGGAGTTGTAACCCACGCCGCAGGTACCGGGCCGGGCCAGCTCCTGCTCGATGCGGCCGATGAACTCGCACTCCGGCAGTCCCTTCTCCAGCGCCTGCTGGGGACTGATCCCCGTGACCAGGCAGGCCTGCGGCTGGGGCAGGACATCATCCGCCGGGCGGGCGAACAGCACCAGGGGCTCGCCCACGGGGTTCAGGTCGACGTCGGTGCGCAGGCCCGCGAACTGCACCGGCCGGTCGCGGGACGGGTCGGCGCCAAAGGTCTCGTAGTCGTGCCAGTAAAACGTGTCAGGCAACGGTTATGGCCTGCTCGGCAATCTTCGCCTGCCAGAGTTTTGGCCCGGTATCGTGTACCGAGACGCCGGTGGTATCCACCGCCACAGTCACCGGCATATCCTTGACCTCGAATTCGTAGATGGCCTCCATGCCCAGCTCGGGAAAGGCGACCACCCGGGCGGAGGTAATGGCCTTGGACACCAGGTAGGCCGCGCCGCCTACGGCCATCAGGTAGACCGCCTTGTGCTTGCGAATGGCCTCGACGCCCGCCGGCCCGCGCTCCGCCTTGCCGATCATGCCGAGCAGACCCGTTTTCTCCAGAATGAAATCGGTGAACTTGTCCATCCGGGTCGCCGTGGTGGGACCGGCCGGGCCCATCACCTCGTCGCGCACCGGATCCACCGGCCCCACGTAGTAGATAAAGCGCCCTTTCAGGTCCACTTCCGCAGGCAGCCCGGCCCCACTTTCGATCAGTTCCTTCATTTTTTTGTGGGCGGCATCGCGCCCGGTCAGCATCTTGCCCGACAACAGCAGCGTGTCGCCGGGCTGCCACTGCGCCACATCCGCGCGGGTGACGGTGTCGAGGTTCACCCGCCGGACCTGATCACTCACCTCCTGGGTGATTTCCGGCCAGTCGTTGATATCCGGCGGTGTCTGCAGGGCGGGGCCGGAGCCGTCCAGGACAAAATGGGCGTGCCGCGTGGCCGCGCAATTGGGAATCATCGCAACCGGCAGTGATGCCGCGTGGGTGGGGTAGTCGCGGATCTTCACATCCATGACGGTGGTCAGGCCGCCCAGGCCCTGTGCCCCGATACCCAGCTTGTTCACCGCCTCCATGATTTCCAGGCGCAATTCCTCCACCCGGTTGGCGGGTCCGCGCTCGCGCAGTTCGTGGATATCGATAGGATCCATCAAGGCCTCCTTGGCCAGTACCGCCGCCTTTTCAGCGGTGCCGCCAATGCCGATGCCCAGCATGCCCGGCGGGCACCAACCGGCCCCCATGGTGGGAATGGTCTTGACCACCCAGTCGACAATGCTGTCAGAGGGATTGAGCATGACCAGCTTCGACTTGTTTTCCGAGCCGCCGCCCTTGGCCGCCACCTGCACATCGACGGTATCCCCCGCCACCACTTCCATATGGATCACTGCGGGGGTGTTGTCCTTGGTATTGCGGCGCGCCCCTGCCGGGTCTTCCAGGATCGAGGCGCGCAGGACGTTGTCAGGGTTGGTATAGGCGCGGCGCACGCCCTCATTGACCATATCCGAGACGGACATGGTGGCGTCCCACTGCACATTCATGCCGATTTTCAGGAACACGGTCACGATGCCCGTGTCCTGGCATATCGGGCGGTGACCCTCGGCGCACATGCGGGAGTTGATCAGGATCTGCCCCATGGCGTCCTTCGCGGCGGGATTCTGTTCCCGCTGGTAGGCCTCGTACACGGCTTTCACAAAATCCACGGGGTGGTAGTAGGAGATGAACTGCAGCGCGTCGGCGACGCTGTCAATGAAATCGTCCTGGCGAATAATAGTCATGATGAAATCCTTGTTACGACGGGGATAACAGTGCCGGGGTTAAAAAGGGAGCGACAGTATACACGCCCCGAGGGCCGATGCTCAGCCCGGGGCGGGATTGGACTGGGCGCGCAGCGCTGCCTTCAATTCAACCAGGCTGGCATTGACCTGCCTGCGGAAGGTATTGATGGACTCGATCCACTCCTCATTGCCCTGCACCCGCTTGTTCAGCTTGGCCAGGTCCAGGTTGACCCGGTTGATGCTGTCCGCCACGCGCTCCACCTCGGCCTGGTTGGCCTTGCCGCTGGCGATAATGCGCTCGAGGTCACCCGCCACACTCTTGAGTTTGGCGATATCGGCGCTGGCGCTCTTGATCTGTCCCTGCACCGTCGCCAGGCCGGCTGTCGCGGTGTCGATCTTCTTGCCCTGGCTGGCCGCATCTTTCTCCAGCTTGGCGAGCCGTTCGCTGGCCTGTTTCCAGACGTTGTCCCAGAGCTTGCGCACCTCGGTATCCAGTTCGCGTATCTTGGCCGCCTGCAGCTCCGCGTTCTGGTTCATGCCCTGGTCGGTATCCGACAACCTGGCCTCCAGGTCCCCGATACGTTTTGCATAGTCCTCGGTGCGGACATTCGACTCCTGCAGGGCCTGCTGCAACTGCCAGGCCCAGGCGCAGGCCACCGCGGCCACGACCAGCGACAGGGTGATCAGGACACGGGCCAGCGGGCCGGTACCCGACCCACCGGTGGCCGGGGTCTTGGGTGCACCACTGCGCGGCGCGCCGCCACTCTTGCCAGATCGCGACCTGGCCGTCGCCGTGGCGGGTACTCCGTCGCGGGTGGGCACTATCGAGGGAATGTGGTCGAGATCGTCGTTGGACATGAGTTGTACACCTGTTACAGCCAGTCGCGCTGATTATACATAGCGGCTGTGACGCCAGAAAGGAGATCCGGTCTCGGTTTGAGCCTGTAGTGTGTTTGTTCGCCGGTACTGTCGCTACTAAAAGGATTTGCCATGCTCCGTTCGCGGTGGAGAACGGGGGTTGCCTCGCTCCACGGCTGCGGCCCTCCGGGCTTCCCTCGGTCGGTCGGGAGCCCAAAGCGCTGCGCTGGTCTCCCTCCACTCCCTCGGCGTGCGCCTTTTACGTTCCGCGAGGCAACCCCCGCCCTCCACCGCTGTACGCTCATAAAATGAAGATTAAGTAGCACCGGCGCGGTTCACGGTGAATCGGTTACACGCGCGATATGAGGCAGGAGTCCGGGTTTGTCCTGGCGGAATGTTAAAGGCCAGCGCCGAGGGAGTGGAGGGAGACAGCGCTGATGAGATGGACACCTCTTGTTGAACCGGCGTCATAGCGCCAAAGTAGTTGATGTGCGTCATCACTAATCAATCAAGAGGTGTCCGATATGAACGTTAGCCTAATAGCCATCGATTTGGCAAAAAATACTTACCAGGTGTGTGGCGTCAACCGCCAGGGACAGGAGATATTCAACCGCTCCGTGAGTCGCAAGAAACTCCCCCACCTGATTGCCCAATATCCCGGCCTACCTGTCGCCATGGAAGCCTGCAGCGGGTCCAATTATTGGGGACGTACCTTCCAGAGGCAGGGGCATGAGGCTTTATTAATACCACCGCGGCATGTCAAACCCTTCGTCAAGGGTAACAAAAACGACCGCAACGATGCCTTCGCAATCAGTGAAGCCGCCAGGCGGCCAAAAATGCGCTTTGTGCTGCCTCGAACTCTGGAACAGACGGATTTGATCATGATTCATCGGGTGCGTGATCGTCGCGTCCGCGCTCGCACTGCCTTGCTGAACCAGATACGGGGCGTTCTTTCCGAGTATGGCATCGTGCTGCCCGCGGGGGCGGCGACCTTGCGCAAAGCGCTCCCCCTGTTGCTGGAAGATGCTGAAAACGAGCTTACGGTACGTGCTCGCCAATATTTGGATGAATTACTCGATGAATGGCGGGATCTGGATGAACGCATTGGTCATGCTGAGCGCACCATCCGCGCCTCAGCCCGTGAGTCGCCGGCGGCTCGCCGGCTGATGGAGATCCGGGGTGTGGGAGAGATGATTGCTACTGCGGCATTGGCCAAACTCGGTCGCGGCAACCAGTTTAAGAATGGTCGACAGTTCAGTGCCTGTCTGGGGCTGGTGCCCAAAGAGCATTCCAGTGGAGGTATCCAAAAGCTGGGTGGGATCAGTAAGCGGGGCGACGATTATTTGCGACGAATGCTCATTCAGGGTGCCTGGGCCGTCCTCACATATGCCCGGGGTCGCCAGGATGGGCTGTCACGATGGGCCTTGCAGGTCAAAGAGCGACGAGGTAAACACAAGGCTGTGATAGCGGTCGCTAACAAGCTGGCTCGTATAATCTGGGCCATGGTCCAGCACGAGACTGCGTACAGCCCGGCCTGATTAGGCCTTGTACTTTTGCCTATCCAACGATGCGTAGATGATGAGTTAAACGGTTAAACCGGCCCCTGAAGATGCTGATAAAGCGCTGGAAAAAGATACCGGAGCGAAGATAGAGCAGCAGGGGTGCGGTTCTCATGGGGGCCAGAGATAGCGAATATCTCATCAAAAGGCCGGATATAAGACAGCAGTTTGACCGACCTACTCAACCATCGACTGAGAATTGGAAAAGTGATTGACGGAGGTGTCCATATAAGCGCTTTAAGGCTCCTGACCGACCGAGGGCAGCCCGGAGGGCCGCGGCCATGGAGCCAGGACAAACCCGGACCCCGGCCGACAATGGAACAGCGCCAACGACATAAATA
>JAZBNW010000469.1:0-3842 GCA_036350855.1 Halieaceae bacterium
AAAACATATCTATGCCGTCAACGGTAGCCCGGTATTCCGGCTCAGCCTGGACATAGACTTTGTAGAGACGGCCGAAACGGTTGAAGTCATTGACATAAGCGCCACCGAGAAACGCGCCCACCGAGCTGTTAACGTCCGCCAGCGGCAGGCCAAGTTTCAGCGCCTTGCCGTCGTCGATATCCAGAAAAATTTGTGGCGAACTGGGTCTGAACAAAGTCAGCGCGCCAGTGATTTCCGGCCGCTCATTGGCAGCTCTGATATAGCGATTGGCCTGCTCAAAAAGATATTCGGGTGAGTTGCCACCGCGGTCCTGCAGCATTGCGGTAAAGCCGGAGCCGGTGCCCAGGCCAGGTATTGCCGGCGGGCCAAACGCAAAGGCTATGCCTTCCTTGATACGGGCGGCGAAGTCCTTGTTCAGACGCCGCACAACTGCGGTGGCATGGTCCTGTGGGTCGGAGCGCTCATCCCAGTCTTTTAACTGGATGAACCCCGTACCGGCATTGGGCTGCATGGTACCGGACAGGACACTGAAACCGGCCACGACAGTGGCGTTCTGCACCGCATCGTATCCGGCAATAATGTCCTCCACCTGCGATACCACCACGTCAGTGCGTTGCAGCGAGGCGGCATCAGGCATGATCACGCCGACCATAATATAGGCCTGATCCTCTTCCGGCACGAAGCCAGTGGGAACGATGCGAAACAACACGACAATACCGGCCACCAATACTACCAGCAGGATGGCCGCGCGGCCGATCTTGTGGGTGAAGAAACCTGTCAGCGCCATGAACTTGTCGGTAGCAATTTGAAACCAGTGATTGAACCAATTGAAAAACCTGTCGAATATGCTCTTCTCCTGACCCGGCGGTTTCAACAGGGAGACAGCGAGCGCCGGGCTGAGGGTCAGCGCATTGATGGATGAAATGGCCACAGCCACCGCAATAGTGATCGCAAACTGCTGGTACAGTCTCCCGGTGATCCCCCCCATGACTGCCACCGGCACGAACACTGCGATCAGGGCCAGCGAAGTCGCCACAATCGGTCCTGATACTTCACGCATCGCCTCGATAGTGGCCTGCTCTGCGGGCAGGCCTTTTTCCATTTTTGCAGTCACCGCCTCTACCACCACGATGGCATCGTCGACCACAATGCCGATGGCCAGTACCAGGCCGAGTAAAGACAAGGTGTTGATGGTGAAGCCCAGCAACGGAAATACTGCAAAGGCGCCGATCAGCGAGACAGGCACCGTCAGTGCCGGTATCAGCGTGGCGCGGGCGCTTTGCAGGAAGATATAGACCACCAGTATCACCAGGAACACAGCCTGGAACAGGGTGACCAGGATTTCGCGGATACCGGCGGTGATGGGTTTGGTCGTGTCCAGCGACACCACGAATTCCACGTAGTCGGGAAAACCTTCGGCAATGGTGTCCAGCGCTGCGAAAACCTGCTTCGCCACATCCAGGCCGTTGGCGTCCGGCAACTGGTAAACCCACACCAGCGCCGATGGCTGACCGTCCAGGCGCACTTTGTACAGGTAATTCTGGCTGCCCAATTCGATGCGGGCCACGTCCCGCAGCAGTACTTGTGAGCCATCGGGATCGGCGCGCACCACCACTTTGCCGAATTCCTCCGGGGTTTCAAAACGGCCCCCGGTATTGACCGTGTAGGTAAATTCGGTGCCGGGGGGTGCCGGTTCCCCGCCGATCTTGCCTGCCGGCACCAGCACATTCTGCTGCCGGATGGCGTCGATGATGTCCGGTACGGTCAGATTGAGCTTGGCCAGTTGATCCGGCCTGATCCAGATGCGCATGGCGTACTCGGTGATACTGCCACCGAGCACTTCCGCCAGGCCCACGCCCTGAATTCGCGCCAGTTCGTCGACCAGGTTAATGGAGGCGTAGTTGGTGAGAAAGCTCTCATCATAGGTGCCGTTGGGGGAGACCAGGGAGATCACCAGCAGGGGAAAGGAGAGTTTTTTCTTGACCGTTACCCCGAGGCGCTTGACCTCTTCCGGCAGTGATGCCTGTGCCTCGGAGACCCTGTTCTGGGCCAGCACATTGGCCATATCCAGGTCAGTGCCGACTTCGAAGGATACATCCAGCGACATGCGGCCATCGCTGGAGTTGGTCGATGTCATGTAAATCATGTTCTCGACGCCGTTGATTTTTTGCTCAATCGGAGTCGCCACCGACTGTTCCACATTGATGGCATTGGCGCCGGTGTAAGTGGCGGAAACCTGCACACTGGGCGGTGTAATTTCCGGGTACTGGGCAACGGGGAGGCCGCTGAGCGCGACCAGGCCGAGAATAATAATGATAATCGCGATGACCATCGCGAATATCGGGCGTCGGACAAAAAACTCGGCCACGGGTCAGTCCTTCTGGTGGCTGTCAGCAGCCACCGGCCTGTCAAAGTCCACCAGCTCCGGCTGTACCTTCATGCCGTCTCTCAGGGTCAGAAGACCTTCGAGCGCCACACGCTCACCGGCCTCAAGCCCTGAGTCCACCACAACCATCTGGCCCACCTGCGGGCCCAGTTCCACCGACTTCAGCGCTACGGTACCGTCGGCCGCCACTGTGAACACCCGGAAGTTTCCCTGTAGCTCCGCCACGGCACGTTGTGGCACCAACAGTGCGTCGCGGAGCATGTCGATCTGGATTCGGGCGCGGGCGAACTGCCCCGCAATTACAATTCCCTGCGGATTGGGGAAGTCTGCCTCCAGGGTGAAGGTGCCGGTCTCCGGGTTCATGGCGGCGTCTGCCGCGATCACCCTGCCCCGATGCTCGAATACGGACCCATCCGCCAGGATGAGTTCCACCGATCCGTAGCCTTCTTCTTCGCCGGTCTGCTGATTCTCCTGCTGGCGACGCTTGTACAATTCGCGGCTGAGGCGCAGGTAATCGCGCTCGTTGATTGAAAATCGAACCCGAATGGGGTCGGTGAGAGAGACGTAGTTCAACACCACCGGATTGGGGGGGGCGCCGACGAACTCGCCCACCTGGGCCAGCGTAATACCGATATGCCCATTGATCGGGGAATGGAGCGAAGTGTAACCCAGTTCGATATTGGCCAATTCCAGCTGTGCTTCAGCCGCCTGCAACGAGCCCAGCGCGGCGTCGCGTTGGGCGGTGGTCGCATCCAACTCCTGCTGGCTGACCGCTTTCATCTCCGCCAGGGGTTTGATGCGCGCCAGATCGGCCCGAGATTTGGCCAACATTGTTCGCGCCTCGGCCAGCCGGCCTTCGGCCTCCACGACCTTAGCGAGAAATGGCCGGGCGTCGATGGTATACAGTAGTTGACCCTCTTTAACCGCGCCGCCCTGTTGAAAGTTGAGGCTCTCCAGGAAACCCTCGACCCGCGCGCGGATAGGGATGTCGGTGGAACCCCGCGTCTGGCCTACGAAATCCTGGGTGATAGGGGTATCGCGAACGCTGACTTCGACCACGGCGATCTCGGGGGGAGCGGCGGTTGGCGCCTGGTCTGTTCCACAGGCTGCAAGCAGCGCCATAACTGACAGCAACCACCCTTTATGCAAGGCAGCGAACTTGCTATGTATATGGAACATATTGTCGGATTCCCCGATTCCAGGTACCTATAGAATGCAGGAGCTGTTGCTTCAGTTCAAGGCCGTTCGCCGATTTCTGGACGTGTCGAATTTATTCGATCTTTAGTCCCTCCCAGAAAGATCTCCGGTCGAATGTAGAAATCAATGTTGGTATCGATACCAGTCAGTCACAGCTCGACATTTATGTACGCCCAAGGGGGGATTACTTCTCGGTTGAGAGCCCCCTGCAGGGAGCCAAACAAGCCGCAAGCAAAATTCGAAAGTATCAACCCACTCG
>JAZBNW010000470.1:0-5846 GCA_036350855.1 Halieaceae bacterium
AACTCCGCCTCGATAGCCGCCAGCGAGGCGCCGGCCATATGCCACTGGTACAGGGCCTGCATGCCGTAGTGCCTGGCCTTGCGGCGCTCCGCCGCCAGGGTATTGTGCGCGGGCTTGCCCACTCAGCCGATCTTGCCCAGCAGGCTCACCATCTCGAGGGCGGACATTGCCGCCTCGACGCCCTTGTTGCCGGCCTTGGTGCCCGAGCGCTCGACCGCCTGCTCGATCGAATCGACGGTCAGGACGCCGAAGGCGATCGGCACACCGGACTCCATACTCACCTGGGCGATACCCTTGGTGCACTCGCCGGCCACATGCTCGAAGTGCGGGGTGCCCCCGCGGATCACCGCGCCCAGGGCGATGATGGCGTCCACCTCTCCCCTGGCGGCCACCTTCTTGCACACCAGGGGAATTTCGAAGGCGCCGGGGGCGCGCACGATGGACATGTGCTTGTCCTCCACGCCGTGGCGGCGCAGGGTATCGATCGCCCCCTCCAGCAGGTGCTCCACCACGAAGCTGTTCCAGCGCCCCACCACCAGGGCGTACCTGCCCTTGCCGCTGGTGAAATCGCCCTCGATTGTCTTGATATCCGTCATTATTCCCTTCCTTTTCACATCTGGCCGGTCGCGCCTTTATTGCGCCGGCTGCACGAAATCCAGCACTTCCAGGCCGAAGCCGGAAATGGCATTGTACTTTATCGGCGCGCCCATCAGGTGGATTTTTCCCACCCCGAGGTCCTTCAGGATCTGTGAGCCGAGCCCGACGGTGGCGTAGGCGTCGGGCGTCATCACCGCGGCCGGGGGCGTCTCACCCAGCGCCAGGTCGATACTGGCCAGCAACTGCTCGGGGCTTTCGGCGCGCGCCAGCAACACGATCACGCCGCGGCCGTTTTCGGCCACGGTGCGCAGGCAGTTGGCCATGCTCCAGCTGGGCTGGTCCGGCACCTGGCTGGTGACCAGGTCGCGCAGGGCGGATTGCACATGCACCCGCACCAGGGTGGGCTGCTCCGGCACTATGTCGCCGCGGGACAGGGCGAGGTGAACGGCGCCGGCGGTCTGGTCCCGGTAGGCGGTCAGGCGGAATTCACCGTACCCGGTCTGCACGGTGCCCTCGCGAATCCGGCGTATGGTGCGCTCGTTCACCATGCGGAAGTGGATCAGGTCGGCGATGGTGCCTATTTTCAGCTGGTGCCGGTCGGCGAATTCGCGCAGGGCGGGGCCATCGGCCACCATGCCCTCCGGGGTGAGAATGTCGGCGATCACCGCCGCCGGCAGCAGGCCCGCCAGCCGCGCGTAATCAGAGGCCGCCTCGGTATGGCCGGCGCGGGTCAGGACACCACCCGGCACGGCCGCCAGTGGGAAAATATGCCCGGGCTGGACGATATCCCGGGGGCTGGCGAAGGGCGCCACCGCCGCCTGCACGGTGCGGGCGCGGTCCGCGGCGGAAATACCGGTATCGATACCCTCCGCGGCCTCGATGGACAGGGTGAAATGGGCTTTCTCGCCCAGGCCCTCGTCCACCATGGGCGGCAGGTTCAACTGCCGGCAGCGCTCCTCCGTCAGGGTCAGGCACACCAGGCCCCGGGCCTGGCGCGCCATGAAATTCACATGGCCGGCATCGCAGTGCTCCGCCGCCACCATGACAACGCCTTCATTGTTACTGTCGGCGTCATCGTCCAGCAGCACGACCATGCGGCCCTGGCGGATATCACTGATCAACTCGTCTACTGTGTTCAAGCCCTGTTCCCTTTTCCCTGTTTCACAGCCCGCAGGCTTGCGCTCAACCGCGC
Source organism: Halieaceae bacterium (assembly GCA_036350855.1). Classification (GTDB taxonomy): domain Bacteria; phylum Pseudomonadota; class Gammaproteobacteria; order Pseudomonadales; family Halieaceae; genus JARRPM01. The sequence continues at coordinate 1,790 of JAZBNW010000470.1, forward strand.
AGGTAGCCATTATCGGCCAGTGTCGCCAGTGACAGCTCGGAGGACGCCGCCGGGTCTGCCGCCGCATCGCCCAGCACCAGCCGCTCCAGGTAGCGGGCGATCACGTCCACCTCCAGGTTGACCCGGGTGCCCGGTCGGTAGTCGCCGAAGACCGTCTCCGCCATGGTCTGGGGGATAATATTCAGTTCGAACTGCGCGCCCTTCACCGCGTTGACGGTCAGGCTGGTGCCGTCGACGCAGATACTGCCCTTGTGGGCGATGTATTTGGCCAGGGCCGCGGGGGCCTCCACCGTCACCCGGATCGAGCGCGCGTCCTCCTGCAGGCTGACGATCTCGCCCACCCCGTCCACGTGGCCGCTGACGATGTGGCCGCCGAGGCGGCTGGCAGGGGTGAGGGCTTTTTCCAGGTTGACCCGGGCACCGGGCTGCAGTTTACCCAGGGTGGTGAAGTTCAGGGTTTCCACCGAGACATCAGCCCAGTAGCCGTCGCCGGGCAACTCGATCACCGTGAGGCAAACACCATTGGTGCAGATGCTGTCCCCCAGGGCGACGTCGTCGAGCGCCAGCTTGCCGGTGGCAATGCGCAGGCGCAGGTCGCCGCCACTGGGCTGCATGGCCACCACCTTGCCGACGGCCTCGATAATTCCTGTGAACATGTTGCTCCTTCTGTGCCCGAGACCGTGCCGTTCAGGCGGGCCGCGCGATAAAACGCCAGTCCTGGCCGACCTTGCGCACATCCTCGATCTGCAGCTGTACCTTGTCCGCCATGTCATCCAGGGGCAGGGCCAGCAGTGGTCGCGCCCGGTCACCCAGCAGGGCGGGGGCCATATAGACGATCAATTCGTCCAGCAGGCCCGCCTGCAGCAGGGCTCCCGCCAGGCGGGGGCCAGATTCTACCAGAATTTCGTTGCAGTGCCGCGCCGCCAGCTCCGCCATCAATCGGGACAGGTCCAGGCCTTGGCCGAGATGGTCCAGCGCCAGCAGTTCCGCCCCGCTGGCTGCCAGCGCGGCGGGAACGGGCGCTCCGGCGCGGTGACACAGCAGAGTCGCGCCGCCGCCGGGGGCGAGCACCCGGGCGGAGGCCGGGGTCTGCAGGGAGGAGTCGAGCACCACCCGCAATGGCTGTCGCGCCGCCGCCTCTTCCGCCTTTGCCGGTGGCAGACCGAGTTCGCCGGCACGCACCGTGAGGGCGCAGTCATCCGCCAGCACCGTGCCCACCCCGGTGACAATCGCGCAACTCATCGCCCGCAGGCGCTGCACGTCCCGGCGGGCGGCCGCGCCGGTGATCCACTGGCTCTGGCCCGACGCCATCGCAGTGCGGCCGTCCAGCGACATGGCGAGCTTGGCCCGGACCCGGCCGCGGCCCCGGGTCATGCGGGCGATAAAGCCCGGGATCAACTGGCGCGCCTCCGCCTCCAGCAGGCCGCAGTCCACCTCGATGCCGGCCCCGCGCAGTTTTTCGATGCCCTGCCCCGCCACCTGTGGATTCGGGTCCAGGGTGGCTACCACCACGCGCGCCACACCGGCGGCGATCAGCGCATCGGCGCAGGGCCCGGTCCTGCCCTGGTGGCTGCAGGGCTCCAGGGTGACATAGGCCGTGGCTCCGCGGGCATCTTCCGCTGCCTGCAGGGCCTCGATCTCGGCATGGTTGCCGCCGGCGGGACGGGTGACGCCCTCGCCGATGACATGACCGTCGCGCACCAGCACACAGCCCACATGGGGATTGGGCATGGCCCGGTACTGGCCGCGCCTGGCCAGCTGCAGGGCCCGCGCCATGAGGCGGGTATCGTTGACGACATCCATGGGATCGGGCGCGGGCTCAGCCCGGCGCCTTGAAGGCGGGCTCGGCCTCGAGGCGCTCGATGGCGTCGCGAAATTCCGAGATGTCCTGGAAGCTGCGGTACACCGAGGCGAAACGCACATAGGCCACCTGGTCCAGCTGCTTCAGCTGGTCCATCACCAGCTCGCCCAGCACCCGCGAACCCACCTCGCGCTCGCCGGTCGCCCGCAGGTCGTGCTTGATGTGGTTGATCACCGCCTCGATCCGCTCCACCGACACCGGCCGTTTCTCCAGGGCGCGCAGGAAGCCGGCGCGCAGCTTGTCCTCGTCGAAGGGTTCCCGGTTGCCGTTCTGCTTGATCACCCGCGGCATCACCAGCTCCGCCATCTCGTAGGTGGTAAAGCGCTCGGCGCAGCTCAGGCATTCGCGCCGGCGGCGCACCTGGTCGCCCTCTGCCACCAGGCGTGAGTCTATGACCTTGGTATCGTCGGCGCCGCAAAACGGACAGTGCATGGTTCAACCTCGTGAATCTAAGTGACTGAAGATTAACATATTTCCCGACAACAAAGCTGCCCTGGTCTGGGCCGATCACGCACTGCGGCGGCGTTTTCTGCCGCGGCCATGACAAGCCCGTTCAGTTCAGACATAATGCCCGACAAGCCGGGAGCCCTGAATACCCGACATCCAATACTGGAATATAGGTGATGCTGCATCATAAGGTAGTGGCCGAGCTGATTGGCTCGGATCTGCTGTGCTCACACGAGTTCAATCTCTCCTGTGACACCTGCCGCATGCGGGTATTGTGCTTGCCCGCCGCCCTGGATCCGCATCACCTGACCGACCTCGAGGGCATCATTGAACGCCGTCGCAGCCTGCAGTCCGGCGAATACCTGTACCACCAGAACGAGCCGTTTACCGCGCTGCACGCCATCCTCACCGGCAGTATCAAGACCTACAGCACCCACGAGGACGGCTGGATCCGCATTACCGGCTGCCACCTGCCCGGGGAAATTTTCGGTTTTTCCGGCATTGACCAGGCACATTACCGCAGCACCGCAAAAGCCCTCGAGGACACCCTGGTCTGCGAACTACCCTTCGATGACCTGGAAGACCTGTGTCGCCGGATTCCCGACCTGCAGTCGAGGCTGCTGCACCTGATGAGCCGGCGCCTGGTCGAGGACCATGAACTGGCCGCCCAGTTCATGCACAAGCGGCCCGCGAGAAAACGCATTGCCGCCTTTTTGCTGGGGCTGTCGACCCGGGCGGCCCGGCGGGATGAATCCACCACCCGGCTGCGCCTGCCCATGTCCCGCACCGATATCGGCAACTACCTGGGGATCACCCTGGAAACGGTCTGCCGGGAGCTGGCGCGACTGGAAAAAAGCGGCATTATCAGCCTGCACAAGCGCGAGCTGACCATCCTGGACCTGCCGCGGCTGCGGGACCCCATTTGCGAGGACCCGAAGTGAGCGGGTCCCCGGGGGCCGGAAGGCGCGGCACTAGTCGCGGTATACCGGGAAGCGCGAGCAGATCTCCAGCACCCGGCTCCTGACCGAGGCGATCACCTGCTCCGAATCGCCCTTTTCCAGGGACTCCAGCACGTCGCACATCCAACCGGTGAGCTCCACGGTCTCGGCTTCACCGAAGCCGCGGGTGGTAATCGCCGGGGTGCCGACCCGCAGGCCCGAGGTGACAAACGGTGAGCGCGGGTCATTGGGCACTGCATTCTTGTTGACGGTGATATTGGCGTTACCCAGGGCCGCATCCGCGTCCTTGCCGGTATAGGGCTTGCCGATCAGGTCGACCAGCATCAGGTGATTGTCGGTGCCGCCGGAGACAATATTGATTCCCCGCTCGATGAAAGTAGCGGCCATCGCCCGGGCGTTGGCGACCACCTGCTTCTGGTAGGTGACGAACTCGGGGCTGGCGGCCTCCTTGAAGCTGATCGCCTTGGCGGCGATGACGTGCATCAGCGGACCACCCTGCCCCCCCGGGAACACCGCGGAGTTGAACTTCTTCTCCAGCTCCTCGTTGGCGCGGGCGAGGATGATACCGCCGCGGGGGCCGCGCAGGGTCTTGTGGGTCGTCGAGGTGACCACGTCCGCGTGGGGGATGGGGCTGGGATAGACCCCGGCAGCCACCAGCCCGGCCACATGGGCCATATCGACCAGCAGGTAGGCGCCCACCTTGTCGGCGATCACCCGAAACCGGGCCCAGTCCATCACCCGGGAGTAGGCGGAAAAGCCGGCGATGATCATTTTCGGTTTGTGCTCGAGG
>JAZBNW010000471.1:0-15561 GCA_036350855.1 Halieaceae bacterium
AAGTTACCCCGGATAAAGCCCGAACTCAGCCAAACTGGTTCATGGTGTTGTCCTTGCCGCCCGCCTTGAGTGCGGCTTCACCGGCAAAGTACTCCTTATGGTCGTCGCCCATGTCGGAGCCGGCCATGTTCTGGTGCTTGACGCAGGCGATGGTCTTGCGAATCTCCTGGCGCTGCACACCTTTCACATAACCCAGCATGCCTTCCTCACCGAAGTAGTCCTTGGCCAGAATGTCGGTGGACAGGGCCGCGGTGTGGTAAGTCGGCAGGGTAATGAGGTGATGGAAAATACCCGCCTCGCGAGAGGAGTCTGCCTGGAAGGTGCGAATCCAGGAATCTGCCTCGATGGCCAGGTGAGTTTCATCGTACTCGACACTCATCAGCTTGGCGCGATCGTAGGCTGAGACATCCTTGCCTTCCTTGCTCCATGCGTCATAGACCTGCTGGCGGAAATTCAGGGTCCAGTTGAAGGACGGGGAATTGTTATAGACCAGTTTGGCATTGGGGATCACCTCGCGGATGCGCTTGACCATACCGCCGATCTGGCCGATATGGGGCTTCTCGGTTTCAATCCACAGCAGGTCGGCGCCGTTTTGCAGGCTGGTGATGCTGTCGAGTACGCAGCGATCTTCCCCGGTACCCTTGCGGAACTGGTAGAGGTTGGAGGGCAGGCGCTTCGGCCGAACCAGTTTGCCGTGGTAATTGATGATCACGTCACCGTGATTCATGTCGGCCGGGTCCAGCTCTTCCACGTCGAGGAAGCTGTTGTACTGGTCACCGAGGTCACCGACTTCGTGGGTGACTGCGATTTGCTTGGTAAGACCCGCGCCCAGGGAGTCGGTGCGGGCGACGATGACGCCCTCGTCTACACCCAGTTCGAGGAAGGCGTACCGCACAGCGCGGATTTTTGCCAGGAAGTCCTCGTGGGGTACAGTCACCTTGCCATCCTGGTGGCCGCACTGCTTCTCGTCGGACACCTGGTTCTCGATCTGGATGGCACAGGCCCCCGCCTCGATCATCTTTTTGGCCAGCAGGTAAGTCGCCTCGGCATTGCCGAAACCGGCATCGATGTCGGCGATGATGGGCACCACGTGGGTCTGGAAGTTGTCGATCCGGTTCTGCACCGCCTTGGTTGCGACCTCGTCTCCGGCCTCGCGGGCGGCGTCCAGTTCGCGGTACAGACCGCCCAGTTCGCGCGCGTCAGCCTGGCGCAGGAAGGTGTAGAGCTCCTCGATCAGGGCGGGGACTGCCGTTTTCTCATGCATGGACTGGTCCGGGAGAGGGCCGAACTCGGAACGCAGGGCCGCAATCATCCAGCCCGACAGGTACAGGTAGCGCTTGTCGGTGGTGTCGAAATGTTTCTTGATGGAGATCAGCTTCTGCTGGCCGATAAAGCCGTGCCAGCAGCCCAGCGACTGCGTGTACTTGCTGCTGTCAGCATCGTATTCAGCCATGTCCTTGCGCATGATGGCGGCCGTATAGCGCGCAATATCAAGACCCGTCCTGAAACGGTTCTGCGCTTTCATCCGCGCGGCGTATTCGGGGTTGATACCGTCCCAGGTGCCGCCCTGTGAGGCGCGCAGCTTGGCAATAGCGTCGATATCTTGCTGGAATTGTGACATGGTCGGCCCTCATATAGCTCAATGGTGAGATGCATTTGAGGTCTGGCCCCACCGCGTCGCGGCAGGGTCATCCCTCAGCTGGCGGCTATAGTAGTCACCGGAGCGGTATAACTGAAATAAATGATAAGTATTTTTACTATTCTCCTGGTGAATCTGGATACGGGGGTATAACGGTCTCCGAGTGGACCCAGGGTATCGGTACAACGAGGGCCCTGCGCTGGCCGCCGGGTGCCGCTATTGCCAACTCGGTGTTCTCGGCAGCCAATGCCGCGCTGACGTTTACGAAGCCAATATTCTTCTTCAGCCGGGGCGACCAGACGCAGCGGGTCAGGTGCCCCACGGTCTGGCCCCCCTGTAGCACGGGCCAGAAGGCATCGTTACCATGCAGGGGTTCGCCGGCGATTTCGACACCCACCAGGCGGCGCGCGGGGCCCTCCCGGGCGATTTTCTGCAGCGCGGCCTTGCCGATATAGTCTCCGGGTTTGTCGAGATCCACCAGCCGCCCGAGTCCGACCGTCCAGGGATTGTCATTGCGGGTTATGTCCGAGCAATAGGAGAGGATGGCACCCTCAACGCTGCGAATCGCTGAGGGAGTTGCAGGCCTGATGCCAAATTCGGCTCCGGCAGCCATACACTTGTCCCAGAGTTCCGTGCCGCGGGTACTGTCCTGCAGATAAAGCTCGTAGCCCAGCTCCCCGCTCCAGCCGGTGCGGCTCAGCACAAGTGGAATGCCATCGAGCTCGAGCTGGCGCATATGGAAGTAGCCCATTTCAATGGCTATGTCCCCGAACAACTTGCGCGCCACCAGCGGCGCTTTGGGTCCCTGCAGCTGCAGCGGCGACACATCGGGCTCGAAGACGGTTACATCTAGGCCCGAATTGGTCGCCAGTCCCTGTGCCCACAGCACGACATCGCTGTCCCCTGGCGAAAGCCAGAAGCGATCTTCCGCCAGGCGCAGCAGCACGGCGTCATTGATAATGCAGCCATCGCTATCAGTCAGCACCACGTATCGGCAACGATCAACCTGGCAGGTGGATATGTCGCGGGGAACCAGCGTCTGCATGAATGCTACAGCGTCGGGGCCACTGACTTCGATCTGGCGCTCGCAGGACACGTCCCACAGGGTGACGCCTTCAACGATTGCCCAGTACTCCGACTCCGGGTCGGAGAAACACGTGGGCATGTACATGTGGTTGTAAATCGTGAACGACTTGACCCCCGCGCAGACGGTCGCGTCAAAAAACGGTGACTTCCGCACCCGGGGGCCGATTGAGAGTACCGGTGAAAAAACCTTGTTCATCCTTCGTGTTCTCTCCTATCGAAACTTATGTGTTGCGTCTTTCAGTCAGCGTAAGTTCTCTGGCGGCAGCCAGAGCCTCTGGTTTTTACTCATGCCGGCATCGTCACGTGGCAGGACAGTCGTCGCAGCAAGTCCTCCCGCCAGGCAACAGTCGCTGTGACCTGGTTGAAACTGAAGAGGTAAAAGCCGTCGATGCCAAGCGCCGCATTCTCGACCCCCCCCGCCAGACCGAACACCAGCTCCTCGGGAGAGTAATTTGCCGAGCGCAATAACTTGCCGGCCAGGCTTGTTTGCTTGCGGGCGAACCGGGCCGACTCACCCACGCCGATACGCAGGGAGGTTTGCAGCAGTTTCACCCGGTTCATAACCCCGGGCAGGCCCAACCAGGCCGCTAGAGTCACTCCCTCGGTCCGCATCGACTGCAACCATCGCAGTATCAGGGCTGGATCAAAACACATCTGCGTCACCATGTAGGTAGCCAGCTCCTGCTTGGCCAGCAAAGACGCCAGCAGAATTTCAGCGGGAATGGCCGGATGGCCCTCGGGGTATGCAGCAACACCGATATGTTCGAACCGGTGTCCAATGTTTGCAAGTTCCCGCAGCAGCATCAATGAGGAGGAAAATTCTCCCAACGGAGGGACGATATCACCGCCCGGCACAAACAGCGCTCCCACGCCCTGTCCGTCAAGTCGCTGGACGATATCCTGCAGATGCGCGGCGTCGCGCACCTGGCGCGCCGCGATATGGGGCACCAGGTGGAAATCATGCCCATGCAGGCGGTCCACCAGGTCAAGGGTTGCATCCAGCCCGCGCTTCGGTGAGCAGGTGATACCGATATAGGCGCCATCAGGCAACCCGAGGAGCTGGTCCTCGATCCCGTCGATCGGAAAGACTTCCAGGTAGAATTGCTCGACACAGTCATGCAGTGGGGACATCAGGCGAACAGTGCTCCCGGTGAGGTCAATTGCCTATCTTGCGCAAAGTCGTGCGTGTTATCACTTGATATTTATGCCTGCACTGTTGAACTGCACTCACCTGTCGCTTACCTGGCTACCGGCATCAGAATATCGCAGATGGCCAGGCTCTCATGTGCCTGGGCACGGATCTTCGTATCGAGTTTCAGCACCGTACCGGCTTTCCTGTCAAAGCGGGGCCAGGTAACCAGATCCGGCCCGTTAGGGTCGCCGCTGCGGACAAAATTCACCCAGTAGTCCATCATGGCTTCCCCCAGTTCGCGATCCAGCTCGCTGGTGGGCAACCAGTCATCATGGGTATTGAACACATAAGGCAGTTCCGCTCCATGGTAAGACCCCATCGACTGCGCGAGCCTCCCCTCCCGGACCCGCGAAAAATAATAGAACCAGCTGCGCCCTCCCCTGCGGCTTACCTGTTCCGCCAGGTACATGGAGGGACACACGAAGTTGTGGGCTGTGATCAGCGTGTCCTGCAACTGCGCCGGACCGGCATCGACAGGCAGCAGGGGTTTCACCGCCTCGATCTGCTCAGCCGTCAGGTTCTCCCGCATCCATTCCTGCGCTGACCCGCCCTCCTCCAGGTACATGAGCCATTCATCCGCGTTGCTGCCAATCAGCAGATCGACGGCGGGAAACTCCTGGTCATGCAGCACGTTTTTCACAGGCTTTGCAAGACTCTTGCCGTCGACCACAGGATCAAAGAACTGACCCTCATAAACCGATTCAGCCACGCGCAGCAACTCCTGGGTCGGAATCTTGCGCAGTTGCTCGATGGAGCCTTCGGCGCCCAGCAGGCGCTCTTGTAGTTCCACTCCCCTCTCAAGCTGAGCTTCACGGGTGGTGCGCCCTATGGCTGCCCAGCCTGCACTCTGGTGAATCGCCCGCTGGAACAGGCCCGCGGCCGATGGCGAGGCCAACAGGAAGGCGATATTGCTGGCGCCTGCGGACTCGCCCATCAGCGTCAGGTTAGCGGTGTCACCGCCAGCGGTGCCGATATGGTCCCTCAGCCATTGCAGCGCGGCGATCTGGTCCAACAGGGCGAAATTGGCATCAGCCAGTTCCGGGTGGGCAAAGAAACCGAAAACACCCAAACGATAGGCGATGGTGACAACTACGAGCCCGCGCCGCGCCAGGTTCTCTCCGATATAGTTGGGCTCATAGGACCAGCCACCCTTGTTGCTGCCGCCGTGGATATAGACCAGCACCGGCAGCGGGGACGATCCGGTCCGGGCGGGCTTCCAGATGTTCAGGTAAAGGCAGTCCTCACTGACCTGCGGTGCGCTGAACGACTCCGGGGTGCCGCCAAAGGACGCAACGAGATCGCGGTACCACTTCACCATATGGGGGCCCTGCGCGCAGGCTGGCGCGAAATCCAGGGCCTGCACACTGGTGGGGGCTGCCACCAGCGGTTGCGGCGGCCGCCAGCGCAACTTACCTACCGGTGGTTGCGCGAAGGGAACGCCGAGGAAGTACTCGATGGCACCATCTGCCGTGATGCCTCCGCGATACATCGTTTCGCCGACCCGCAAGATCGGGGCCGGAGACGTGTCAGCCAGGCCTCTGGCGGGAAGTAACAGGCTGGTGCAGCAAATCAGCAGGAAGGTGAAGGCGAGGAGCCGGGACATCATATCAGCCAACATTGACAACGACACAACCTCCGAAGCCGCCCCGCTCGATCAGCTCATGCGCTATCGCCATCTTTTCGAAAGGAAGGCTGTGGGCTATCCTGTGCTGCAACCGATCCTGCTCCAGCAGTCGACAGGTGTCGGCAATTGCCTGCCTCTTCGCCTCCTCCGGCATGGCGTAGACGATGACCATACGAACGGTCAGGTCCATGAACATCATCTGCAGGAAAGGCAGTTTTGGTTCCCTGACAACAGTCGAGGAGTAAGTGGCGATAGTGCCCCCGGTACGAATGCACTTGAGGACCTCGGGCAGGTTCGCACCGAACTCCACCTCGACCACGCGGTCTACCCTGCTGCCGCCAGTGCAGTCCAGTACGGCGTCGCCCCAATTGTCCAACCGGTGGTTGACCACATGATCCGCCCCCAGCGCCCGGCAGCTTGTCTCATCCGCGGCATTACTGGCGGTGGCGATCACCGTCGCCCCTTGCGATTTTGCCCACTGGATCGCATAGTAACCCACGCGCCCTGCGCCTCCCGTTACGACAATCGTCTGTCCCGCCACTGAACCATCCGCAAAGACACAGCGGTGAGCGGTCATGATCGGGATACCAATACAGGCCCCCACCTCGAAGGATGTATTGTCCGGCAGGCGTGGTGCCCGTACCGAATCCAGCGCGACATATTCCGCCGCCGTGCCGAACCGGCGGCCATACTGCGCCTGGTAGACAAATACTCGCTCGCCAATCCGACCGGCATCCACACCCTCGCCTACCGCCTCGATGACACCTGCCCCATCGCTGTGCGGAATGACCAGGCCACCATCGAGCAAATTGGGAAAGGCCCCCGCCCGCTTTTTCACATCTGAGGGGTTGACGCCGCTGGTGGCCAACCTGACCAGCACTTCACCCGGGCCCGCAGTGGGCTTGGGCTGCTCGCCGCTGACAAGGACTTCGGCGGCCGCGCCAAAAGAATCAAACCAGACTGCTCTCATCTCACGCTCCGTAACAGATTCATGCGGTCAGCCAGTTGGAAAGCCCTTCGGTATGACCGTCGATACCGATCGCCTGGCCGGAAATATTATGACCGGCGGGGGAACACAGGAAGCGGACAGTTTCCGCAATATCTTGCGCATCGACAAATACACGCATGGAACTCTGGCGTTGGTAGACTTCGCGGATACTACCCGGGCTCATACCGCGCTCCTTCGCGTCCCTTTCAATCACGTGGTCAATACGCGCACCATTGACGCTACCAGGGCACAATGCGTTGACGTTAACGCCCGCCGGGCCCAGTTCCATCGCCCAGGTCTTGGTCAGGCCGACCAGGGCCCATTTGGCCGCGGTATACGGTGAACGCAGGGGGAAACCGAACATTGCGGCATTGGACGCCATGTTGACGATACTACCCTTACTCGCCTTCAGCATAGGTGCCGCCAGGCGAGTCACATAAAATGCGCTATTGAGATCCACTGCTATTGTGCGATCCCAGTCCTCGACAGAAATCTCTTCCAGCGGCGCAGTAGGGCCGGCAATGCCGACATTGTTCACCAGAATGTCCAGGCGGTTGTAACACTGCTTCAGATCAGCAAAGAGGCCATCGACCTGAAGCGCATCCGATGCATCGCAGGCGGTGCTGGTAACCCCGGGAAGTTCGTAGCTGCATGCCGCCAGGGCTGTCTGGTCGAGATCGCAAATGTGGACGCTGACGCCATCTGCCAGCAAACGTGCGGCAATAGCTCGCCCGATTCCCGACGCCCCGGCTGTCACCAGTGCTACCCGCTTGTCACTCATTGTTATTCTCTATGCCTGTGGCCTGAACCAACCAGCCCATATTCCCTGCAGCCAATATTCGCAACCAGTCGCGCGCTGGGCAAATGATTATATTCCATGCATACATGAGTAATACTAATCGTTTCTGCGACGAGGCCTATGGTCCAGGCCAACCCATCGGGTATATACCGCAAGAAATATAAACTTGAGACTGTCGTGACCAAATTCCAGCAGCGCGGTAAACTGCCATCCCTCAATGCGCTTCGAGCATTTGAAGCGGCCGCCAGGTAGAAAGGCTCCAGGATGGCCGCGCAGAAGAGCGCTGTCTGCGTACTTACTCTGCATGTCTAATCGACGTTTACCATGCGCTGCTTACTGCCGCGGATGCCCCGCTTCCGGGAAGCTCAGCCCAACATCCAGGTACGCCTGCATCAACTGTCCCGGCGGTAGTGTTCCAGCGCTGGCCCCAGCGCCTCCTTTAACTGGTCCAGCCAGGGTTCAAAGGGCTGCCACTGTCCCATGCCCGAACGATAAATCGGCTGGCGTACCTGCTCGGAACTGGCCGTTCGCACCGTGCGCTCGTTGTTGTAAAACTCCAGGCAGGCGCCCTCAAACGGCAGTCCGCAATAGTCCAGAAGGCGGTGCACCTGAGTCTCGGTGTCCTTTACCATGTCTTCATAAAACACACGCAACACGCGCCCCGGCAGCACCGCGTCCCAGTGCGCCATGAGATCGACATAATCCCGATAGTAGTTGCCGATACGCTGTTGGCCATAGGTAAAGCCCTGACCTGAAGCAAACAACTGCTTGAAACCACTGAAACAGCAATCCAGTGGATGGCGTCTCGCGTCGATGATTTTTGCGTTCGGCAGGATGGAATGGATCAGCCCGATATGGCTGAAATTGTTCGGCATCTTGTCGATAAAATAAGGCCGGCCTGTCACGCGTTGGATACGGGTGCTGTCGATATAAGCCTGCCCCATCCCGGTAAACTGCTCAGCCGACATACCCGCAAGTGCCGCTGGGTATTGCGACACGTCATCGCGACGCTGTTTTGCAGAGATATTTCGCGCAAGAGCGATGATGTCTGCCAGCTCAGCCGTGCCTTCCACCATGGAGTGGCTGGAGAGTATCTGCTCGATCAGGGTGGAGCCTGCCCGGGGAAGCCCCACGATAAAAATCGGGTCCGGCGCTTCGGATCCCCAGCCCTCACGTGCGCGGAAATAGTCCGCACTGAAAAACGCCTGCAGAGACTGCATCTCACTGTGAAAGGCCTGTACATCCCAGGGAACGCTTTTTCCTCGAACCTGGTTCGCTTTAACATAGGCGGCCATGGCACCCTGGTATTCGCTCCGGTCCTCCCTGGCCTTGCCCAGAGAAAAGAGCAGGTGATAGTAGTCGCGATAGGGACACTGCTGGTCGTTCAGCCGCTCTTCCATGGCTGCCAACTGCTCATCACTGAATTTGTATGTCTTGAGATTGGCCAGGCTCCAGTAGGCCTCTCCAGCGCCTGCATCCCTGGTGATGCACTGCTCGTAAGCGTTTACGCAGGCATCGATCCTGCCCAAAGCACGCAGGGCGTGACCGTAGGAAAGCCAGGCCTGGCGATGCTCGGCGTTCGTGGCCAGGATGGCTTCGAACAGGGGAATGGCCTGTTCATGTTCATTGATTTCCACCAGGCTGGCGGCCTTCAGTACCAGCCAGTTTGCCCGCCCAGGGTCGCCTGCCAGCAGGATATCCAGCTGCTCTATGGATTCCGCGTAGCGGTGACGCTTGTACAGGGCATTGGCCCAGCCGAATCTTGCCTCAGGGTAATCCGGGGCAAGTTCCACAGCCCTGGCGAGCAGCGCCTCGGCGTCGCGCAGGGCGCCTAGCGCCAGCCCGACCTCGCCGAGCATGCGAATACCGTTCACATCCGTTGGATGGTCGTGGACAAAGGGGCGCAGTACCGCCTCTGCTTTCGCCAGTTCGCCGGCAGCGACGTGTGTTGCGGCCTGCCGCAACGGCTCAAGTATAACGTGTCCGGGAGATGATGGATTCATAGCAACAGTTTACTTCCCGTTTGCCTACCAGGTCTCGAAAAAAAGGCGCCGGCGGCCAGATGCCGCGGGCGCCGATACCGCATAACGGTGTCAGTTAAAGTTCATGCCGAAGCTGATGCCTATGGTACGCGGCTGGTTTACCGTGGTCAGGCGCTGGATATCCACCGTATTGATGTAAAGCTCTGCCACCTCGTCGGTGAGGTTGGTAGCAAACAGGCTGGCGTGCCAGCCATCAGCCTGGACGGTCCAGCTGGCGCCGAGGAGCCCGTAGTCATTCATCTTTTCGCGCTGGTCCTGGATGAGGTCGTTGTACATTTCATCCGTGTAGGCGTAGTTCACCTGTACGGCAGACTCGAGTTCGAACATCTGGAAACTGTACCGGACGGTCGCCGTGTATTTGTTGTCCGGCGTGAACGGCAGGTCCTGGCCATCTGTGGCGCTCGCCTCGGCATCAGTTGCGCGTTGGAAGTAATCCTCCGTTAACTCCGCCTCGTTATACGCATAGGACAGGGACAGCTCGAGCGCTTCTGTCAGCAGAACCGTTGTGTCAAGTTCGAAGCCCTGACTCTCGGCGGAACCGACATTATCCACGAGCCCCAACAAAGAGATGTCCGGGTCGAAGAATCCCAGTTGCATGTCGTCCCATTCCATGTAATAGACCGCCGCATTCAGGCGCCAGCGGCCATCCCACAGGGTGCTCTTGAGACCGACTTCATAGCTGTCGAGGAAATCCGGATCGTAGGTTTCGCCCACACCAGGCGAGCGGTTCGCGCCACCCGGGCGATAGCCCTCGGCGTACGTCGCGTAGATCATCATGTCTTCAGTGAGGTCGTAGGAAAGATTGAACTTCCACGTGTCGTCGTCGTACTCCGCCTTGCTATCGACATTGTCCGGGGGGCGGGTCGGAGAGAATCCAAAGCAGCAGTTTGGCCAGAATACCGTACCAACGAAGCCTTCCAGCGTCGTCTCACCGTCGAAATAGCGATAACCAACAGTGCCGGACAGCCGGTCAGTAAGACGATAGGTCAGCTCACCGAAGATTGAGGTCTCCGTGTCCTCACGCTTCTGGTCAGTCTGGAAATACAGGTCGTCAATCACCGCGGCTCCCGGGTTGATTGCCGGAACGGACCAGCGACTGTCGAAGTCGGTCTCCTGGTCGCTATAGAATGTACCGATGATCCAGCCGAGGCGATCGCCCTGGGACGCCAGGCGTAACTCGTGGGTCTGGTAGGTCAGCTCCGAATGGTTGGAGTACTGGATGCTGGGATCGACACAGGGCCCGAAGTAGGACACGTAACAGGTGTAATAGGGCTCCACAAACCCGTCGATGGAATAACGGGAGTAGTCGCTGTAGCTGTCGAAGTCGCGGTCGAGGTAGGAGCCGGCGTACGTGAGATCCGCAAAGCCAAGATCTCCCTCAACGGTGAGGGCGAACTGGGTCCATTCGTCTTCCTGGCTGTCGTCAAAGAAGCGGCTGACCTCCAGATCGTCAAAGTCCGGGTTCTGATCCCAGACGCCGTTTGATTCGAGCTTCTGGTACATCACGCTGGCGGTCGTTGTCCAGCTGTCGGACAAATCCACCCGCAGCGCGGCACGCGCGCCAGCTTTTTCGGAATCATTGAAGTCGTCCTTCACATATCCCTGGTTGTCGCGGGTTATACCGGATAGTGGGTAAGTAATGGTATCGGGGATGGCATCCATGTAACCGCCGTCATCGTCGTACCAGGCGGCGATGCGCAGGGCCATCTTGTCGCTGATGGGCAGGTTGACATAACCCTCGGCCATGTAGCTTTCGTCACCGTGCTCAATGCTCTCGGTAGTCAGGTCGAATCCCGCATCAAATGCTTCCGAGTCCGGCTGATTCGTAATGATGCGCAGGTTACCAGCCTGTGAAGATGCGCCGTACAGCGTGCCCTGGGGCCCCATAAGCACCTCGATCCGGTCCACGTCGTAGATGTGCATATCCAGATTAAAGCCAATGGCCGTGACCGGCTGCTCATTCAGGTAGATGGCAACGGAGGGCGCCTGTAGCGATTGGTTTGAGTTGCCGCCATCGGATACGCCGCGCATGAACAGGTTGGCCTGGCCGGGCCGCCGCTGCGTGAACGATACTGAGGGAAGCTGCAGTACATAATCGCGGAAGTTGCTGATATTAAGGTTGTCCAGTGCGCTCTGGTCCAGAGTATTGATACTGATCGGTACGTCCTGCAAATTCTCGGAGCGCTTCTGGGCCGACACCAGGACTTCCTCGAGCTTGTAATCCTGGGCAACAGCGACGTGCGTGGCAGCCATCGCCGCGAGCGCCACGGCAAGGGCGACAGGTTTGCGACTCGAGGGCGGACCGACGGTTGTTGATCTGGTGGAAGTCATTGTGTTGGTTCTCCCTCTTGGCGTGCTAATTATAATTTTTGAGAAATGCCTGGGGCTCGACCCCCGCACGGCGCCGGGAAGCCCGGCCACACTCGCTGCACTTCAATCTACCGTCCCAACAATATTTAGATTAGCGGGCAGTCTCAAGAGAGGTTTTTTAAACAATGGTTGAATTATTTTCAGCCGAAATCGGGCTAATCTATAGTAGATCGCCTAAGTACCGGTCCCTGCGCAGGTTTCAAATTTCCCAGGCAGGCCTCGCAGTGGCGCCAGTGCTCTTACCCGGATGTGTATATCGGTTGGTGCACCTGTTGCAGTCGTATAAGGCCGCAGAGGGCCTCATTCTTTTCTGCATCATTCAGCTGAATTCATCTTATACTTTCAACAGAACACTACGGGACACGCCATGAGAAAGAAAATACCGCCGTTGACAGCCCTGCGAAGCTTTGAAGCGGCGGCCCGGCATTGCTCCTTCCGCGATGCGGCGGAGGAGTTGTGTGTCTCCCACTCCGCTATCAGCCACCAGATCAAACAACTGGAAAGCCACCTTGGGGTTGAGTTATTTACACGCAAATCCCGTGCCGTGGAGCTGACCAAATTGGGCAGGCTTTACTACCCCATTTTGCGGGAGGCATTCGACCGTATCGCCGAGGGTACCGAGTTGGTGACTGCGCCCCACTCCGCCAACATTTTAACCGTGCAACTCTATTCGACCTTTGCCATTCGCTGGCTCATTCCACGTTTGCCAGGGTTCAATAAGGCAAACCCGGAGATACAGGTTCGACTCAGCACCTCCCAGGCAGATGTCGATTTCCAGCAGGATGATGTGGACCTCTGCGTCATGATCGGCGCGCCGACGTCCGCGGCCTTACACTACGATCACCTGTTCGACTCCCTGATGTTTCCGGTGGGCAGCCCGGCCCTGTTGGCTGGCGACACCCCCCTGAGGTCGCCCGGCGATCTTGCCAGTGCAACCATTCTGCAGGTCTATCCATCCCGCAAAGACTGGTACGTCTGGCTGGATGGCGCAGGTGTTGAAGGCGTTGACCCGGAATCAGGATTGCAGTTTGACAGCTATGACCTGGCACTTTCTACTGCCAGCCGGGGCATGGGAATTGCCCTCGGGATGCAGCCCTACATTTCAAGGGATCTGAAGGCCGGCATGCTGGTGGAACTTTTCCCCGGCCACCGGGTAAAGGCTGAGGGCGCATGGTACCTGGTATGCAGGCGTGAAAGAGCGTTCAAAAGCAAAGTGGTCGCCTTCAGGGAGTGGATCCTGGACGAAATCGCCAGCGATCCGGAGCTGGAACTGGGGAACATTCCCGCGTAAATCAGCCGGGACGGGGCCAGGTCACTCCGGCGTCCCGCCGGTACGCGCAGCGTGGTCCTCTTTCAAGGACAATACCAGGGCACAGCTCGATATTATCCCGGTCAACAGTATCGGCAAAGACACAACCAGCACTGCCGTTTGGGCTACCTTGAGCCCGCCGATATACATCAGGGTAACGGGCAATATCGCCAGAGCGACCGCCCAGAACAAACGGTGCCAGCGCGGCGGATCTTCACTCGGGCGCAGCTGATGAGTGGCACTTGATGCGAGAATATATGATGCGGAATCGTAGGTAGTGGCTGAAAAAATAACACTGACGAAGCAAAACAGGCCAATCACCAGGGCAGCAAGAGGTAACTGGTCAAAGCCCGCCACAATGGCCTGGTTACCACCCTGCTCAGTGACAATCTTCACCACATCGAGTTCACCGGACAACTGAAGATTCAGCGAGTAGTTGCCCAGGATGAGATAAAACAATGCGCAACCGAGGCTGCCATAGATGAGCATTCCCAGTACCACCTCGCGGATGGTACGCCCCCGGGATATGCGAGTCACGAACAAGCCGACAAAGGGACCATAGGCTATCCACCACGCCCAGTAAAAAACCGTCCAGTCTTCCACGAAGCCCGAGTCGGTGAAGGGGTCTGTCCAGGTGCTCATGGCTACAAAATTCTGGACCACGGTGCCGACACTATTGAGTGCACTCTTGACCAGGAACAGTGTCGGGCCAGCGAACAGGACAAAAACGAGCAGTGCGAGCGCCAACAGCAGGTTCAGGTCACTCAGTCGCTTGATGCCCTTCTCCAGGCCGAGGTAAACACTGGTAGCGAAAATCACAACACAGACGCCTACCACCGCGACCTCCATCCCGAAGCCCGTCTCTATACCGGTGAGTCTCGACACCAATGCGCCGATCAGAGGCGTCGAGAACCCCAGGGATGAACCGGCACCGCCGATCAGCGCGATCATGAAGAGAAAATCCATGGCCCGGGCAAAAACGTTTTTCTCCCGACCACCCAGCCAATAGTGGCAGGCGACACTGTATTTCAGCACCGGGACTTTACGGGCATAGAACGGGTAGGCAATCGCCAGCGTGGGCAGGCAATAAAAGGCCCAGGCGATAAAACCCCAGTGAAATACGCCATAGGAGGAGGCCCATTTTGCTGCCTCGATTGACCCGGGTTTCGCGCCAAAAGGCGGAGCCTGGTAGTAGTAAGCCCACTCTATTGCCGACCAGTACATAAGACCGGCACCAATCCCTGCGCAGAACAGCATGGCTACCCAGCTGTAGGTGGAGAACTCGGGTTGGTCCTGTGCAGTGCCGAGCTTGACGACGCCGTATCGCCCGAAGGCCAGCCACAGAAGCAGTATCAGGGCTGCCACTCCGCCCAGCAGGTACAGCCAACCGAAATTGGTGGCAATGAACCTGTAACTGCTCTCGATAAGCTCCGCTCCCGCGACCGGATTCAGTGCCAGGGGCACCGAAACCAGCAGGATAATAATAATGGTCGCGGCAAAATTGGTCTTGTCTACGTTGGAATCCAGAGTAGCGCTCCCGTTTTAATTCTTGTTATACAGACCTGAATCAGATCGCCAATCCCGCTTCGATTCGCCAGGTAAAGCGGTTCTCGCTGACAGTATGCACTGCCGGCTTATGATACGCTCTCGCCCTGCACCGATATAGGGTAATATCGTCACCGGCAGACCGTTTATGCTTGAGAAATACTCCCTGACAGGTGAATAAAATGAACAGCCGGGATTGAGATACCGCTGCTATCATCTCGCCTCACTCAGTCGATCCGTCTGTCAAAAAGCCAAATTATTCGAGAGGCCCCCATGTATATCAACGGTGAATGGATTCAGTCCCAACACAAGTTTCCCGTCTTCAATCCCGCCACCGGCGAGCAAATCGGCCAGGTGGTCGATGGCAGCAGGGACGACGCGAGAAAGGCCATAAGCGCAGCTAAAGCGGCGCTGCCAGCGTGGTCGGCACTGTCCGCCTATGAGCGATCCGATAAACTGTACAGCGCCTACCAACTGATGATGAAACGCAGGCCGGAACTCGCGCAACTGATGACCCGCGAGCAGGGCAAGCCCCTCAAGGCCGCGATGAATGAGGTCAAGTACGCCGCCGACTTCCTGCTGTGGTTTGCCGAGGAAGCCAAGCGCATCTACGGGCAGACCATCCCCTCCTCCCGCAGTGACCAGCGCTTCCTGGTACACCGGCAGCCGGTGGGTGTGGTGGCGGCTGTCACGCCCTGGAACTATCCGGTCTCCATGCTCACGCGCAAAATCGCTCCCGCACTGGCCGCCGGCTGCACCGTGGTGCTCAAGCCGGCGGAGGCGACTCCCCTGTGTGCGATTGCCGTATTCGAGATTCTCGACGAGGCAGGCATTCCGCCGGGGGCTGTCAACCTGGTGACCGCAGCAGACCCTGCACCGATCGGCGAGGAGTTCTGTACCAATCCGGATGTGCGCAAGCTGACCTTCACCGGCTCCACCGCAGTTGGCAGGCAACTGGCGCAGGCCG
>JAZBNW010000472.1:0-4200 GCA_036350855.1 Halieaceae bacterium
CACACCCGGACCCACTGCCGTGAATGGAACAGCCCTCCCGAGTAAGGCAAGCCGCCCCCTAGCCGTGAATGGAACAGCCCACACCCTTCACCGCGAAATAAAAAGCACACCCGAACAAACACAAGACAAAACACCAAAATACCTCGCCCAAGCAAAAGTATACATTTGTGCAGCTTTAAAGGACTTGCTAGACTACCGGTTTTCAACCCGAACAGGGCGCTCGAATGGTGATCAGCATCCGCGGAGAGCGCCGAGGAAGAAGTGATGGCAGACGCAGCAGAGCACCTGGTACCGATAGAGCAACTGTTCGACCCCAACTCAGAGGCGTACATGGCGGACCCGATCCCCCAGTGCCTCGCGCTGATGGAGCGGGGGCGGCTGGTGTGGTACGAGCCCTGGCAGGCGTGGATCATGACCCGCATGCCCGACATCATGGCCTGCTGGAAAGAGGAGCCGCTGTCCTCCGACTTCTACGACTGGGAATTCGCCCCGCCACGGCCGCCCGAGGACCAGTGGAGCAACTTTGAGCGAGCCCTGATCGGCCACAGCCTGCTGGCGGACCACGACCACCACCGGCTGGTGCGGCGGGTGACGGCGCCGGCGTTCTCGCGCAACGTGGTGGACTCCATCCAGCGCAAGATCGAGCCGGACGTGAAGCGACTGTTTGACGAACTGGGCACACCGGAGACCTTCGATTACATCGACAAGATCGCCGCCCATATCCCGTTTATCTCCATTACCAGGATGGTGGGTATCCCGGAAAAATACTGGCCGGATATCAAGCAGGTGATCATGACCTTCACCGAGACCTGGAACCCCACCATCTCCGATGAGCGCCGGGAGAAGGCGCGCCAGGACAGCAACCGGGCCATCGATATTCTCAAGCTGGTGATCGCCGAGCGCCGGCTGGCGCCGGTGCAGGATGACTTCCTCAGTACCCTGCTGAAAATCGAGCAGGAAAACGCCGGCTTCGAGGAGGGGGACATCATCACACTGATCCTGGCACTGATCGGCGCCGGCGCCGATACCACACTGGTGGCGCAGCAGTGGTCGGTATATTGCCTGCTCAAGCACAAGGACCAGGTCGCGAAAGCGCTGGCCACCCCGGATGCGTTCTCCAATGCCTTCAGCGAGATCAGCCGCTGGGGCACCGCCTCGAAAATGGGCTTCGCCCGCTACGCGCCCCGGGACATGGAAATCCTCGGTCAGCAGGTGCGCAAGGGCCAGATGGTATTGATGATGCCCCACCTGAAAGATCACGATCCCGGCTACTACGATCACCCGGAGGTGTTCGACGTGGAGCGGGAATTCAATCCGGACGTGCTGTTCGGCTACGGCCCGCGCTACTGCATCGGCGCCGCCCTGGCCAAGCGCCAGCTCTACCTGACGATCTCGGAACTGTTCAGGCGCTTTCCGAACCTGGAGCTGGCGGAGGAACCCGAGCGGGACGGCAGCGACCACAACGCGGTGGTGTTCAAGCAGCTCATGCTGCGAACCAACTGCAAATAAGTTCCGGAAAAAGGCCTGTCCAAACGGGGCGTCACTCCATTAAACTTGCGGGCACAGATTGAGCCCGCCTGTGGCGGTCTTGCGTAAAATTCGGGAGCAAACATGAAAAATACCATCCTGGGCTGTGCTGTCACTGCCGCGCTGCTCAATGTGGGCGCTGCGTCAGCGGGCGGCCTGTGGCTGAACGAATACGGCGATTTCTCCGGCGGGCGCGCCAGCGCCGGTTCTGAGGCGGGCATGGACGACGCCGCTTCCATCATGCACAACCCGGCCAGTTCCTCCCGCATCAAGGGCAACCAGCTGTTTGCTTCCGGCGGCGCCCTGATACCCGATGTCAAATTCGACGTGGAATACACCAGCCCGCGCCTGGGCACCGGCAATGGCGGCGACGCCGGCGAGACGGCGCCTGTCGGGTCCGCTGCCTATGTCCACGATTTTCAATCGGACCGATGGAGTGGCGGTGTCTACTTCCTGGGGCTGGCCGGCGCCGGGCTGGATTACGACAACGACTGGGCCGGACGCTACCAGGCGACGAAAGTGGACCTGCTGCTCGCCGCCATCGTGCCGAACTTTGCCTACCGGGTCAGCGACAGGCTGTCCCTCGGGCTTGCGGTTCAGTACTGGTACTCCAATCTGAATGTTCACCTGAACGTGCCGCGCCTCGTTGCCGACAGGGAAGATGCCAGGGCCTCGATCAACGGCGACGACTCAGGCTTTTCCTTCAAGCTGGGCAGTATGTATGAGCTGACCGACCGCACCCGTTTCGGTCTGATCTACCAGAGCGAGATAAAGCCGGAGTACGATGGAGACTTCAAGATCGTCGCCCCCGGCGGCGGAATGGTGCTACCGGGCACTGGCCAGCAAGTGAGCGTCAGGTCCGAACTCAATTTCGCCGAGTACGTCAGGTTTGCCATGCACCACGCCCTGGATGAAAAATGGGCTGTGAACCTGACCGTCGGCTGGGACAACTGGAGCCAGTTGGGCGACGTGCCTCTCGCCACAGAGAACCGCGGCGCGGCAATCCCCACCAAATGGCGCGACACCTACCACTACGCCTGGGGCGTGGAATACCAGCTGGACCAGCGCTGGGCACTTACCAGCGGTGTGGCCTATGACACCAACCCGGTGGACAAGGAGGACCGCAATGCGCAGTTGCCGGTCGACCGCCAGGTCCGCTACGCCTTCGGCGCCCGCTATGCCCTGTCCGATACGCTGCACGTTGGCGGCTATATCAATTACGCGGACCTGGGGAAATCCAGGATTGCCGCCAGAAACTTTGGCGGCGAGTACCAGAACAACGGCGCACTGGGGCTGTCGGCCAACGTGAACTGGACCTTCTAACGCCGCGCTCCCTTCCCTATCGGTGCGCGCCACACTCATGGCCGGGCGCCATGCCCGACCGGGTCGGTCCCGATGACTGTGGCGGGCGATGCTGGCATACTTCGCTCAGAATAACGCCAGTCGAGGAAAATACCATGCGGTTCTCACCCTGCCTGCTCATGTTGCTGTTTTTTGCACCACTATGCGGCGCCGCGACCCTGCTGGTGAAAGACGAGCAGGGCCGCCCGCTGCCCCAGGTCATGGTCACCCAATCACCGGTGGCGCAACCCGCGGCAGACCTCAGCGATGACGGCTATGCCCCGGACGGGGTCACCAATACCAGCGTGCCGGTCATCACCCGGTTCACCAACGCGGCGGGGCAGGTCAGCTTCGATGCGCCGGCATGGCCGGTCACCTACCGCGCCAGGGCCCAGGGCTACGTCGACGCCCTGTTGCCTGCGTTGGAAGGCGAGCTGGTCATGCAACGAATGACCCCCGAACAACTCATCGCCAGTTTTCCCTCCAACGTGTGGCTGTCCCAGCTGGACTTCGGCGGTGATGAGGGCCTGAAAAAGACCTTCCAGCTGAACTGCGCTTTCTGTCACCAGCAGGCCTCTCCCTTCATGCGCAATGAGCGCACCGAGGAGCAGTGGCTGAGTGTGATCGAACGGATGAATACCTACGGCGCCCGCCTGCCGACGGACGACCACCAGAAGGTGGCGACCCTGTTGCGGGAGGAGTACCGGCGCCTGCGCGAGCACCCGGAAACCGTGCCGGCGCCCCGCCCCTGGGAAGACCACCTGGCGGGGATACAGTTCACCGAGTGGCCCATCGGCGACGGTTTCTCCCAGATGCACGATTTCCTGCTGCACCCGAACGGCTATGTCTATATCGGCGACAACCTGTTCGATCGCATCTATGAGCTCGACCCGGCGACGGGCCGGTACACGGTGTACAAGGTGCCCCACGACGAGGACATGGGGCTGGGCGGCATCATGGGCAACCGTTTCAAGGTATTCCCCAAGATGTACAACTACATGGGCGTGCATTCATTCGCCTATTCGAAAAAGGACGGCAACATTTTCATCACGCCCTCCATGCAGCAGGCACTGCTGGAGTTCGACATCAAGACGAAAAAATTCATCACGCATGAAATGCCCGAGGGTTACTATCTCCATACCATCCGGGTCGATGACAAGGACCGGGTTTGGTTCACCCTCGCCCTGTCCTCCCAGGTGGCGATGTTCGACCGGAGCAAAAAGAACTTCACCGTCTACGACCTGCCCGCCCGGGGAATCAAGGAATGGCTGATTCTCAAATCCCTGCCGGTCATGTTCAGCATCAGCCCGGAAAATCGCCCGCAACCCGACC
>JAZBNW010000473.1:0-5172 GCA_036350855.1 Halieaceae bacterium
ACCGCCAGGCGCTGCAGGTGAGGCAGGGTATCGCGCGCGCCGGTGAAGCCGATATTGAGGGTGCCCGCATAGCTCACGCAATCAATACTCAGGGCGGCGTGCTGCACCAGCTGACTGATGGGGTAGATCGCATCGAGCCTGGCGCCATCAAAATATTTCGGCGTGTCCGCGCCGTGGGTATTGGAAATCTTCAGGTTGAAGGGCGGCGGGACGAAGCGGCCGACCCCCGGCAGCTGGCTGGCCAGCAGCGGCGCCGCCCGCAACAGCACGTAGGAGGTCACCGCCGCCTCCGGCAGTGACTCACGATCCTCCCTGACGGCCTTGATGGACTCCTTCACCGCCGCCAGCCTGGCCAGGGGGTCGCCGATATGGGTGCCGAGCTCCACCCGGATACCCGCGACGGCATTGGCCGGGTTGCGGCTGCCGCGCTCCCTCAGGGACACCGGGATCAGGCCCACCAGCGGTTCGTCCGGCAGGGCGTTGTACTCCTTGAAAAAGCGCCGCAGGGAGCTGCCGCACAGGTAGGTGAGAATCTCGTTGGCGGTGCTGTCGGTGGCCGCCGCCACGCGCTCGATACGCGCCTGTTCAAACTGCTGGGTGGCGAAACGCCGCTGCTGGTTGATCGCCCGGTTCAGGGTGGAGCGGGGTATGTTGCGCGGCAGCAGAAAGCCGCGGGCCTTGTCCGGAGATACCGCCGCGCGCAACAGGCCCACACCGGCCTTGCCCAGCGACGCGATCGAGGCCATCACGCCCTCACTCTCATCCGCCGCCTGCGCCTCGAGGGTGTCCGCCAGCGGCCGCGCCCAGAAAGGCGGTACATTGCGCGCCCTGGCGCTGTCGGCAAGCATGGCCAACACCGTGGGTACGCAATCGAGAAAGCTCACCAGGCATTGGTGCATTTTCACGTAGAAGGCGAAGCGGTCGCGCTCGAGCCCCTCGATCAGGTGGAACTCCCACAGGGGACGATTCCTGTCCAGCGCCGGACTGTGCAGGCGCGCCACCATCATCCCCAGCTCCCGTTCGCCGCCGGGTTCGGGCAAGGCCGAGTGCTGGAAGTGGTAGCCGAGTTCCACGTCCCGCTGCTCCGTCATGCGCGGCACCAGGGCCGTTATCCCGTCGCCGCTCAGGCGCATATTCCAGGGTTCGCAGGTCACCTTGTACGCGCGCATCCTGGCGGCCAGCTTGCGCAGGTAGTCGGGGGCGGCATTGCGCGGTTTGTGGAATATCGCCAGGACACCGACGTGCATCGGGGTATCCGCCGTCTCCATCAACAGCCAGGCCGCATCCACCGGCTTCAGCACTGTGGTTTTCATCTCGGGCGTCCGTCGTCCTTTCGGGGCCGCAAATTATAGCAGGCGAGCGTCGGGGGGGGTGCCAGTTTCACATGCTGTAAACCCGGCGGGCCTGCCGCATCGCCGGCCGGGCGCCCACCACGTAACGCAGCGGACCGTTTGCCTGCAGCGCATCGAAGGGATAACAGGTGACCAGCAACAGGCGCTCCTCGCCCACCAGGACCGGGAGGGATTGCTTGCTCGCGTCCACCACTTCCCGCGATTCCACGCGGTAGTCGCGCCAGCTGCCGTCCGGCAACTGCAACTGCAGGGTCGCGCCGGGAGGCAGGCGGCGCAGGAAGGCGAAATGGGTATCGCGGTGTCCGCCGATCACCGCCAGGCCCGCGCTGCCCAGTTGTGCCGAGGCGTGCGTGTGCCCGGGGCCAAAGGCCAGGGCATTGCCGGAATCCCCCGCCAGCACCAGCCTGTCCACCCCCAGGGCCGGCGCCCGCAACCTGGCCACGGGCCAGGTATCCGCCCAGGGCCAGGGCTTGACGGCCGCGCCGCCCAGGCTGAGGGATGTTTCCCAGGCCCGCTCTATCAGGACCGGCGCCAGCCAGGCTTTCGCCTTGATCAGGCCGGCGGCGGCCAGTTGCTGCAAGCCGCCCAGCACCAGCAGCAGCACCATCAGCTGGCGCCAGTCTCTAGTTGTCGCTGGTCGGGACATGGTCCAGCTCCGGCTGGCGCATCACCCACACCAGGGTGGCGATGAACAGCAGCAACATGCCCAGCCAGGCCCGGGCGGGCCCCGTGGTGGCGGTGCGGGGATAGGCGAAGGTCTGGGGCGTCTGGCCAAGCGGTCGGGTATTGGGCACCGGTACACTCATCGCCCGCTCACCCGGGGGCAGCGACACCACCTCCTCGACAGCGACGAAACTGGTGTAGGGGCTCAACAGCTGGTGCTGCAGCGCAATGGGAAGTACCTCGGATCGCACCGCGTCCTCGCTGCGACCGAGCACGATCTGGTCCATCAGCCCACGGATCTTCGCGCGCGCCCACAGGCTTGCGACACCCTTTGGCGCCCCCGTCGTTGCCGGGTCGACCTCATCGGCCAGCTGCAACACCTGGCGCCAGGGCCGACCGGCGATGTCGCCACTGACCACCACCTCGCCCAGTGGCCGGGTCGGGCCGAAACTCACCGACACCAGCAGCGGCTCACCCAGGTAGAGGTCGGGCAGCCGCTCGGGCCAGGCCTCGACCTGCCCGGCCTGGGCCGTGGCGGGCCAGGTGACGTCCAGGTCGACCACCGCGGCTTGCGACAGCCGGGCGAACAGGGCGGCCATCTTGTCCCCCACCTCGTCCAGCGAGCCGATATGGGTATGGCTGCCCCGGCCGAAGCGGGCGGCCTCGCGCATGAACCAGCTGTTGGGTGCGGAGCCTATGCCCACCGTGAACAGGCGGCTGTCGCCCAGGCGCGCGCTGATTTCCTCGAACAGCGCCACCTCGTTACCCACCGCGCCATCGGTAATGAATATCACCTGGCGCAGCGCCAGCTGCTCCTCCAGCACCTCCGCCTCCCGCTGCGGATCCAGGGCCGCGCGCAGGGCGGGCAGCATTTCGGTGCCGCCGGTGGCCTGCAGCTGGCGGACAAATTGCTGCGCCTGCTGCACGTGGTGCCGGGTGGCGGGCACAGGCCTGCGGTACAGGGCCCTGTGTGTGGAGTTGAACTCGATGATATTGAAATGATCCTCGGGCCGCAGTTCCCGCAGTGCCCGGGATACGCTGTCACGGGCCTGGGCGATGGCGATCCCCCCCATCGAACCGGAAGTGTCCACCACGAAGACCAGCTCTCGCGGCGGCGCCGGGGCGGCGCGTTCGGCGGCGGGGGGCAGTACCATCAACAGGCCGAAATACTCGCCATCGACGTTTTCCGTGAACAGCGCGGCGGTCGGCGCCGCACCGCTCACCGGCTGCCAGGTGAGAACGAAGTCGCGGTCCATCTCGGTGACGCCGGCAGCGAGGGAGATCGTGTAGACCTGCGCCCGGCGGGCCAGCACGATATCGTGGTAGGGGGCGTCCACCCGGGCCAGCGGCATGCCCATGTCCAGGCGCACGCTCAGTTCCAGCGGATTGAGCGGCCTGTGTTCATCGCCCGCCTGCGGGTACTGCAGGGGCGAGATGGCGTCCGCGTCCGGTACCTGGTCGGTCGGTAGCGCCCAGCCCAGGTAGGGATCGACAGCCAGCGCCGGCGGCTCCTCCTCGCCGCTGGCCGCGGCAACGGGCTGTCCCGGCATATAGCGCGGCGTGAGCGTGGTGGGAAAGCGCAGGCTGAACTCGCCGTTGTCAAAGCTCAGCTGCTGCACATATTCCAGTCGCACCACCACGGTTTCGCCGGCGTTGATATTGGCCACCCGGTTGGTAAACAGGTTGGGGCGCTGCTGCTCGACCAGGCTGGCCTTCTTGCCGGCGGATTTCGCCTCGCGGTATATTTTTTGCGCCTCGGCTTTTTCGCGTATTTTGCCGACGATACGCCGCTCGCCGATCACCATTTCCATGTGGCGCACCGCGGCGTTGTCCGGCAGCGGGAAGCCATAGACGCCCTCGAGGGCGCGCCCCGAATCGTTGCGAAAGGCCTGTTCGACCTCGACCGTGGCGATCATGCCGCTGATGTCGAAGTGCACCTTGCTGCCGAGCATGATCGCCGGGGTGTAATGCCCCGGCTGGTCGCCGGCGAACAACAGCTGTCCGCTGGCCAGCTGCGCCAATGCGCCCTCGCCCCCCTCCCCCGATGTCGCCCGGGCGGGTGTGACCCACAGCAGCATCAGCACCACTGCC
Organism: Halieaceae bacterium; assembly: GCA_036350855.1. Classification (GTDB taxonomy): domain Bacteria; phylum Pseudomonadota; class Gammaproteobacteria; order Pseudomonadales; family Halieaceae; genus JARRPM01. Next base: position 4,107 of record JAZBNW010000473.1, read on the forward strand.
GTGGCCAGTGCGACAGGCAGGGCGCGGAACAGGCACCACAGGTGCAAACCCCCGATTCGTTGCGCGTCCCGACTGAGTTGAATGTAAACCTGCTGTTTCATCGCCTGTACCCCGCTTGAGTGAGGGGTTCATTAAAAGGCAGTGATCTGGCGAAAATGTGCGCGAATTGTGGCTATCCGATGAGGAATCATGGCGAATTGTGGCAAGCGCTTGTGGTGTGGGCCGTTATTTGGAAGTATGGGCGCCTGCAACCGCCAACGGTCAAGCGCCGCACATGCCACACCACATCGCCATCGTGGAAGATGAAGCCAGTATCGCGGCCAACTACCGCGATACCCTGCAAAGGCGGGGTTTTCGCGTCTCGCTGTTCCCGGACCGCGCGGCGGCCAGCCATGCCTTCAGCCGGGAACTGCCGGACCTGGCCATCATCGACGTGGGGCTCGGTGAGGAGGTAGAGGGCGGTTTCGAACTCTGCCGCGACCTGCGCAGCCGCTGTCCGGAACTGCCGATCGTGTTCCTGACCGCCCGGGATTCCGAGCTGGATATCATCTCGGGGCTGCGCCTGGGCGCGGACGACTACCTCACCAAGGATATCAGCCAGGCGCATATGCTGGCCCGCATCGTCGCCCTGTTCCGCCGGGTACAGGCCCTGCGCAGCCCGGTGCTGGAAGAACATATCGTCCAGCGCGGCCCGCTGCGCCTGAACCTCGAACGCATGACCAGCCAGTGGCACGCCAGCCCGGTGGAGTTGACCGTCACCGAGTTCTGGATCGTGCACGCGCTGGCCAGGCACCCCGGGCATGTGAAGAACCGGCAGCAGCTGATGGAATCCGCCAACGTGGTGCTGGACGACAACACCATCACCTCGCATATCAAGCGGGTGCGCCGCAAGTTCCAGGCGGTCGACCCGGAATTCGCCGCGATCGAGACCGCCTACGGCGTGGGCTACCGCTGGACGGGTGCCGGTTGAAGTCCGCCGCCGTTGACCCTGCCCGCAGGGGCGACACCGGGTGAGCCTGCGCCGGCAGCTGCTGCTGGTCAGCCTGTTGCTGCTCTCCCTGCCCTG
>JAZBNW010000474.1:0-14883 GCA_036350855.1 Halieaceae bacterium
CTGGTCCGGCGTTCTGAACCTCCGATAGAGGAAGGGAATATGCGCCTCCTGATCGGGAAAATCTGCCGGATACGTGGAAATGTGAAGCTCGTTCCCATCGTCGACAGGCAGCGTGATAGGGCCATAATACTGAACGGTAGTGTCCGTACAGCCCTGCAGTAGCAGAAATACAAGAACGGTGCCAGCACCTTGCGTCGATACTTGATAGTGCATCACATACTCCCGCTTACAGCCGGCCTGTGGGATCGATAGAGAGTTAGTTGGAATGCAGCCCGCCGATCACCTCGCAGCCAGTATTGTAATCAATGAAGATAGTGCCGATTGCCAGGCTTGCAAACTGAAGGGCGAGCGCAGCACATCGTTCTTGACTTCCTTTGTGAATCAATGGGGCGTGCGAATGCCCGCGGTCGCCTTCCTGCCTGGCGGGGAGGTGCCAGCTACGGCTACTCATCGCCCGAATCACCGCATCCATCGCGCAATCCCGACGCGCCGATGACAAATCCAGGGTACAGGACCCGGGATTGCTCGGCTGTGTACTTTTTTTACCAGCCCGGTTTCACGTTATGATGTAGTTCCGCATCCGGGCGGGAGTCGTAGCATCGATCCCGGATACCGACCCGAGAGCCGCACATGAGCAACACCAGCAACCCGGAGAACGCCGGGGAATTACATGAACTGCTTAAACAGGGCTTTGCAGAGCTGTCCGCCGGCAACACCGGGACCGCGGGAGCCTTGTGCCAGCAGGCATTGTCACTGCAGCCCGACCTGGTTCCAGGCCACTTCCTAGTCGGCCTGGTCGCACTGGAAGCCCAACAGCGCAAAACCGCTTTCAGCGCCTTCCAATCGGTGGTGAAACTGGACCCGGACCACGCCGCGGCCTGGGCCCACCTTGCCAGGCTCTACATGAGCGAGGGCCAGGTCAACCTGGCGGACGCAGCCCTGCGCGAGACCCTGAGAATCAGGCCCGAGGACCCGATCGTACTGGACCTGATCGGCACGACACTCTCCCTGATGGGAGAACACAGCGCCGCCGGCGCATTTTTCGCCAGGGCCGACGCCCTGCGCCCCGGCCACCCGCCGTTCATGCTCAACCTGGCCAATAATCTCGTCTACCGGGGCGACCCGGAGGCGGCCGACGCCATTTTCAGCGCCATCGTCAGGCAACAGGCCGACACGCCCCAGGCCCACTGGGGCCTGTCCAGTTCCACCCGGGCAACCGACACCGCACACATCGAGGAAATGGAGGCCCTGCTGGCCCGTCCCGGACAACAGCCGCGCAGCCGTGCTTTCTATTACTATGCGATCGGCAAGGAGCGCGAGGATTTACGGCAGTGGGACAAGGCATTCGAAGCGTTCAGCGCGGGGGCCGCTGCGCGGCGCTCCACCGTGGAATTTGACGAGCAGGCGGAGATCGCCATGTTCGACTACCTGGAAACACACTACACCCGCGACTGGTTCGACAGCCCTGGTGAAGGCAACCCGGACGCCTCCCCCATCTTCGTACTGGGACAGCCACGCACCGGCACCACGCTGGTCGAGCGGATCATTACCAGCCATTCACAGGTAAGCTCGGCCGGTGAACTGCAACAGTTCGGCCTGGCCCTGCGTCGGCTGAGCAACTATCGCAATCCGCGGCGATTCTCGGCGGAACTGTTTGCCGCGGCGCGAGAGCTCCCCCCGGCAAAAATTGCCGGTCTGTACCTGCAAACCACCAGCAAGATGCGAGGCACAACCCCGCGATTTGTCGACAAGCTGCCGCAGAACTTCCTCATGATCCCCCTGATACTCAAAGCGTTCCCCAATGCCAAAATCGTCCATCTGGTGCGCGACCCGATGGACGCCTGCTTCGCGAGCTTCAAGCAACTGTTTGCCGACGCCTACCTGCATTCCTACGACCAGGCCGAGATGGCCCGGCACCACGCCCGCTATCGCCGCTTGATGCAGGTCTGGCGGGAACGCCTTCCCGGGCGCTTTTACGATATCAGCTACGAGGAGACTGCCCGCGAGCTGGAAACAAACGCCAGGGCCCTGCTCGAGTATCTGGAATTACCCTGGGAACCCGCCTGCCTGAACTTCCACGAGCAGGCAGGCGCCGTTTCCACTGCCAGTGCCGTGCAGGTGCGGGAACCGGCGCACACCCGCTCCATCGGGCGGTGGCGGCACTACGAAGCGCAGTTACAACCCATGGTCGAGGCGCTGGAGGCAGCGGGAATAGCGGTGGGGCCGGCATGATGGCATGCAAATCCTACACTATAGGGGTATACCAATCCGGCAAGGCATTGACTAATTTCATTAGCTCATCACACGGCTTCGTTACACAGTACGAGGTGGGCGCAATTGCGCGATCGTGGTCCAGCCGCGAAGAAGTGACCAATCCATAAACTGCATACCCCGGGGCCCTCATGAACAAGCAAAGCCGCCAACTTTTCCCGCCGGTTAACCTCCGGCCCCAGAAAAACAGCATGGCGACGGCGGTCTCGGCCGCCCTAATCGCCTCGGCAATGGCCGCACCGGTCTACTCCCAGACGCTCGAAGAAGTATTCGTCACCGCCACCAAGCGCTCCGAGTCGGTGATGGACGTGCCGCTGGCGATTACCGCCCTGTCGGGTGATTTTATCAACCAGGCCAACCTGCACAGCGTCAAGGACCTGGTCAGTTTCGCGCCCGGGGTCAGCGGCAACAGCCAGGACAGTTTCATTGACGCGATCAGCGTGAGGGGCATCCGCACCCAGGACTTCGGTATCGGCCTGGATCCCTCCGCGGCATTCTTCAAGAACGACCTTTACGAGGGGCGCAACGGCTCGGCCGTCACCACCCTGTATGACCTCGAGCGGGCAGAAGTCCTGCGCGGTCCCCAGGGCTTCCTGTTCGGCCGCAACTCCATCGGCGGCGCCTTCAGCGTGCACACCCGCCGGGCGGAGATCGGCAGCAATGACGGCTACATCCAGGCCCAGGTGGGTGAGCGCGATATTGCCCGGACTGAAGGAGCCGTCAATATTCCCCTGGGTGACACCTTTGCGATGCGCCTGGCCGGCTACTATTCCCACGAGGACGGTTTCGTCGAAAACTACTTCCCCTCGGACGACCTGATCCAGCACAACAACTGGGGAATGCGCTGGTCCGGCACAGCCGAGACGGACAAACTCAGCGTGTATGCCACTGCGGAATACGAGAATCGCAACCAGTCCGGCAGTGTCTATCGCGCCGTCACCAGGGGTGACGTCTGGGATACGCTGGAAGCAGCCCTGGGCCCGATAGATGTGAGGGGGTCCGACGAGGACGTCGATGTGGACCGCTCCGGTGGTGATGACGACAACGCCGACATCACCACCCTGGGACTGCGCATCGACTACGACCTGGGTTTCGCGACACTGACCTCCAACACCGGTTACAAGGATCACGACTACTATTACAACGAGGATTACGACGGTACTCCCCTCAACCTGGAAACCTATCGCCAGGACCAGAGTGGCGACTACGTCCAGCAGGAACTGCGCCTGACCTCCCAGACCGACGGGCCGCTGTCCTGGTACACCGGTGTTTCCTATTACCAGGAAGACATCACAACCGATTACCGCTTTGCCGGCGAGGAGGATTTCTTCTGTCAGTACTACGGCTATTACTACAATGGCGGTATGACCTTCACCGGCTGTGAGGACCTGTACAACTACTACGGCTCAGAGTTCACCTCCAGCGCCAACGGCCTGCTCGAGGAGACCGCGCGCATCAAGGGCAAGTATGACGGCTGGGGCGCCTACCTGAACCTGGCCTACCAGCTCACCGAGACCGTGCAGGTAGAGGGCGGCGTCCGCTACACCGATGACCAGAAGGAATTCTCCACCATGGTGCCGACACCGTTGAGCGAACTGGGTCCCTACTGGGCGTTCGGTTACTCCACGGCGGAACCGCTGGAGGACACCCAGTCCTGGAACGACTGGACTCCCCGTTTTATCACCAAGTGGACGCCGACCGACACCGCCCTGGTATTCGCCAGTTATACCGCGGGCTTCAAATCCGGCGGATTCGGTACCTTCTCGCTGACCGACAATCCCGCGGGGGAATCCCCGATTGGTTTTGTGGACATCACAAGGGCCGATGGATTCCAGCCGGATTCGGTAGAGCCGGAAAAAGTGGATTCCTACGAGATTGGCTACAAGGACAGCCTGTTCGACGGGGGCGCCAATTTCGACCTGACTGCCTATTATTATGATTACACCGACTTCCAGATTACCGTAACCACCGATAGCGGTGCGTCGAAGATAGCCAACGTGGGCCAGATCGAGGCCTGGGGCCTGGAGGGCTCTCTCACCGCAGGCCTGGGCGAGTATTTCACCGGCTACCTGTCGATGGGCTACCTCAACAGCGAGGCCACCGATATCCAGGACGCCTGTGGCCTGGAGGATCCCAACGGTTGCGAGGGCAGCAGTATATTCTGGGCCCCGGAATTTTCCGGCTCTTTCGTACTGAGCGCCAACTATCCGGTGGATGGTGGCGAAATCACCGGCAACTTTGAGCTGATCTGGGAATCGGAACGGGGCGGCGGCTGGGAGGATCTCAGCGAAACCATGATCGATCCCTACCAGGAGATGGCCCTGCGGGTCGGCTACACCTCAAACGACAACTGGTTCGTCGAGGCCTACGTGGAAAACCTGACCGACGAGTTCACCTGGGACGGCGTGAACAACCTCGGCGGCAAGGAACCGAACGGCTTCTTCGGCCCGCGCCGGCCGCGCACCTATGGCCTGCGCACCGGGTACAGCTGGGACTGATTACTGCCGGGACAATCGAACAAGGCGCCTCGCGAGGCGCCTTTTTTGTGGCTCACAGCTGGCTCCTGCCGTCGATAGACGCCCGTCTGTGCTTCGCTACAGGCAGGCGTCGTATTCCAGCGGGGTAACCTGACAGTCGAAGTCGGCCATCTCCTGGTGCTTCAGCACCGCATAGACATGCCTGAAGGTCTCACCGAAATAGTTGCCGATAAAGTCTGAGTTTTCGAAACGCGCCAGCGCATCGGGCCAGTACCGGGGCAAACTCGGTTCCAGCAATTCATAGGCATTGCCCTCGAGAGGCGGCGGTGCCTGCAGCTTGTTCTCGATCCCATGCAGCATCCCACTGAGAATCGCGGCTATTACCAGATAGGGATTGGCGTCCGCCCCGGGTACCCGGTGTTCGATCCGGGTCGCGTGCGGCGCATCGGCGGGAACACGGACCGACACCGTGCGATTTTCGTAACCCCAGCAGGGCGCCAGTGGCGCGTAGGTGCCCCTCTGGAAACGGCGGTAGGAGTTCAGGTTGGGCGCGAACAGCAGCATGCTGTCCTCCATACCGGCCAGGCAACCCGCTATGGCCTCGCGCAACAGCGAGTTCCCCGCGCCGGTGCCGTCGTCAAAGGCGTTGTTCCCCTGGGCGTCCAGCAAGCTGCAATGCACATGCATGCCGTTACCCGCGAGATTGCCGAACGGCTTGGCCATGAAAGTCGCACGCAGGCCGTGCTTGCGGGCAAGGGCTTTTATCACCCGCCGCAGCAGCATGGCCTGGTCCGCCGCCACCAGGGCGTCGGGGCTGTGGTACAGGTTGATCTCGTATTGTGAGGGCCCGGACTCCTTGATCAGGGTGTCGATGGGCAGATTCTGCGCCAGGCAGGCGTCACGGATATCGTGCATGAGCCCGGCCATCTCCTCCATGGCATCGAGACCATAGGTTTGCCCACCGGCCAATCGTCCCCCCACAGCGTCGGTCTGGGTGTGCACCGGCTGACCCAGGCTGTCGAAGTCGTCGCGAAACAGGTGAAATTCCATCTCCGTGGCCAGTACCGGCGTCAGTCCCAGTGCCGCAAAACGCTTCATCAGTGATTGCAGGATATGTCTTGTATCGTAGGCACAGGGCTCGCCATTGACCTCGCGCATGGAGATAACGACCTGCGCGGTCGGGCGATCAAACCAGGGGGCAATCGCCAGGGTCCTGATATCCGGGTCGCAAAAACCATCACCATCGCCTGTTTCAAATACGAGGATTTCGGCGTCACGCCCCCACACGTCAAAGGCCAGTGAACTCAGCGGCATTTTCAATTCGCCCGCCATCGCCTTCTGGATCTTGTCGCGCGTCAACCACTTGCCACGCAGTCCCCCGCAGACGTCCGGCAGGATGATTTCAAAGATCTCGATATCCGGGTGCTTCGCCAGAAACGCCTGTAATATTTTCGTATTGTCGTCCATTGCCCGTTTTCCCGAATTCAATAACACTCAAACCACCACTTTAGGGGTAATTCACTCGCCTTGCGTCTATGTCACACTATTAAACGATGACAGCCGCTCAGGAGCCATACCACTTGAGGGTAGTCCGGTTCTGCGCCTTACCGCCGACATAACGAGAATTGCCTATGAATACCAAAGCCAATACCCACCGACTGCAGCAACTGGACCAGGCTCATCACCTGCACCCCTTCACCGACCTGCAGGACTACAGCAAGAAAGGCGGGCGCATCGTTTCCCGGGCGGAGCATATCTATATCTATGACAGCGACGGGAACAAGATGCTCGACGGCATGTCCGGACTGTGGTGCTGCAACCTGGGGTACAGCCAGCAGACCATCAAGGATGCGATCACCGCACAGCTGGATGACCTGCCGTTTTACAACAACTTCTTCAAATGTTCCAACCAGCCCGCCGTGGAGCTGGCCGCAGCTCTGGTGGAGGTCACTCCGGCGCACTTCAACCACGCTTTTTTCACCAACTCCGGCTCGGAAGCCAACGATACCAACCTGCGTCTCGTGCAGCGCTACTATGACCTGCTGGGCAAACCGGAAAAGATCCATATCATCAGCCGCAAGAACGCCTATCACGGCTCTACTATCGCCGCCGGCTCCCTCGGCGGCATGAGTGCCATGCACGCCCAGACCCGCGGCCTAGGGTACATACATCACATCAACCAGCCCCACTGGTTTACCGAGGGTGGCAACGACAGCCCCGAAGACTTCGGTATCCGGGTAGCCCGGGAACTGGAGGCCAAGATAGACGAACTGGGCGAAGATAAAGTCGCCGCGTTTATCGCCGAGCCGATCCAGGGCGCCGGTGGTGTGATAGTCCCCCCCGCCAGCTACTGGCCGGAGATTCGCCGCATCTGCAACGAGCGCGATATCCTGCTGATCATGGATGAAGTGATCTGTGGCTTCGGCCGCACCGGTAACTGGTTCGGTTGTGAGACCTATGATCTCAAACCCGACCTGATGACCTTTGCCAAGGCGGTCACCAACGGTTACATCCCCCTGGGCGGCGTCATGGTCGGCGATAAGGTCGCGGATGTCCTACTGGCCCATGGCGGTGAGTTTACCCATGGCCTCACCTACTCTGGCCATCCGGTGGCCTGCGCCGCCGGCCTGGCGACACTCAAGGTCCTGCGCGAGAGCAATGTGATCGCAAAGGCCGGAAGCGAGGTGGCACCGCACTTCCAGGCACGCCTGCGGGAATTCGTGGACCACCCCATCGTCGGCGAGGTTCGCGGCCTGGGAATGTTCGCCGCTGTGGAGCTGGTCAGAGACAAGGGTTCCCGGGAGCGACTGGCGCCGAATTCCGAGAGTGCGGTCTTCTGCCGCGATACGGCCAACGCCGGTGGCCTGATGGTGCGCCAGACCGGGGATGCCATGATCATGGCGCCGCCGCTGATCTCCAACACCGCCGAGATCGATATCCTGATTGAAAAGCTCGGGCAGGCACTGGATGAGACTGCGGCCCACTACGGCATCAGCTGAGTATCAGTGAGCACCGCAGCCATCGCCCGGCCATTGAGCCGGGCTTTTTGTCTGCTATAGTCAGCCCTGCTGCCAGCCCGGCCGCCGCACCAATTGGTGCCCCAGGTAAGAACCCTAAACTCTGCGGAGTAAGCTGAGCATGGCGGAAACGATTCACCACATCAAAACCCTTCGGCAACGGGACCTGGTGCTGTTCACCGTCTCGGCTATCCTCCTGCTCGACACGCTCACCGCCGCGGCCTCGGTGGGCGCGCCAAGTGTGTTCTGGTGGATATTCCTGGGCATCATATTTTTCGTGCCATTCGCCCTGATTTGCGCCGAGATGGGCTGCGCCTACCCCGAGCAGGGCGGCATATACGCCTGGATTCGCGATGCCTTTGGCGGCCGTTGGGCGTCCCGGGCGACCTGGTGCTACTGGGTGAATACCGCCGTGTGGATCCCCGCCATATTTATCCTGTTCGCCGGGGTGTTCAAGCAGATGTTTTACCCTGAGCTGTCCCTGGCGGGGCAAATCGCGCTCGGCATCGCACTTACCTGGCTGGCCGTCGTCGTGAACGTGGTCACCCTCGATGTGGGCAAGTGGATTCCCAACCTGGGCGCGATCTTCAAGGTGTTGATTTTCCTGGCCATCATCATCGGCGCGTACGTCCATATCGGGAACCACGGCATGGCCAACCCGCTGACGCTGGAAACCCTGAAGCCCGACTGGAGCAACAGCCTGCAGTACATCCCCGCTATCATTTACGGCATGCTGGGTTTCGAGTTGGTGAGCGCGGGCAGCAAGGAAATGAAGAATCCCGCCCGCGACGTACCGCGTGCCATCCTTATTTCCGGCGTGATCATTCTGGTTCTCTACCTGCTGGGCACCATCGCCGTACTGGCCGCGATCCCCGCGGGAGACATCAATCTGGTGGAGGGCCTGGTCGATACCCTGTACCTGTTCTTTGGCGGCTCACCTGCCGGCAATTTCCTGGTGGTAACCCTCGGCGTCGGCGCCCTCTACACTTTCTTCTCCAACGGGGTGACATGGGCCCTGGGCTGCAACCGGGCCGCTGCGGAAGCGGCTATAGAAGGCGAGCTGCCACGCATCTTCGCCAAAGAGAGCAAGAAGCTGGGTACGCCCATCGGGGCCGCCGTACTCATGGGTATCGTCAGCACCGTACTGCTCATCCTGTACGGGCTGATGGCCGGTACCAACGAAGACCTGTTCTGGTCCCTGTTCGCCTTCAGCGCGGTCATCTTCCTGCTGCCGTACCAGGGCATGCTGCTGGCGTTCGTCAAAATGCGCCTGACAGACCCCGATCACCCGCGGCCCTACAGGGTGCCTGGCGGATTGGGCGCAGCGCGTGCCATCGCCTGGACCTGTTTCGCGGTTCTGGCACTCGCCCTGGCATTGTTCGTGTACACACCCGACGAGGGAATGCAGTGGCCGGTACTGGCCGGTGTAGTGGTGACACTGGCATTCGGGGAGGTGGTAATCCGCTTTTCGGAAAACCACAAAAAGCGCTAATATGGCTGCTTTCCTGCTGGTAAAGATGGCGCATGACGAGCAGGGCCAGCCAGATGAGCCCCCCTGCGCAACGCCCTCGACCAAAGTCGGGCTTTCATCATATCCAGCTGGATACTATCGTCCCCGGTTTTGACAACTGTCCGGCTGGCTGTCGCGATGCCGGCCCCCTCCCCTACGTCAGGAGACATGATGAGCGATAAAATCCCGGTCGAAAGGCCACTGGTTGTGCTTCACGGCGATGAAATGGCACAGATCGCCTTTGAGAAAATCCTCGAGCAGTTCGTCACCTCACGCCTGGAGCTGGAGCTGGTGGAGATCGATCTCACCGCAGAAAATCGCCTGCGCACCAACGGCGAGGCGGTTCGGGACGCCATTGCGGCCCTGAAGACCCACGGTGTCGGTGTCAAGAACGCGGGTATGACAGTAAACCGCCAGCAGCTCGATGAACTGCTGGCCAGGCACCCGCAGATAAAGGAAGCGGACCTCGACAAGCTGGCCACCAAGTCGCCCAACGGGGCCATTCGCAAGGGCATCGGCGGCAATATCACCCGCGAGGATATCCAGTTCCGCAACCTGCAGATCAATGCGCCCGACTGGATTGGCCGGGACATCGAAGTCATGACGATGGACAGCGGCGGCATCAAGCACAGCCACAACGAGCTGTCCAAGGCCACCGGCGTGGTGAAGCTGATCTTCGTCGGCGCCAGCGGGGACCCGGTGGAGCTGCATCGCAGGGTCATCAACAAGGGTGACCCCTGGCTGCTGGCCACCAATGACATCGACGACGTGATCGCCTGGGCCCACGACTTCTTCCAGCGCGCGCTGGAGGAAAAGCGGGATGCCTACCTCGGCCTGAAGGACACGGTGATCCCCGGCTACGACGGCGTGATGCGCAGCGCCATAGAAAAGGTCTATGCCTCCGACTACCGCGACCGCTTCCGGCAGGCCGGGCTCAACTACCACTATGAACTGATCGATGCCCAGGCCGCGCGAATCGTGGCGAACCCGCCGGAACGGGCCCTGTGGGGTGTGCCGGATAACACCACCGGCAGGAAACTGTACAAGCTGGTGAAAGAGCTCAAGCGCTACGGCATCCCCAACCGCAAACACCACGTCTCACTGTCGCGCATGAGCGCCGGCGGCGGCGACCAGTACGGCAGTTTCAATATGCCGATGGAAGAGGACGGCATCCTCAAGGTGATCGTCGACGGCGATGAGAAGCACGCCCGCCGGGTCAAGAAAAATGACCCGGTACTGCTGATGTCAAATGACCTGCAGGCGATTACCGACTGGGTCAGCCAGGTGTTTCGCGACGCCTCCCACAAGGGCAAGGAGGTCTATTTTGGCCTGAAGCGCGAATACATGGAGTACGACGAGGTGTTCAGCACCGCGATCACCGACGTGCGCCACATGCTGGCCAAGGCGGGCACCCAGCCGCCGTCCTTCATGATCATGCGGCCTTCCAGCCAGCTGAAGAAAATGATCACCGACCCGCCGAGAAACGCGCTCTACCCTGCCCAGAATCTGGATGGCGATATTTTTTCCGATATATCCGCAGCCCTGGGCGGCAGCCTGGCGACCGCCAGCTCGATTATCGAGAGCAAGGACGGCACCATGCTCTACGAGGCGCCCCACGGGACCGCCCACGACCTGTACCTGAAATACGTGCAAAGCGAGGGCAGGGAAGCGCACTTCAACTCCTCGGCGCTGATCTACGCGGTTGCCAACGCCCTGGAAACTCTGGCCGGACGGGAGCACAACGATGCCCTGGCGGCGTACTCCCGGCAGCTGAAAGACGCGCTGATCGACACGGTAGGCCAGGGTATTATCACCGGAGACCTGAAAGGCAAGACAACCGACCCCGATGCGGAAACCGTCGTTGATATGTACGGCTTCCTGGACGCGGTGGAGCGCAACCTGGATCTCAGGGCGGGACAGTAACTGCCCAGCGGCGGGCTGCGACATTCAACCCAGCGCGTCGTCGGCGACGAAGTACCTGGGGTCCTCGATCACGTTGACCTCGACCAGGTTGCCGGCCTTGCGCAGCAGGCGCCGGCACTCATCGCTCAAATGCACCAGGTGCAGGGACTTGCCCGCACTCAGGTAGCGGTCCGCCAGGGTGTCGATGGCCTCCAGGCCCGAGTGGTCGGCCACGCGGGAGCGGGCGAAATCGATCACCACATCATCATTGTCGCTTTGCGGGTCAAAACGGTCCAGGAAGGATGATACCGAACCGAAGAACAGCGGGCCGGTTACCGCGTAGACGGTAGACCCCTTGTGATCCTCACGGGCCTCGATGCGAATATACTTGGCGTGTTCCCAGGCAAACACCAGGGCGGACACGATAACACCCACCACCACTGCCATGGCCAGGTCGGTAGCCACGGTTACCGCGGATACCAGCACCAGCACCAGGGCGTCACTGCGTGGAACCTTGCGGATCACCCGGAAGCTGCTCCACTCGAATGTACCTATCACCACGATAAACATCACCCCGATCAGGGCAGCCAGGGGAATCTGCTCGATCAGCGGCGACGCCACCAGGATAAACAGCAGCAGGCACAGGGCGGCGGTAATACCGGACAGGCGTCCGCGGCCACCGGAATTCACGTTGATCATGCTCTGGCCTATCATCGCGCAGCCCCCCATGCCCCCGAACAGCCCGGTGGTGGTATTGGCGACACCCTGTGCCACACATTCGCGGTTGCCGTGACCGCGGCTTTCAGTGATCTCGTCCACCAGGCGCAGGGTGAGCAGGGACTCGATCAGGCCGATGGCGGCGAGCACGACCGCATAGGGAAAGATAATCCAGAGGGTGTCCAGATTGAATGGAACCGAGGGAATGTGGAACGACGGCAGTCCGCCCTTGATGGAGGCGATATCACCCACCACCCTGGTATCGAGGTCGAGACCGATGACCAGCAGGCTCACCACCACGATAGCCACCAGGGACGACGGCAGTGCGGTAGTGATGCGCGGCAGGAAGGGGATGATCAGCATGGTCGCGGCCACAAGGCCCAGCAGCATGTAGAGTTGCGCGCCTTCCAGCCAGGCCACATCGAGAATCGTGCCCGCCATGACGGTGCCGTCCAGCCACCCCGGCTGGCCGTCCACCCCGAACTGGTTGAGCTGGGCAAGGAAAATAACGATAGCCAGGCCGTTGACGAAACCCAGCATGACGGGATGGGGTACCATGCGGATAAACTTGCCCAGCCTGAACACGCCGGCGGCTATCTGCAGAAGGCCCATCAACACCACGGTGGCAAACAGGTACTGCACACCATGGTCCGCCACCAGCGTCACCATCACTACCGCCAGGGCCCCGGTGGCGCCGGAAATCATGCCCGGGCGACCACCGATGCAGGCGGTTATCAAGCCCACCATGAACGCCGCATAGAGGCCGACCAGCGGCTCAACGCCCGCGACAAAGGCAAATGCGACGGCTTCGGGCACCAGCGCCAGGGCGACGGTGAGACCGGACAATACATCGTTCTTTGCGGTCGCGACTTTACTCGGGTGGATCTCAAACATGTCTCGCTCTCAACTGGCTACAGCCGGCGCTCTCCCCAATTCAACGGAGAGCCGGATCAAATAGATGGACCAATCGGCGAGGAGCTTGTTGTTATGCGACGAGAGGAAAGGCCGCGCATTCTAGTGGAAGGCACCAGCCGGTACAATCCGGGGACCGCCAACTGTGAAGATGTCACACTGAAACCGCCGTTGGCAGCCAATTTTCCCGATATGCAAACTCACCGAAAGAGCAACCGTCATGACTAAAGAACGGCAGGTACTTAACAAGCAAAATCTCGGCATCACCCCGGGCCTTCCGCTGGAAGCCTCACAAGGCGGCATAGAGGAGTTGCGCCGCGATATCCAGCGCCTGATGGATATGGAGGCGATACGGCAACTCAAGTATGCCTATTTCCGCTGCGTGGACACCGCCAACCTGGAAGAACTGGCGACCCTGTTTCACGACGACGTGACCGTGCACTTTGTCGGCGGCAGCTACGAGTGGAACGTGCAGGGCAAGCAGGACTACGTCAACAATATCGGCGCTTCGTTCAGCCGTGAAGCGGTCGGTCAGCACAATGCCCACCACCCGGAGATACAGATGTTGAGCGAGACCGAGGCCACGGCCATCTGGTATCTTGAGGACAATATGTGGATCCTCAACCACAACGCCCGAACCCGCGGCACCGCCCTGTACTGGGACCGCTATCTCAAGGTGGACGGCAAGTGGCTGATCAAGGATACCAACTACGAGCGCATCTACGAGATCAATGAGCAGCTGGATGCGCGCCCCAGGCTGAGCTCCCACTACCTGGGCGCCCACGGGGGTAAACCGCAGTTCTAGTGCAGGGCTGTAAAAAAAAAGAAGGTGGCCTCTTGAAGTTTCGCTACAAAGTGCTCAACACAATCCTCGCTGTCATCGGTGTCGCCGTGGTGGCACTGGCCTTCGTACTGAGCCACAACTCCTCCTGCGGGCCGGCGCCCGCGGTGAGCGGGGAAGGCGCACTGATGCAGGCGATCGTCTATCGCTGCTACGGCTCCCCGGAGGTTCTCGGTCTTGAAAAAATCGGCAAGCCGGTACCCGGTCCGGACCAGGTACTGGTAAAAGTCCAGGCGGCGTCCGTCAACCCACTGGACTGGCACTACATGCGGGGTTCGCCCTATTTCATGCGCCTGGGCTCCGGCATCGGCGCCCCTGCCGACCAGCGCCTCGGGGTGGACTTCGCCGGCACGGTCGCAGCGGTTGGCGAAGCGGTCACGCAATTCAAGCCGGGTGACGAGGTATTCGGCGGCGCGAGCGGGGCCTTCGGCGAATACGTCCTGGTGCGCGAAGCCGGGGCCATAACCCTGAAACCCGCAAGTGTCACCTTTGAGCAGGCGGCAGCGGTGCCGATCGCGGGTATCTCCGCCCTCCAGGCCCTGCGGGACAAGGGTCAGGTGGTGCCGGGCATGAAAGTGCTGATCAACGGCGCCTCGGGCGGCGTGGGTACTTTCGCGGTGCAGATAGCGAAATCCCTGGGCGCCGAGGTGACCGGCGTCTGCAGCGAGCGCAATATCGATCTGGTGCGCTCGCTGGGCGCCGACCATGTCATCGACTACCGCAAGCAGGACTACACCGCCGGCGACCAACGCTACGATGTGATCATCGACAATGTCGGCAATCATTCACCGGCACAAAACAGTCGAGCACTGGCGCCCGATGGCAAGCTCATCATGGTGGGCGGGCCCAGTGGCAACTGGATAGGCCCTCTGAAGAACCCGCTGCAGGCACTGCTTTTGTCGCCCTTCGTCGACCAGCAACTGGTGCTGTTCCTGGCCCAGCTGAAACAGGAGGATCTCACCTATCTGGCCGGGCTGATGGCATCGGGCCAGGTCATGTCCGTCATTGACCGGCGCTACCCGCTGGCAGAGGTAGCGGCCGCCATCCGCTACTCGGAAGAGGGGCGCGCCCGCGGCAAGATCCTCATCGACGTGGATTAGCGCTCGAGGACACGGGATTCCAGGTACTCCCGCAACCGCGCCTCCGCCTGGTCGCCGAACAGGATCTGGCAGGCCTCGCGCAGGCCCGGCGCGTGTCGGTACTCGTCCCGGCGCACCACCAGCTCGATCTTGGAAC
>JAZBNW010000475.1:0-7408 GCA_036350855.1 Halieaceae bacterium
CGCGGCGACCTGGTGGAATTCGTCGATGCCACCACGCCGCTTATACCGGAAGACGAGGAGGATCGGGATACCCAGCCCACGTTGGGCTTCCAGCGCGTTTTGCAGCGCGCCGTCTTTCACGTCCAGTCCTCTGGCAAGAGTGAGGTCACCGGGGCCAACGTGCTGGTGGCCATATTCAGTGAACAGGAAAGCCAGGCGGTGTTTTTCCTCAAGACCCAGAGCGTCGCCCGCCTCGACGTAGTCAATTACATCACCCACGGTATCTCCAAGGTGTCCAACGACAGCGAACCGGGGGAACCAGGCGCCGCGAGCAGCGGCGAGACGGTGGGGGAAGACGGCGAGTCGAACCCCCTGGATAGTTTTGCCACCAATCT
Source organism: Halieaceae bacterium (assembly GCA_036350855.1). GTDB lineage: Bacteria > Pseudomonadota > Gammaproteobacteria > Pseudomonadales > Halieaceae > JARRPM01. Next base: position 375 of record JAZBNW010000475.1, read on the forward strand.
CAACAAGGAAGCAGAGGCCGGCAATATCGACCCGCTGATCGGGCGTCTGGCTGAGGTGGAACGGGTCGCCCAGACCCTGGCGCGCCGGCGCAAGAACAACCCGCTGCTGGTAGGCGAATCGGGGGTGGGCAAGACCGCCATCGTGGAAGGGCTGGCCAAAAAGATCGTGGACGGCGACGTACCCGACATCCTCAAGGTCAGCGTGGTGTATTCCCTGGACCTGGGGTCACTGCTGGCGGGCACCAAGTACCGCGGCGATTTCGAGAAGCGTTTCAAGGGCCTGCTGGCGGAGTTGAAAAAGCGTGATCACGCGATCCTGTTCATCGATGAAGTGCATACGATCATAGGGGCCGGCGCGGCTTCCGGCGGCGTGATGGATGCCAGCAACCTGCTGAAACCGCTGCTGAGTTCCGGCAAGTTACGCTGTATCGGCTCCACCACTTTTCACGAATACCGCGGCATTTTCGACAAGGACAAGGCCCTGAGCCGGCGCTTCCAGAAGATCGATGTGATGGAGCCCAGTGCCGACGATGCCTATCGTATTCTCAAGGGACTGAAATCGCGTTTCGAGGAGCACCATGGCCTGCGTTACACCGACAAGGCCCTGCGGGTTGCCACGGACCTGTCCGCCCGTTACATCACCGACCGGTTCCTGCCGGACAAGGCTATCGACGTCATCGATGAGGCGGGTGCCTACCAGCAGCTGCTGCCGGCCTCCAAGCGCAAGAAAGTGATCGGCGTCGGTGATATCGAGGCCGTGGTCGCCAAGATTGCCCGCATACCGCCCAAGTCGGTGAGTTCGGACGACAAGGAAACCCTGCAGAAGCTGGAAAAAAATCTGCAGATGGTGGTGTTTGGCCAGGACCAGGCCATCAGCAGCCTGGCCACTTCCATCAAGCTTGCCCGCGCCGGCCTGAAATCCGGCGACAAGCCCATCGGCTCCTTCCTGCTGGCGGGACCAACCGGGGTCGGCAAGACGGAGGTCACGCGCCAGCTCGCACTGCAACTGGGACTTGAATTGATACGCTTCGATATGTCCGAGTACATGGAGCGACACACGGTATCGAGACTGATCGGCGCGCCGCCGGGCTATGTCGGTTTCGACCAGGGCGGCCTGCTGACCGACGCCGTCACCAAGCACCCCCACGCGGTGGTATTGCTGGACGAGGTCGAAAAAGCGCACCCGGAGGTCTTCAATCTGCTGTTACAGGTGATGGACCACGGCACCCTGACTGACAATAACGGTCGCAAGGCGGATTTCCGCAACGTCATCCTGGTGATGACCACCAATGCCGGCGCCGAAACCATCAGCCGTCGCACGATTGGTTTCACCACCCAGGACCACAGTTCGGATGGGATGGAAGCGATCAACAAGATGTTCAGCCCGGAATTCCGCAACCGCCTCGACAGTATCGTACAGTTCCAGCCGCTGGCAGAGGACGTCATTCTCACCGTGGTAGACAAGTTCCTTACCGAGTTGCAAGGCCAACTGGATGAGAAGCGCGTCGCCATCGACGTGGACGAGGACGCGCGCCTGTGGCTGGTGGAGAAGGGCTACGACATCCACATGGGTGCCAGGCCGATGGCCCGCGTCATCCAGGAGCATATCAAGAAGCCCCTGGCGGAGATGGTGCTGTTTGGGTCACTGGCCCAGTCCGGTGGCACCGCGCTGGTGCGCCTGAACAAGGCGGAGGACAAACTGGAAGTGACGGTGGAGCAGGAGGAGGCCGCGCTGGAGGAGAGTTAACGGCTGCGGCCACCCGCGATGGTGGCTCGGCGCCGCGGATTATCTCTCGCGATAGGTGATACGCCCCTTGGACAGGTCGTAAGGGGTCAGTTCTACCCTGACTTTGTCGCCGGTGAGAATGCGGATATAGTTTTTACGCATTTTGCCTGAAATATGCGCGGTCACGATGTGGCCGTTTTCCAACTGCACCCGAAAAGTGGTGTTGGGCAGGGTATCGACTACCTCGCCTTCCATTTCGATCTGGTCTTCTTTTGCCATTGAGTGGCAACCCTCATGAAAAAACAGTCGCGCATTTTGCCTGAAAGCGGCCCTTAAAGCCACCGTAATAATTGAGGGGTTTTGCGCTGTCAGGAGGCCGGCGACCACTGGCTGTTCAGGTACAACTCGAGCGGCTGGTAGTCCGATTTATACGCCATTTTCCGGCAGCCGCGAATCCAGTATCCCAGGTAGAGATATTCCAGCCCCATGGCCCGTGCGCGTTCGATCTGCCAGAGAATGGCGTAGCTGCCTAGGCTGCGCTTGTCATGGCCGGGGTCATAAAACGTATAGATCGCGGACAGCCCGTCCTGCAATTCATCCACGACGGCCAGCGCCACCAGGGACTTGTTGTCGTAAAAGCGGTAGTAGTGGGTGCAGCCCCAGGCGTCGTTGAGGAACGACTCGTACTGTTCCCGGTCCGGCGGGTACATGTCGCCATCCGCATGGCGCAGCTCGATATAGCGACAGTACAGCTTGAACGCCTCGTCGTCGCGCAGGTCCTCGCTGCGCCGGACCCGCAGGTCCTGGTTGCGCTTCAGGGTGCGACTCTGGCCCCGCCGTGGTTTGAAATCCATCACCGGAATGCGCGCGGGGATACAGGCCTCGCAGTGAGTGCAATGGGGGCGGTAGATATGGCTGCCACTGCGGCGGAAGCCGAGCAGGGAGAGGTTGCTGTAGAGCACTTTATCCACCGGCTGCCGCGGATCCACGAACAGGGTGGTCGCCTCCTGGTCACTGAGGTAACTGCAGCTGTGCGGATAGGTGGTATAGACCTTGAGGTCCCGCATCGATGAGGTCACAGCAACTCTCCACAGGTGCCCGGCAAGGACCAGATGCCGGGGTCGGTTTCCATGCCTATAGTTTGGGCAAGGCGGGCTTCGAAGTCCAGCCTGTCGATGTCCCTGGCGCCCAGTGAGGCCAGGTGGGGGTTGCCGACCTGGCAATCGATCAGGCCGAAGCCGCCGCGCGAAATGATATCGACCAGGGCGACCAGCGCCACCTTGGAGGCATCCCGGCGTCGGCTGAACATGGACTCGCCGAAGAACACGCCGCCCAGGGCCACGCCATACAGGCCACCGACCAGTTCTCCCGACGGGTCGAACACCTCAACCGAGTGGGCGTGGCCCCGTCGGTGCAACTCGATATAGGCGCGCAGCATCTCCCTGCCGATCCAGGTGCCGTGACTGCCCGGGCGCGGCCCGGCACATTCGGCCATTACCCTGGAGAAGGCGGTATCCACCCCCAGGGCGAAGCTGCCGCGGCGCAGCACCTTGCGCAGGGAGCGCGACACATGCAATTCAGCGGGGATCAGTACCGAGCGCGGGTTGGGCGTCCACCAAAGCACCGGTTGTGGCTCCTCGTACCAGGGGAAAATACCGCGCCGATAGGCCGCCAGCAGCCGCTCCGGGCTCAGATCGCCGCCGGCGGCGAGCAGGCCGTTGGGGTGCTCCATAGCCTCGCTGGAGGGAGGGAGATCGTCTCCCGGGTGGAGGAACGGGATCCGGCGGGACAACGCGTGGGCCTTTAGAGGCTGTCCAGGTACTTTTCCGCATCGAGTGCGGCCATGCAGCCGAAGCCGGCGGAGGTGACGGCCTGGCGATAGATATGATCGCCCACGTCACCGGCGGCGAACACGCCGGGCACACTGGTGGCGGTCGCATTGCCCTCGGTGCCACTGTGAGTACTGATATAACCGTCTTTCATGTCCAGCTGGCCGGCGAAAATATCGGTGTTGGGCTTGTGGCCGATGGCGATAAAGACGCCGGCGAGGTCCACATCAGCGGCTGTGCCATCCTTGACGGACGTGACCCGGATGCCGGTGACACCGCTGTCGTCGCCCAGTACCTCCGCAAGCTGGTGATCCCAGAGAATCTTCACCTTGCCTTCCTTTTCCCGGGCGAACAGGCGGTCCTGCAGGACCTTCTCCGCGCGCAGCGCGTCCCGACGGTGCACCAGGGTGACCTCGGAGGCGATATTGGCCAGGTACAGGGCCTCCTCGACCGCGGTATTGCCGCCGCCGATCACCGCGACTTTCTGGTTGCGGTAAAAGAAGCCGTCACAGGTGGCGCAGGCGCTGACGCCCTTGCCCATAAAGGCGGTTTCACTGGGCAGACCCAGGTACTGGGCGGTGGCGCCGGTGGCGATGATCAGGGCGTCGCAGCTGTAGGTCCCTGTTCCCTTGAGCGTGAACGGGCGGGCAGACAGGTCCACCTGGTCGATATGGTCGAAAACGATCTCGGCGTCGAAACGCTCGACGTGAGCCTGCATCTCCTGCATCAGCTGGGGTCCCTGCAGGTCTGCCGGGCCGCCCGGCCAGTTCTCCACCTCGGTGGTGGTCGTCAGCTGGCCCCCTTGCTGGATCCCGGTGATGACCACCGGGCGCAGATTGGCCCGGGCCGCGTAAATGGCCGCCGTGTAGCCGGCGGGGCCGCTGCCCAGGATAATCAAAGGGTGGTGCCTTGAATCGCTCATGTGGTTATTTCCCGCCTGCTGTTGTTAAATGCTGCCCAAATCGGGCCCGGCATGCCCTTCATGGGGGCCGACTATGGTACTTTAAAGCCTGTTTTCCGGCAAAGACTAGATCTTTTCTAAATAACCTCCATAAGCCTTTGAAATAAATGATAAATACCTTCAGAATAGCGGTGACGTATAAAATTGGGGGCGGCGCCGCAAGGGCTTGTAAGCGAGACAGATGACAAGGACCCGAACACCCGTGGCGGACTCGCCGAAAGCCGACAACATCCTGGGCCCGCGCCTGCGGGAGGGTGCGTTCATCGGGGTGAGCGCCGTCTGCCTGTACCTGCTCCTGGCGCTGATGACCTACAGCCCGCGGGATCCCGGCTGGTCGGCTACCGGCACCGGCGGCAAGATCGCCAATCTCGGCGGTCCGACCGGGGCCTGGCTGGCGGACGTCTTTTTCTCACTGGTGGGCTATGCCGCCTACCTGTTCCCCGTTTTGCTGGCCTACCGGGCCGTGATCATCCTGCTGGAGCGCCACCAGGACAAGGGTTTCGACTGGGTTACCTTCGGCATCCGCTCTCTCGGCCTGGTGCTGGTCATGATTGCCGGCACCGCCCTGGCGGCCATGAACGATGCGGGGGGTTCCAGCCTGCCCCAGGGTGCCGGGGGCATTCTCGGCCAGGCCATCGGCAGCAATTTCACCCAGGCATTCAGCGCGGTGGGCAGCCGGCTCATCCTGCTGGCGGTATTCCTGTTCGGTATGACCATCTTTACCGACCTGAGTTGGCTGAAATTAATGGAGAGGGTGGGTGCCTGGAGCATCGCAAGCTTCAGCAGCTGCCGCGACTGGACGATAAGGACCGTCGACAACTTCCGCGACCGGCGCGCCCGGGAAAAGGCGGTGGAAGCGCGCAAGATGGTGATCACCGAGCACGTGGAGCGGGAGAAAAGGCGCGCGCCACCGAAGATCAAGCCCCCCAGGCCCAGGACTGAAAAGAGCGAGCGGGAAGAGAAGGAAAAGCAGCGGCCGCTGTTCGACGTGCCGGTGACCGGTTCCCTGCCGCCGCTCGAGTTGCTCGATCCCAACGAGAACGACCCGGATGCCGGCTATTCCAAGGAAGCGCTGGAAGGACTGTCGAAGCTGCTGGAATTGAAACTGGCGGACTTCAGCATCATTGCCGAGGTGGTGGCGGTATACCCGGGCCCGGTGGTAACCCGTTTTGAAATCCAGCCGGCTCCCGGGGTGAAAGTCTCGCGCATCTCCAACCTGGCCAAGGACCTGGCGCGTTCGCTGGCGGTGATCAGCGTGCGGGTGGTCGAGGTCATTCCCGGCAAGTCCGTGGTGGGTATCGAGATCCCCAATGAGCACCGGGAGATAGTGAACTTCCGTGATGTGCTGGCCTCGAAGGCCTTCGACCAGAGCAAGTCGCCCCTCACCCTGGCCCTGGGCCACGACATTTCCGGCCTGCCGGTAGTGGCGGACCTGGCCAAGATGCCCCACCTGCTGGTGGCGGGCACCACCGGCTCGGGCAAGTCGGTGGGCGTGAATGCCATGTTGCTGAGCCTGCTGTACAAGGCCACGCCAGCGGAGGTACGACTGATGCTGGTCGATCCGAAAATGCTGGAACTGTCGGTCTACGATGGTATTCCCCACCTGCTGACGCCGGTGATCACCGACATGAAGGACGCCGCCAACGGCCTGCGCTGGTGCGTGGCAGAGATGGAGCGTCGCTACAAGCTCATGGCAGCCCTGGGCGTGCGCAACCTGGCCGGCTTCAACCGGCGGGTGGAGGATGCCATCAGGGCCGGCGCGGCTATCCCGGATCCCCTGTGGACCCCGGACCCGATCCTCGCCCTCACCGACGAGGAGCAGACCCCACCCGGGCTGGAGAAATTACCCGCGGTGGTCGTGGTCATCGACGAGTTCGCCGACATGATGATGGTGGTGGGCAAGAAGGTGGAAGAGCTCATCGCCCGCATCGCCCAGAAGGCCAGGGCGGCGGGCATTCACCTGATACTGGCCACCCAGCGTCCATCGGTGGACGTGATTACCGGCCTGATCAAGGCCAATATTCCCACCAGGATCGCCTTCCAGGTGTCGTCCAAGATCGACTCCCGCACCATTCTCGACCAGGGCGGCGCCGAGCAGCTGCTCGGGCACGGTGACATGTTGTACCTGCCTCCCGGCAGCGGTGTGCCGAACCGGGTACACGGCGCGTTCTGTTCGGACGAGGAAGTGCACAGGGTGGTGGCTGACTGGAAACGGCGGGGTGAGCCGCAGTATATTGACGGCCTGCTCGATGAAGGCAGCAGCACGCCGGTCACCGCCGGCGAGTTGCAGGCCAATGCCGCCGAAGGCGATGATGAGAGTGACGCGCTGTACGATGAAGCCGTGCACTATGTCACCCAGAGCCGTCGCGCCTCCATTTCCAGCGTGCAGCGCAAGCTCCGTATCGGCTACAATCGTGCCGCCCGCCTGATCGAAACGATGGAAGCCGCCGGGGTGGTAAGCGCCATGGGCAGCAACGGCCAGCGCGAAGTGCTGGCACCCCCGCCACAAGAAGATTGA
>JAZBNW010000476.1:0-13343 GCA_036350855.1 Halieaceae bacterium
CCATGGTCGCGGGCACGGCGCCAATGCCGGTCTCGGACGCCATTCTGGAGGCCTCGGCCAATAATGACCACGCAGCGTTTGACATGCTGACGCAGTGGGGCTACAGCAAGCGCCACCAGTACGGCGGCAACAGCAACCCGGGCATGTGGATGACGGGCGGTACCCTGCGACTGTTCGAACGCTCACGACCCGGCGTGCTCTATGCGGACATGAATGCCTGCAACAACTACCATGCCGGACTGGAACGCGCCGCGGCGGTGCAATGTCCGGCTCTGCTGGTCCTGGGGCGGGAGGATCGCCTCACACCGGTCAGGGCGACTGAAGCCCTGCAGGCGGCCCTGCCGTGCCCCGATGTGCGCATTCTGGAAGGCGCGGGGCATACCCTGATGGTAGAGGCGCCGAATGCGCTGCTGGACGCCCTGCATGCCGTACTTTAAGCAGCGGCCAGGCCGGGTGGCCAGTGGTTCATCGCCTCAGAATCTGATCTCCACCTCAACCCCGAAATGATCGGAGGGGTGAGTCAGTGCCGGTGAGTCCTCCGGCTTGAGTTCCGACACAGGATCCGATGACTCTATCGAAACGGGATCATCGAAGATGCGCTCGGCGCGCAGCCCGGAGGCGGCCGGCAGGTTCTTGATAAAGACGTGATCGAGCGTGGTGCCGCCCGAGCCGCCACCCGGTATCAGCAGCAGGTTCTCCTCATAGCAAAAGGTGCAGGGCAGTTGCTCCGCTGCGGGGTCCACGAAGCCGTCGTCCAGCCAGAGTTGACAGTTGTCGGCAAACTCCCCGTCGACGCCATTGGCGGCACTGGCGATACTGCAGTTGAAATCCCCGCCAAAATAAATCGGGTTGTCGCCCGCCTTGGCATTTGCAAAGGCAATCATCTGCTGCTGCATAAAGCGATTTTCCCCTTCCCAGGAGCCGTGCTTGCCACTGGAGGGATAGTCGATCGACAGGTTGGCGGTGGGGTGAGTACAGCCCACCACATGGGTTTGCCTGTTGAGCTTGATTTCAGCATAAAGCGCGCCGCGGTGGTTACTGGTGGAATCTTCTATGAAGTCCTGGAACTCACGGGCCTCCAGCGGGTACTTCGATGCCAGTACCAGGCCGAGGGAGCCGCCGAAGGCAAATTTACCTGCCGGCTGGGTCACAGCTTCCACCACTGCTTCCACCGTGACGTCCGGAATGCCGACTGAACCGAGTACCGCATCCAGGCATACCGGCGGCAGTTGAAACAGGGGTCCGCCGCACTGCACCGGCGCGCAGGCCACCAGATCGGCGCCAGTCAGACCCGGGCAGAGGTCTGTGACACATTGTGCAAACGGCGTGATTTCCTCATCCGTACACGCTGCTGACTCGGAAAAAACCTGCTCCGCCGGGACCGTATAAATCTCGGGATAGGCTGGTTCCAGCGCCTCGGTAATCGCCTCGACCTGCTCATCCAGCCACACCTCCTGCAGGCAGATAACGTCGCTGTCGTAATCCGCCAGAATGTCCTCGTTGACGGGCAGTCGTTCCCGCGTGTACGGGACAAAATTCAGCGCCAGCCCGACGTTGTAGGAAGTCACCTTGAGCGTGTCGGATTTATAGTAGGGCTTACCGCTGCTGCCATCATTTGAGCAGGCGGAGATCAGCAAAACCGCTGTCAGCAGACAGAGTAGTCTTGCCCGGTAATCATGCATCGAAATAGTCATGGTTCAGTCTGCCCATTGTTATGCAGGGTTTAAGTTTGCGGCAATCGCCATGGCGATACAGCGGAGATTAGCACAGATTGAATCCGTCCGGTCAATCCGGGAGACGCCGCGGCGGGCGCTCGGCGCTGCACATCCGCCTTCGCAGCTATCTGCCCGAAGACAGGCTGGACTGCATATTGCCTGCGATGGCGGCGGCTATGCGCCGCGCCCGCTCGGTCTGCTCCCCGCTGAACCCCTCATCCAGGGTCGTGTTGAAGAGCGCCAGCCAGCGCTGGAAATCTTCCGGCTGGAGCGCTTGCTTGCCATGCAACTGGCGATGGATATTCATGGTGTGGCGCCGGTAGCCCTGTTCGCCCAGCAGCAGTTTGCACCAGTAGGCCTTGATGTGGGGCAGGTGCACAGACAGGTCGATACCGGCGACATCCAGGAACACGGGCGCAAGCCGTTCATCCGCCAACACACGGGCGTAGAAGCGATCGACGAAGCTCTCGATGGCCTCGCGGGAATCGAGATCCGGTTTTGGGGTTTCGACGGTCACTGGCATATCAAATGATTCGACAGCCGGGGAAGCCCTGTCGTTCCGCACAGCTTATTTTTTCTTGCTCTTCTTGTTCTTCTTGACATGCGCCATGAGGCGCCGCTTGCGCTGTACCTGGCGGCCGGTGAGCTTGTTGCGCTTGTCGGCATAGGGGTTTTCCCCTGTGCGGAACTCTATCCGCACCGGCGTACCCACCAGGTTCAGCTCCCGCCGGAATACCTTTTCGAGGTAGCGCTGGTAGCTGTTGGGGACCTTGCCGGTCTGGTTGCCGTGAATAATGATCAACGGCGGGTTCTGGCCACCGGCATGGGCGTAGCGCAGCTTGATACGGCGCCCGTCGACCATGGGCGGTGCGTGATCAAATACCGCTCCCTCGAGTATCCGCGTCAGGGTATTGGTATTGAGCTTGCGGGTGGCTGACTGGTAGGCCGCATTGACGGACTTGTACAGCAGGCCCACCCCGGAGCCATGCAGGGCGGAAATGAAATGGATCTCGGCGTAGGCGGCAAATTGCAGGCGGCGCTCGAGTTCACTCTTGATCCACTCGCGCTGGTCCGCTTCGATCCCGTCCCATTTGTTCACCGCCAGCACCAGACCCCGCCCGGCGTCAATGCAGTGTCCCAGCAGGTGCATGTCCTGGTCTACAATTCCCTCGTGGCCGTTCATCAGCAGAATCACCACATGCGCGTCGTCAATGGCCTTGAGTGTTTTGACGATGGAAAACTTCTCTACCGTTTCCCGCACGTTCTTGCGCTTGCGCACCCCGGCGGTGTCGATCAGGGTGTATTTCTGCCCCTCGCGCTCGTAGTCGATGTAGATACTGTCGCGGGTAGTGCCGGGCTCGTCAAAGACCACCACCCGCTCCTCTCCCAGCAGGCGATTGACAAGGGTGGACTTGCCCACGTTGGGCCTGCCCACCACCGCCACCCGGATGCTGTCGGGATACTCCCGCCGCTCCAGTTGGGGCTCCTCATCCGGAAACCCGGCGAGAACCTCCTCGATCATACTGCGCACACCGCGGCCGTGGCTGGCGGCGACGCCATAGAGGGACTGCACGCCCAGGGCGTAAAAGTCACTGGTCGCCACCTGCTCGTCCAGGCCATCGATCTTGTTGACCACCAGGTGAAAGGCTTTATTGCGCTGGCGCAGATGGCGCACCAGGGCCTGGTCGCCGGGGTTCAGTCCCTCTCGCGCATCCACGATCAGCAGCACCGCGTCCGCTTCCTCGATAGCGGTCAGTGACTGGCCGGCCATCTGCGAGTCTATGCCGTCCTCATCACCGCTGATGCCGCCTGTATCGATAACGACAAAGCGCCTGCTACCCATTCGCGCCTCACCGTATTTCCGGTCGCGGGTCAGCCCCGGCAGGTTGGCAACAAGTGCCTCCCGGCTGCGGGTGAGCTGGTTGAAGAGGGTCGATTTTCCGACGTTGGGGCGCCCGACGAGAGCGATGACGGGTATCATCAGTCCTTCGGCTTGATCTCGTAGGCGATGAGGTCCCCGCTGTTGCCATAGACATACAGGATATTATCCTCACCCAGCATGTCAGCCCTGACGCCGTCGCCATCGGCCTTGATTCGACCGGCCAGCTCCCCGTCCACCTGTGACATGAAATGCACATAGCCTTCCTTGTCACCGACGGCGACGTAGCTGCTGACCGGGGTGGGCCGCGACAAACCCCTGTAGGCCAGGGCCGTCTGTTGCCAGCGGACACCCTGCCCGGTGCGCTGGTACGCCGTTACCGTGCCATCCTCGTCAGCCACATAGACATTGCCGAAGCCCTGGGAGACGCCGGAAAAAGACGAGACGTTGTTCTGCCACAGCTTGCGCCCGTCGCTGACGTTGATGGCGACAATACGCCCCTGGTAGCTGGCGACATACAATTCACCGCCCAGCAGGCTCATGGTGCCGTCAATATCGACAACCCGCTCTATTTCCGAACGCCCCTGGGGTATGGCGACGCGAGCATCCCAGAGAATACCCCCGGTGGCGATGTCGAAGGCCTGTACCCGACCGTTGGCGAAACCAACGTAGGCGACATTGCCGTCCAGCACCGGGCTGCTGCTGCCGCGCAGGGTAAGCACCGGCACATTGCTGTCGTAGGTCCACACCACCGCACCGGTGTCAAAATCCAGGGCCTGGAGCTTGCCGTCCAGGGTGTGCGCGAGCACCATTCGGCCATTGCTCTGGGGGGTGGACATTACCTCGCCGTTGAGCCGGGTCGTCCACTGCACCTCGCCGGAAGCGGCGTCGAGCCTGATGACGAAGCCGTCACTGCTGCCCAGCAGCAGCGCGTCGCCATAGACGCCCACTCCGCCGGACAGCGGCATGTCCAGTTCCACATCCCAGAGACTGTCGCCGCTGCGTTTGTCAAACGCCTCCACCTCACCGTCGGCGGCTGCGATATAAATCGTGTCGCCATTGACGGCGGGCTGGATTTTGTAGAAGCCATCGCCCTGGCCGTTGCCGATCCCGTGTGACCACAGCTTCTTGATCCTGATTGTCTCATCGAACTCCATGAGCTCGGCGGGTTGCTTGGGGTCGTCCTCATCGTCAAATTCGAACCAGCTGCCGATAGTGCTGCAGCCACTGAGAAACAGCGCCAGTGCAGCGGCGAACAGCCAGTGATATACGCGGGGCATGGCTCTAACCCTCCTCACCGACGCCGGTGTCACCTGCCGGCTCCGCCGTATCGCCGGATTCGGCCTGGGCGGGTGTTGCCACCGGGTCGACGGAACCGGCTTGCACGGTAGCCCGCGCGGGAACCGGGTTCAGGGCCTGCAACTTCTGCTGTACCGCAACCAGGTCGAGGCCGGCACCCTCCTGGGCGGACGCCAGGGTGAGCGCCGCGGCATAGGATTCGCTGGCCTCGTCCTTGCGTCCCATGCTCAACAGGATATCGCCCCGGGCGACCGCATAGGACGCCTTGTAAGGGCCCTCTCCGCCCTGGTCCAGAATGGTCAGTGCCTGCTCGGCTTCACCTGCCGCGGCCAGCACGCGTGCCAGCCGCAATTGCGCCAGCCGGGCGACGTCACTGCCCTTGTCCGCCTTGCCAAGGATCCAGCGCAGTTCCGACTGCGCGGCGGCAAGGTCATTGGCGCCTACCGCGACACGGGCCAACTGCATCGCGGCGAACTGGGCATAGGTGCTGCCTGCATATTCGGTCTTGAGCTGCCCGGCCAGTTGCACCGCGATCTGCTGCTGTTCCGGCGACAGGGCCGGCGCGCTGAATGCCTGCAGCATCCGCTGGTACAGGTCAGAGGCGCCCTCTGACGAGGTCTCCACGTGACTTTTCCAGCCCTGGTAGCCAAAGCCGACTCCCAGCGCCAGGACGATCGCTACAATGGTGGAGCGACCGTTCTCCTGCCACCAGCGGCGCAATGCCTCTACCTGTTCTTCCTCGGTGCGATAAGATTCCACGTCTGACTATTCCTCTTGCCTGATTCGATCGGCGAACGCTGCTCGCAGTGTCGCCTCCAGTTGTTGTCCGGGCACGGCGTGCTGCCCCGATTTGTCGCCCTGCCCGGAGCCGTCGCGCAGGTACTTGACGGTGACCGTGCCGGTGCCGATTTCGTCCTCGCCCCAGATCAGTGCCACCCTCGCGCCGCTCTTGTCGGCCTTTTTCAGCTGGCTTTTGAAACTCCCGCCTCCGGTATGCTGCACAATGGTCAGCCCGGGCAGCGTGTCGCGCAATGCCTCCACCGCCGCCAGGGCGGCTACCTGGGTACCCTCTCCCGCGGCGACGGCATATACATCCGCAATGCCCTGTTCCGACTGGTCCAGCGCACCCGTTTCGAGCATCAGCAGCACCAATCGTTCCATACCCATCGCAAATCCCACGCCGGGCGTCGCCCGGCCGCCGAGCTGCTCCACCAGATTGTCGTAGCGCCCGCCGGCACAGACCGCATTCTGGCTACCGAGGCGTTCGGTGACCCACTCAAAGACCGTTTTGTTGTAGTAGTCGAGCCCGCGCACCAGCCGGGGGTTGATCCTGAAAGGCACCCCGGCCGCCAGCAGCAATTCGCAGAGGCGGCTGAAATCTGCGCGCGACTCCTCGTCGAGATAGTCCCCCAGGGTCGGCGCCGCGTCCAGCAGAGTCTGCGTCTGCGGATTCTTGCTGTCCAGTATCCGCAGGGGATTGCTGAGCAGCCGCCGCTGGCTGTCCTCGTCCAGGGCATCCCGGTGGCTGGCCAGGTAATCCACCAACGCCGCCCGGTACTCGCGCCGGGCCGCGCTGCTGCCAATCGTATTGATCTCCAGCTCGACGCTGTCAGCCAGTCCCAGCTGTCGCCACAGGCGCGCGGTGAGCAGGATCAGCTCCGCGTCCATGTCCACACTGGCGATGCCGAATGCCTCGACCCCGACCTGGTGGAACTGGCGCTGGCGGCCTTTCTGCGGGCGCTCGTAGCGAAACATGGGGCCGCTGTACCACAGCCGCTGGGGCACACCCAACAGGCCGTGCTGTATCGCGGCGCGCACGCAACCGGCAGTGCCTTCCGGTCGCAGGGTCAGGTTTTCGCCGTTGCGGTCGTCGAAGCTGTACATCTCCTTTTCCACGATGTCAGTCACTTCGCCGATAGAGCGTTTGAACAACTCGGTTTTCTCGACCAGGGGCAGGCGGATCTCGCCGTAGCCGTAACTGGCCAGCAGCCGGCTCACGGTCTGCTCCAGCAGGCGCCAGTGGCGGGTCTCTTCCGGCAGGATGTCGTTCATCCCGCGGATAGCTTGAATATTGCTCACGCGTTCTCCAGTGATCGCATTGTGCTCAGTTGGACGACTTGAGGATGAGCTTTTCGTCCAGGGCAGCCCTCTCCTGCTCCAGTACCCGCGCGCGCTGCCGGATCACCTGTTCCAGGTGATCGACAAAATCGGTGTTGCTGACCTTGTGGTCGGGTTCTCCCGCCACATAGATGAGGTTATTGGGCGTCGCGCCCGTAAGCCCCACGTCCGCCTCCCGGGCCTCCCCCGGTCCGTTCACGATACAACCGATTACCGCGACGTCCATCGGGGTGCGAATATCCTCCAGTCGCTGTTCCAGCTCGTTCATGGTGCTGATCACATCGAAATTCTGGCGCGAGCAGCTGGGGCAGGCGATAAAGTTGATGCCATTGGTGCGCAGTTTAAGGCTCTTGAGTATCTCGAAGCCGACCTTCACTTCCTCTACCGGGTCCGCTGCGAGTGAAATGCGAATCGTGTCGCCGATACCGTCCATCAACAGCATGCCCAGGCCCACCGCCGACTTTACCGTACCGCCGCGCAGGCCCCCCGCTTCGGTGATTCCCAGGTGCAGGGGTTGTTCTATCTCCCTTGCCAGCAGGCGATAGGCTTCCACAGCCATGAATACCTCCGAGGCTTTCACACTGACCTTGAAGTCGGGGTAATTGAATTTCTCCAGAATCGCCACATGGCGCATGGCGGACTCCACCAGCGCCGCAGCTGTGGGCTCACCATACTTGCGCTGCAGCTCCTTGCCCAGGGAACCGGCGTTCACACCGATACGGATGGGAATACCCTTGTCCCTGGCGCTGTCGATCACTGCGCGCACCTTGGCGTCGCTGCCGATATTGCCGGGGTTGATGCGCAGGCAGTCCACCCCGTACTCGGCGACCTTGAGGGCGATCTTGTGATCGAAGTGGATGTCCGCGACCAGCGGCACCTCGACCTGGGCGCGTATCTTGCGGAATGCCTCGGCCGCTTCCATGCTGGGCACCGAGACCCGCACGATGTCGGCACCCGCGTCCGCGATGGCTTTCACCTGCGCGACGGTTGCCGCCACGTCGCAGGTTTCCGTGTTGGTCATGCTTTGCACGCTGATCGGGGCGTCGCCCCCGACCGGGACACTGCCAACCATGATCTGCCGGCTGACGCGACGCTTGATCGGGCTATGAGTTTTCATCGTTCACCTGTATTGCCGTCGACCCGGGCCAGCTGGGCCGTGGCGTTGTCAACAAGGGGGGAATATTCGGCCCGGGCGCTGGCCTCAGGCACAGCCCGCCACCACCAGATGGCCACTACCAGCAACACCAGCAGTACCAGCCCGATGATCACGCTGAGGCCGGTGGACTGCAATTGAATTGGCCTGGTGTGAACTTTCCGTGGCACCGGGGCTGCCTCGGACCGCAGGCGATCAAAGGCTTCCAGCAGACGCTTTTCGTCGACGCCCACCAGCTTGCCATAGGCCTTGACGTAACCCCTGGCAAACGCGGGGTGACGCAGGGCCTGGTAATCGTCCCGCTCTATAATGGCAGGGTAGCCCGGCATCAAATGCAAGCGGTCCGCCACCTCGCGCTGGGACAGCTCCCGGGCTTCCCGGGCCGTCCTCAACAGGGCGCCCGGGGTCAGGAAGGCATCGACTTGCGGGCTTGTATCATCACTCACTGTGTCGAGGCCCGCTTGTACGCCTGGTATTCGACCGAATCGGGGTAGAGGTTGCTCAGGGCGAGCGCGTAGCTACCCTCATCGTTGAGATTCCCCGCCTCGCGGGCCAGGCGAATACCCAGCCACAGGCCCCGGGCAGATTGCTGGCGAACCACCGACCGGTAGGTGTTGTAGTATTTCCTGGCGTTTACCGTGTCGCCGGTATCAAACCGCAGCTGGGCCATTTCCAGCAGGGCGATTGAATTGGTTCGGTCCATGGCCAGCGCGCGCACGAATGCCTCTTCCGCGCCCTGGGGGTCGAACAACTGCTCGCGACACAGGCCCAGGTTGACGAATGCCAGCGGTCGACCGGAATACAGGGTGTCTTTCACCACAATCGTCAGCTGCTTCTCCGCTTCTTCGTAACGCTGCTGGGCGAACAGGAAAGCGGCGAAATTATTGCGCGCGCGGGAGAACTTCGGGTCGATCCTGATCGCATTCTCGAAATTTTCCTCCGCCAGCTCGTACTCACCGGTGCTCTGGTACACCAGCGCGAAAGCCTCGTAGACCTCGGCACTCTTCGGGTCGATTTCGTAGGCCAGCTTGAGGTTGCGCTTGGCGGCCTCCCAGTTGCCGTCACCGATATACTGCCGGGCCAGCTCCACGCGCTCATTGAGCGCCTGCTCCGGCGAGTACTTCTCGGTAAAGCCGCCTTCGGTGGTGGTAATACAAGCCGTCAGCAGGGCCGGCAGCAGTACGATCAGGAAAATGTTGGGAAGGGCTCTCATCAGTACATATACCTCAGGTAACTGTAATTGCCTGTGCGTCGGCCGCTGCGCGGTAGCGTTCGCTGCGCCGGGTGCGGTCCACCACCTGGCCAACCAGCTGGCCGCAGGCCGCGTCGATATCGTCGCCCCGGGTGGTGCGCACGGTGACGACAAAGCCGGCGTCCACCAGCACCTGCCAGAAACGGCTGACCGCATTACCGCTGGGGCGGTGGTAACCGGACTGGGGAAAGGCGTTAAATGGAATCAGGTTGATCTTACAGGGAAAGTCCCTGAGCAGCACGGCCAGATCCCTGGCCTGCTCCGGCTGGTCGTTCACCCCCGCTATCAGCGTATATTCCACCGTCACCACCCGCTTGCTGTCGCGCTGGGCCGCGATATAGTTGCGCGCACTCTCCAGCAGCATGGCAATCGGGTACTTGCGGTTGATGGGTACCAGTTCGTTGCGCAGTTCGTCATTGGGCGCGTGCAGTGAGATCGCCAGGGATACCTCGCTGACTTTCGCCAGGCGATCCAGTGCAGGCACGACGCCCGAGGTACTGAGGGTGACCCGCCGCTTGGACAAACCGTAGGCCATGTCCTCCAGCATCAGGTCCATGGCCGCCACCACGTTGTCGAAATTGAGCAACGGCTCGCCCATACCCATCATCACCACATTGGTGACGATGCGCCCATTACCCGCCTGGAAGGCGTCGTATGACTTGATGGCCAACCAGACCTGGCCGATGATCTCCGCCGCGCTCAGGTCCCGCTGGAAACCCTGCTTGCCGGTAGAACAGAAGCTGCAGTCGAGACTGCAACCCACCTGGGACGAAACGCACAGGGTGGCGCGACCGGCCTCGGGAATCAGCACCGACTCCACCAGGCCGCCGCCGTCGACGCGGATCACCCATTTACGGGTACCGTCACTGGAATCGTGCTGGCTGACGATCTCCGGTGGCCTGACCTCGGCGACCGCCTGCAGTTTTTCCCGCAGGGCCTTGCCGAGATTGGTCATTTCGCCGATGTCGGTGACACCGGCATGGTGGATCCACTTGAGTACCTGTTGTGCCCGGAACTTTTTCTCACCCATCTCCAGGAAATACTGCTCCATCTGGCGCAGCGACAGCCCCAGGAGGTTAACCCGGGTCTGTGTGGCGGCGCTGGTGACGGCTGTGGTCATGGATCGGGGCCTGTCGCGGGCGGCTAGCGCTCGCAGATCTCACTGGCAGCGAAGAAGTAGGCGATTTCCCGCGCGGCGGATTCAGGGGAGTCGGACCCGTGTACCGCGTTGGCATCGATGGAACTGGCAAAGTCGGCCCGGATAGTGCCCTCGGCCGCTTCCCTGGGGTTGGTAGCACCCATCAGCTCGCGATTTTTGGCCACCGCACCCTCGCCTTCCAGCACCTGCACCATCACCGGGCCGGACGTCATGAACTCGATCAGGTCGGGGAAGAACGGGCGCTCCCGGTGCTCGGCGTAGAAACCACCGGCGACCGCGTCGCTCAGGCGCAGCATCTTCGCCGCAACGATTTTCAGGCCGTTGGTCTCGAAGCGCGAGTAGATCTTGCCAACAATGTTCTTGCCGACTGCGTCCGGTTTGATGATCGATAGTGTGCGTTCTACCGCCATGAGTGGTCTCCTTGTCAGATTTTTGCGGGTATGCGCGGACGTTTGGGCCGCCGGTCAAACGGCTGGCCCGGTCGCGAGCGTCAAAAGCCGCGCAATTATACGGACTTTGGGCTCGGGTTTCACCCAGTATTGGTTCTGCTGGAAAGATTGTTTTACTTTGAAATCAGCAACTTGGAAAACAACTGTGGAAATAGGGTAATTTTGCAGCTGCCCGGGCTCGCCCGTTCAGGATCTCCCCTGGCGATGCGCGGCCCAGCGCGGTGACGATTCCCGCAATTTTTCCACGGCGTGGCGCAGTTGAGCCACTGCGGCGTCCACATCCTCCGCGCTGGTATAACGGCCAAAACTGAAGCGCAGGGAGCTGTGGGCGAGTTCATCGGACAGGCCGAGCGCCCGCAGCACGTAGGAGGGCTCGAGGCTGGCGGAGGTGCAGGCGGAGCCGGTGGAAATGGCCAGGTCTTTCAGGGACATGAGCAGCGCCTCTCCCTCGACGAAACCCACATGGATATTGATCGCTCCGGGCAGGCGCTGGTCCGGGTCGCCGTTGATACCAACATCACCGAGGTCCCGGATGCCCTGCCAGAAGCGCTGGCGCAACGCCGCCAGCCGCGGGCCCTCTTGCCCCAGGCTCTCCCGGGCCAGGTGCGCCGCCTCGCCCATGCCGACCACCTGGTGGGTGGCGAGGGTGCCGGAGCGCATGCCGCGCTCGTGCGCCCCACCGTGCATCTGGGCCTCCAGCGTCACCCGGGGCTGGCGCCTGACATAGAGCGCACCGACCCCCTTCGGGCCGTAAAACTTGTGGCCGGACAGGGACATCAGGTCGACCTCAAGTTGCGCCAGGTCAACAGGCACCTTGCCGGCGCTCTGGGCCGCATCCACATGGAACAGCACGCCTGCCGCCCGGGTCACCTGGCCGATGCCGGCGATATCATTGAGGGTGCCGATTTCGTTGTTGGCGTGCATGACACTGACCAGGATGGTGTCCTCCCGCAGGGCGCCGGCCACCGCCCCCGGCGTGACCAGCCCATCCGCGCCGGGCTTGAGATAGGTCACCTCGAAGCCTTCCCGCTCCAGCTGGTGGCAACTGTCGAGCACCGCCTTGTGCTCGATGGCCGAGGTCACGATGTGGGTGCCCCGCTCCCGGTGATAATGCGCCACACCCTTGAGTGCCAGGTTATCCGCCTCGGTGGCGCCGGAGGTCCAGACGATCTCCCGGGGATCGCAGCTGACCAGGTCCGCCAGCTGGCGCCGGGCGAGCTCCACCGCCTCCTCGGCCTTCCAGCCGTAGATATGCGAGCGCGAGGCCGGGTTGCCGAAATTGCCGTCAATGGTCAGGCACTGCGCCATTTTCTCCGCCACCCGGGGGTCCACCGGCGTGGTCGCGAGGTAATCGAGATAAATGGGTCTGGACATGACTGGCTTGCTCCTGTTGTGTTGGGGACCGACGCCGGCAGCCCAAGTATGCAGCACGGCGGCGGGACGGGCTACCGGGACCGCCCCGGGCCCCCTACTCGCCGCCGCGGGCCCGGGCCACCCACTTGCGGGTCTCGGTGAGAATACCCCGCAGGATGTTCAGCTCCATCTCATCCAGTCGCACCCGCCCGTACAGGCGCCGCAGGCGCGCCATCAGCTGCCGTGGCGCCGCCGGGTCGAGGAACTCGATCTCGGTGAGGGTCTGCTCCAGGTGGTCGTAAAAACGCTCGAGGTTTTCCACCGTACAGAACGGCGTATCCCACTGCGCATCCTCGGTTTCCGGCAAACCGGGCTGCACCAGCAGCATGCGCAACTCGTAACACACGATCTGCACCGCCATGGCCAGGTTGAGGGAGCTGTAGGCGTCGGAGGTCGGGATGTTCAGGTGCAGGTTGCACAGCTGCAATTCCTCGTTGGTCAGCCCCCGGTCCTCGCGCCCGAACATGACGGCCACCTGTTCCCGCTGCGACAGCGGGCCGATACGCGCGGCGCACTGCCGCGGGTCCAGCAGTGGCCAGGGTATCCGCCGCTCCCGCGCACTGGTCCCCACCACGAACTGGCAATCGGCGATCGCTTCCTCGACGGTCGCCGTGACGATCGCGCCGTCCAGCAGATCCCCCGCCGAGGCCGCACGCCACACCGCCTGCTCATCGGGGAATTTCACCGGCGCGACCAGGTAGAGGCGCGACAGGCCCATGTTTTTCATCGCCCGCGCGACGCCGCCGATGTTTCCCGGATGAGTGGTGTTGACCAGTACGATGCGGATATTGTCGAGGTTCATAGGCGCGCCGGGGGGCTTGGAGGGCGCGGGAGTTTAGCAGATTTCACTGACTCTTTTGTAGGTGCCGTGCCGTAATAGCGGTGACTGCGACCGGATTCGTTTTA
>JAZBNW010000477.1:0-13398 GCA_036350855.1 Halieaceae bacterium
ATACCGAGCAGATTGCCTACGTTGTGAATGGCGAGGCCGCCCCAGGTGGCCAGCAGTACGCCGGCGCCGTATTGGATCAGCAGGCGCAGCCAGGGGTTTATATGGCGTACGTCGTCGAATACACACACGGCGAATACCAGGCAGGTGATGAGCAGCATCGAATGACTGTAGGGGCTGACCTCGAGTACCAGCACGCCGAACAGGATGGTCAGGAAGATTGCGATGCCGCCGGTAAGGGGGACAATACCCTTGTGCGTTTTGCGTGCATCGGGTTGATCGGCGAGGCCCAGGCGATAGCCGGCTCCGGCAGTGAGCCGGGTGATCAAAATTGATGCAATGGCCAGCTGCAACGACAACACGCCGGGTGGTCTCCAGGGCAATAGTGGTTCTTAGAGTGTTGTTATTGCTGGAATTAAACCACAGGTCCGATACACCCGGTATGCCAAAAGTACCGTTTTATGCATTTAGACCGCTATCACTACCGGCGCCGGCGACCCCCCAAACCCGACAGGCGCCGGTCCCGGTAGCACCCGCGGCTCAGCAGTACCGCAGCTTGTACTCGCTGTAGGTCAGCCCGGTCCAGCGCCGGAAGGCGCGGTAGAAGCTGTTGACCTCGAGGTAACCCAGCTCGTCCGCCAGGCATTTGCCGGGACGCCAGGCCTGCCGCAGCTGTTGCTCACAGCGGTACTGCCGCGAGCGGTCGAGCAGGAACTGGTAGGAGGTGTGATCGGCCCGCAGCCGCCTGCGCAGGGTGGTGCTGCTCATACCCAGTTCCTCGGCGACGGACTCGGCCCGCAGCCGGGACAGGTCGCCCCGCAGTAATATCTGCAGCACCCGGTCGGTGGTGCGCGACAGGGCAAAATGGCGGGGTTTTTCCGGGGGTGGAACCCGCTGTTCCGGGTTGCGGGTGACAGTGCTTATCAGTTCCATGGCCAAACCTCCTTGTTCGGTGTGATGGACGCGTTGCGGGAGTTGCTGCGTGACAATCCTTTGCCGTCGCAGCTGGTCCGCCGGGGCAGTGCCGGGCGGTAAATCTGAGCCTAGCACAGCATGGGGATAGTGAAAGTCGAGGGAAGCTATTGCCTGCTTTTGGTGGATCGGGGCACTGGCCCCGGGGTCCCGACGCTCAGTGTTCGCCGGGTTCCGCCAGTGCCACCGGACAATCCATCACCGCGGCCATGCTGGCAATGATCTCCCGCTCCACCGGGCTCAGTTTGCCGTCGGCCCCCGCCGCCAGCGCCATGGCCTTGAGCAGCCGCGGCTTCAGCAGGGGGTAGCAGTCCGCCAGCTCGTGTACCGCCTTGCTGAAGGCCGCCACGCCGCACTGCTCCCGGGGCAGTATCGCCATGGTATCGAAGCCAAGTTCATCGGCGCCCAGGCGAAACACCGCCGTGGTCTCACCACTGCCTTCATGGGCGAGTACCGACAGTACAACCCGCAGGTGATAGGCCACTTTCTGCAATTTGGCGTAGCGCGGCCGGCTGGGTTTTACCTGGACGAATTCCGGGTCGAGGTAGTGGCGCAGCAGCTGGTACAGGCACCACTCGTGAAGATCCGTTTGCGCGTCGGCCCGGATCAGCTCCAGCAGGGTGCGCTTGAACAGGCGGTACTGCTCCAGGGACATGGACTTGAGCGCCGGCAGGCACATTTCCAGCAGCGGCAGTCGCCGCGGCGCGCCCAGCGCCTGAACGCCGGGGCTCAGGGTGTGCACCAGTTCGGTCAGGCCGGCAATACCGGTGGCCTGGAGAATGTCCAGCTGGGCCTGGCGCACCGACTCGTCCCGGCTGATCAGCAGGCAGTAGATAAGGGCATGGGCGCCCAGCGGCTCGTGTGCGTGGCGCACGAACGCCAGCGGTATGTCTTTCCGCCGGGCGGTCTGTGCCTCCAGCTCGTCCGGCGACGGACCAAAATCGGCGTCCACCAGGTCCTGCTCGCCGGCTTGCACCTGGGAGTCGGTCCCGTGTACCGCCGCGAAGGCCGCTGCCACCAGCGCGGCGCGGCCCACGCCCACCTCCGCGGCCTGCCGGGCATTGGCCGGCCGGTTGTGGTAGTGCATCACCTTGCGCTGGATGTACTCCCCGTTCCAGTCGGGGTCCACCCGGCGGATGCGCTTGTGCAGCGGCGGGTGGGTGGCGAACACGTTCCACAGGCGGTGCTCGATTTCACCGAAGAAAATGTGCGACATTTCCGCCGCCCGCGCCGCGTGCACCAGGGTCCCGGGGATATAGCCCCCGATGACTTTCAGTGCGTCGCCGATACCGTCGGGGTCGCGGGTGTACTGCACCGCGCTGGCGTCCGCCAGGTATTCTTTCTGCCGGCTGATGGCGGCCTTGATGAAGCCCGCGGTGGCGGCGCCCACCAGGCCCAGCAACCACAGCGCCAATCCCAGCAGCGGCAACATCGGCCCGACCCTGTCGTCCCGCGCCCTCAGCCCGGTGCGGGCGCGATTACTGCTGCGCAGCAGGATGTGGCCCACGTCACCGACAAAGGTGATGCCCTTGAGCATGGCGGCCAGGTGAATGTTCAGGCGCATGTCGCCATTGAGGATATGGCTGAACTCGTGGGCGATGACGCCCTGCAGTTCATGCCGCTTCAGGTGCTCGATGGTCCCGCGGGTGACCGCCACCACCGCGTCGGCGGGGGTCAGGCCGGCGGCAAAGGCATTGATACCCGATTCCTCGTTCAGTACGTAGACCGGGGGTACCGGCATGGTCGCCGCCAGCGCGATTTCCTCCACCACGTTGAGGCAGCGCCGCTCCGCCGGGTCCAGGGTGCCGGGGAGGATACGGGTGCCGCCCATCGTCTCCGCGACCACCTTGCCGCCGCTGGACAGGGACAGCCATTTCAGCAGTGCCACCATGGCTACCGTGGCCGCCACCGCCAGGCCGATGGTGGCAAAGCGGGTCCAGCTGAAGTTCGCCAGGAACACGCCGAAGCGCTCGCTGCTGCCGCTGTAGATGTTGTAGTCCTGGCTGAACCACATGAATGCGGCCACGGCGAGGTTGGTCAGGATAATCAGCAGCAGCACCGCCGCCAGGAACAGCAGCACCAGCAGGCGGGTATTGCGCCGGGCAATATCCTGCTGCTCGAAGAAATTCATGGCTGAAGCTGGAATCCCGCCCTAGAAAGAGACCTTTGGCGCCACCTGGATCTGGGCCGTGTCCTCGAATTCCAGCAAACTGGCGTCGGCGGGGTGACCGAAGCGGGCGGCGAAGAATACCGGCGGGAAACTCTGGCGGTAGCTGTTGTAGCCCATCACGGTGTCGTTGTAGCCCTGCCTGGCGAAGGCGATCCGGTTTTCGGTGCTGGTCAGCTCCTCCGCGAGTTGCTGCATGTTCTCGCTGGCCTTGAGGTCCGGGTAGGCTTCCATGGTCACGTTGAGTTTGCCCAGCGCGCCCTGCAGGGCGTTTTCCGCACTGGCGAGCCTCGCGATTTCCGCGCCGCCGACATTGCCGCTGCCCATGGCCTTGAGCGCCGCAGCCGCGTCGTTGCGGGCATTTGTCACGGCCTCGAGGGTCTCCCGCTCGTGTGCCATGTAGGCCTTCGCCGTTTCCACCAGGTTCGGTATCAGGTCGTAGCGCCGTTTCAGCTGCACCTCGATCTGGGAAAAGGCGTTCAGGTAGCGGTTTTTCAGCGTCACCAGGGTGTTGTAGATACTGATGACGTAGATCACCAGGGCCAACAGCACCAGCCAGAATATTATTGTCGATATCGCCATGTGGCTTTCACTCCCCTGTTTTTTTTGGTCTTTTCCAGTGTATCGAGGCCATGCTAGGCCGGCGCCACGCTGACGAGTACCCCGTTCACTGCCGCATTGCCGGACAGCGCATCCAAAGCCTGCTCGTCCGTAATGTCATTACAGCTTACCCCGGCATGCTTGCGCGCGACACCCATGCGGATCCCGGCGCGATTGTGGCCGTAGCCGTGGGGCAGGCTCACCACGCCGCGCATCACATCCTCGCAGGACTCGACCTTCACCTGCACCGAGCCCGCCCTGGAGCTGACGGTGACTTCGGCGCCATTCTCGATATCCCTGGGCAGCATGTCCTGCGGGTGCATGAGCAGCGTGCAGCGGTTTTTACCCTTTACCAGGCGGTGATAATTGTGCATCCAGGAGTTGTTGGAGCGCACATGGCGCCGGCCTATCAGCTTGAGCAGGCCGTGGTGGGGCTGGCTGAATTCGTGCTGCAGCCGCTCCAGGTCCGCCAGTGGTTCCGGGGTGTTGCAACGGATCATATTGTCGCGGGTGCGCAGGCGACCGGGCAGCAGTGGCTGCAGTGGGCCCAGGTCGATACCCGAGGGGTTTTCCCGCAGTTTGGCCAGGCTCAGGCCCTGTTCCCGGTAGGGGCCGGCCTGCAGCCCCGCGTCGATCATGCGGCAGGGGGGCTGTACCGGTTGTGGTTCGAGACCGAGCAGCGTTGCCACCCGGTTGCCGAGCTCGCCGAAAATTTCCCAGTCGTGCAGGCTGCCCGGGGGCGGCGTGAATACCGGTTCGCTGTAACGGGCGGTGTTGCGGATCGCATTGATGTGAAAGCCGATATCGTAGTGATCGTGCTCCAGGGGCGAGGTGGGCGGCAGGATGATGTGGGCGTGGCGGGTGGTCTCGTTCAGGTAGGGGTCCAGGGACACCATGAATTCCAGCTGTTCCAGGGCCGCATCCAGTTTTCGCCCGTTGGGGGTGGACAGCACCGGGTTGCCGGCACTCGTGAACAGCGCCCGAACCTGTCCCTCGCCGGGGGTGGTGATTTCCTCGGCCATGGTCGCGGCGGGCAGTTCCCGGTCGAACTCCGGCAGGCCGCGCACCCGGCTGCGGTGGCGACCGAAGCCGCCGGGGCTGATATTGCTCACCTGGTCCACCGCCGGCAGGGTGAACATGGAACCGCCGGGGCGGTCGAGGTTGCCGGTGGCGATGTTGATGATCTGGATCAGCCACTGGTTCAGTGCGCCGTAGGCCTGGGTGGACACGCCCATGCGACCGTAGCAGATGGCGGCTTCCGCCTGTGCCAGTTCCCGGGCGATGCGGCGGGTATCCCGGGCGCTGATACCGGTATGGGACTCGGCAAATTCCGGGGTGAACTGGACGATGTCCCGCGCGACTTCTTCCAGCCCCGTGGTGAACGCCGCCAGTTGCCGGGGCCGGGCCAGGTCTTCGGCAAAAATGGTATTGAGCACGGCCAGCAGGAACAGGGCGTCGGTGCCGGGGCTGATGAAATGGTGCTCGCTGGCCAGCTCCGCCGTCTCGGTGCGGCGGGGGTCTATCACCACCAGCTTGCCGCCCCGGGCCTGCAGCGCCTTGATGCGTTTTTTCACATCCGGCACGGTCCAGATGCTGCCGTTGGAGGCGATAGGGTTGGCGCCCAGCATCAGGAAGTAGTCGCTGCGGTCGATATCCGGGATGGGGAACAGGGACTTGTGGCCGAACAGCCACAGGGAGACCAGGTGATGGGGCAGCTGGTCGACACTGGTGGCGGAGAAGCGGTTGTTCGTGCGCAGGTGACGGAACAGGTTTCCCTGGTGGGTCATCATGCCGTAGTTGTGCACCGTGGGATTGCCCAGGTAGATGCCGATGGCATTGATCCCGTCGCGCTGGCTTATCTCCACCAGGCGGCGGGCGGTGGTATCCAGCGCCTCTTCCCAGCTGATTTCCTCCCAGCTGGACCCGCCCGCGCCGTCCTCGACCCTCTTGAGTGGCCGGCGCAGGCGGTCCGGGTCCTCGTGGATGTCCTTCAGGGCCACGGCCTTGGGGCAGATGTGGCCGCGGCTCAGCGGATCGTCCTTGTCGCCCTTGATAGAGATGACCTGGTCCCCCTCGGTCTCGATCACCAGGCCGCAGATCGCCTCGCACAGGTGGCAGGCGCGGTAGTGGCGCCGGCGGCTCACGGGCGCTGCACCAGGGTGATCAGTCCCAGGCTGGAGATCTCGGCCAGCAGGGTGTCGAGATCCTGCTGCAGGCGGCTCTCCGGTACGTCGTACTCCGCCAGCAGGGTCTGGTAAATCGCCGCCAGGTCATCGGTTTGCCTGGCCAGTTGCCAGATTCGGGTGCCTACCTCGTCGAGGCCGAAGTAGTGCTCGCTTTCGAGGTCCAGCAGAACGGTCTCGCCCGAGACCTCCTGGGAAATCACGTCGGGTGACACGGTGATGGTCTGGTTCAGGTTCATGCGGGGCGCCTGTACAAAAAACGGGAGCCAGAAGTTTAGCTGCTTTGCCCGCGGGTTGGTATCTACAGGAAGCGCAGCATCAGGGTGGCGATGCCCAGGAAGGAGAAGAAGCCGGCCACATCCGTCACGGTGGTCAGGATGATCGAGGAGGACTGGGCCGGGTCCTGGCCCATGCGGACCAGCGCAATGGGCACCACGGCGCCGGCGAAACCCGCCGCGACCATCGCCATTACCATGGACAGGCAGATGACCGCCACCAGGCCCCAGGAGTGGCTCCACAGGTAAACCCCGGCGCCGCAGGTGATGGCAATGGCCACGCCGTTGAGGAAGCCCACCCGCACCTCCTTGAACATCACGGTAAACCAGTGGCGGATGGTGATTTCGCGCAGGGCGAGCCCGCGCATGGTGACGGCCAGGGCCTGGGCGCCGGAGTTGCCCGACTGGCCGGCGACCACCGGCAGCAGGATCGCCAGCGCGGTGACCTGGGCGATGGTGTGTTCGAACAGGCCCACCACCGCCGCCGCCAGGAACGCCGTGAGCAGGTTGATCTGCAGCCAGGGCATGCGTTTCCTGACCGCGAACAGGGCGCTGGACAGCGCCCGCTCCTCGCGGCTCACGCCCACCATGGTCTGGATGTCGGCGGAGGATTCCTCCTGCACCGCCTGTACCAGGCTGTTGTTGATGATCACGCCCAGCAGTACGCCGTTGAGGTCCACCACCGGCAGGTCCAGCAGGATGTATCTGGCGAAGGTGTCCAGTACCTCCTCCCGGCTGGCGATGGCCTGCACGGTCGCCCGCACCGGTTTTGCCAGTTCTTCCAGCTTGCAGTCCGGGTCCGCCAGTGCCAGGTCCTGCAGCAGGACCCGCGCGTAGATGCGGCCCTCCTCATCCACCAGGTACAGGGAGCGCGCGGTTTTCATTTTTGCCCGGCGCAGGGAGTCGAGGGCTTCCCGTACCCGCATGCCGGCGTGGTAGGTGGGGATACGCGTGTCCATCATGCGCCCGGCCGAGTCCTCCGGGTAGGACATCAGTTCGGCCAGCTCGTTGGCCACCGCGGGGCTGAGGCTTTCCAGCAGGCTGGTGCGCGCCCCCTCGGGCATCTGGAACAGGATCCGCACCGCGTCCCCCGGCGGTATTTCGCTCACCAGTTGTTGCGCCAGGGGTGCGGGCAGTTGTCGGGTCAGGGTGGCCGCCACCAGTGGCACCAGCTTGCTCCACACCGGTATCAGCACTTCCGCCGGTTGCTCGCGCAGCGAGGGCAGGATATCGGCTACCGGGAAGGACTCGATCTGGCGGGCGGCCTCCGCCGGATAGTTGAGCAGGAAGTAGCGGTTCAGCGTGGTGGCGAGCTCTGTGGTTTCAGGCGCCATGGCGAACCTCTGGCGGACTCTGGGTCCCGTCGTCGAGACTGGGGCGCGAACGCTGCTCGGAGCGGGGCCTGATACCCGCCAGCGTCGCCAGAAGCCCCCCCAGAACCACCACCAGGGCCTCCCCCATGTGGGTCATGATGGAGAACCGCAGCTGGTTGTCTGCCTGGTCCGCAGACCTGGCGGTGCCGGCGCGCAGGGCGCTGTGCGTCAGGGCCCCCAGCAGGGTGTTGTTGCGGTCCACCACCGGCAGCGAGGGAAACAGCGTCCAGCCCTCATGCTGCTCCACTTCCCACAGTGTCGCCCGGGCCGACAGCGGCTGAATCCGGGTGTTGAGCAGGTCCGCGAGGGGAGCGTGGCCGTCGCTGGTCAGCAGTTTCTCCACCTCCGCCAGGCCCACCAGGCGACGACCATCGTCCACCACAAGCACGATACCGCCGAGATGGGTCTGCTGGCGTTTGACCAGGTCGAGACAGTGGTCGACCGAGCTGTCCAGGGTGAAGCGCGGGACAGCGGTATCCATCCATGCGCCTACCGTGCTGATCGGGTAGGCCAGTTTGTTGGCAAAGCCCTGGGCTGTGGCCGCGGGCATATGCGCCATCACCGCGTTGCGCTGTTCGCTGTCCATCAGGCGCAACAGGGTTTCCGATTCCGCATCGGGCAGGTCCCGCAGCACGTCGGCGCTGACATCCACCGGCAGTAGCGACAGGGTGCGGGCGGCGGGCCAGCTCGCCATGCCGTCTATGACGGGCACCAGTACGTCCAGCGGAATGTCCCGGAGAAATTCCGCACATTCCTCGGGGGCGAAGTCCTGCAGCAGCGTAGCCGCGGCCCTTGGCCTTTTTTCCAGGAAGACCAGGCTGAGCAGCTTGGGCTCACTCACGGTGGCTGTCCCCCAGCAGGGTGACAACGGCTTCTTCCTGGTACAGCTTTGCGGGGATGGTGGTACGCCCCTCTTCCGTGTCGAGGACCACCGCGGTGGGGGAGACCTCCAGCACCGTACCCTCCCAGTTCCTGATCCTGATGTTCTGGCCGGGTTCCAGGGTGTCCCTGAGGTGGTGCGCCGCGATGAGGTTGCTTACCAGGGTGCGCGCCCCGAGGCCGAACGCCAGCGCGAAACCGAACAACAGGGCCGCGCTGGAAATGCCCAGCATGGTGGTGAGGAAGGAGACGTCGATGCCGATCTGCTCGAGACCGATGATCAGCGCAGTGACCAGGGTGATGGCCTGGGCCAGACGGCTGATCACCACCGCCTCGGTGAACTCGGCGGAGTGCGCCGCGGCCAGGGTCACATCCCGCACCAGCCCGGCCAGGATATAACCCAGCAAAATGATCAGGCCGCCGGTCACGATGCCCGGCAGGAAATCCACAATCCGCTCCAGCCAGGCGGATACGCCGGTGAGGCCGGCGGTATTGAGGGCGGCGGTGACGAAAATGAACAGGATGATCCAGTACAGGATCCCGGCGACCAGCCGGGTTATACCGGCGGAAAAGTACACGACCGCCCGGGTGCGCCCGGACAATACCTGCTCCAGGAACAGGTTCAGCAGGTGCAGCAGTTTGAGGGTGAGGGTGCGGACCAGGCGAGCCGCAAACAGGCCCACCAGCAACAGCAGCAGGGCCGCGGCGATGCTCGGCAGGGCTGCGACGATACTGGCAGTAACGTCCTGCAAGGTGGTTTCCAGCTGGGTGGTGATGTCAGAGGCATCCGCCATGGGTATCTCCGCAAGTGCCTGCATTGGTTGCAGGTGTCGCAGCCGATTGTAACGCGAAAGTCCCGGCGCCGGTCAGTGATTCCTGCCCGGCGGTGCGCGGCGCCTGTCGAACCGGGACGCCCGTGGAGGGAGGGCTTGCCGGTTCAGGACGCTGCCAGGAAATTCAGTGCAACGCCATTGTTGCACCAGCGCTGGCGGGTCGGGGGCGGGCCGTCGTCGAAGACATGGCCCTGGTGGCCGCCGCAGCGCGCGCAGTGGTATTCGATGCGGGTCCAGCCGTACTTGTAATCGCGTTTGGTCTTGACTGCCCCGGGGATAGTGGTGAAGAAACTCGGCCAGCCGGTGCCGCTGTCGTACTTCATCTCGGTGGTGAACAGGGGCAGTTCGCAGCCGGCGCAGGTAAAGATGCCCGGGCGCTTTTCGTCATTCAGTGGGCTGGTGAAGGCCCGCTCGGTGCCGTCGTCGCGCAGCACATGGAACTGGGCGTCGGTCAGGCGGGCGCGCCACTGCTCGTCCTCCAGTTCCAGCTCGCTGCCGGCGTCCGGGGGGGTGAATCCCGCCGGGACGAACTCACGCCAGCGGGCGCGCATGGCCTCGATGTCGGCGCTGCTGCGCGGGGCGGCGAACAGGTAAGCAGGGGCTGCCGCGGCCGGCAGGGCGAGGAGGGCTGAGAGTATCGTTCGTCTATGCATGAACGTCTGACTGTCGATTCGCGGATAAATTCCCGGGCACCCGCTGCCCGGCTTTCAGTAATGCTCGATCAGCTGCTGCAGCTCATCCAGCAGCTGCTTGTAGACTTGCGGCGAGCTATCCCCAGCAGTGCATAGCGAGGATTGTTCCTTGAGCGTTGCCAGCCGTTTGCGGATGGCGTCAATCGGGGCCTTCATCGACGGATCGCGCTGCGCGGCGCTTTCCAGCAGGGCCAGGGATTTGTCGAGTTCGGCCTGCATGCGCTCCAGTCGCTCCAGGGTGTCCTGGTGCTGCCGGCTGGAGTCCGCCAGTTGGCGCTGGGCATTCACCAGGTCCGTGCGGGCGAGGTTGTAGATGTCATGTGACTCCGGGGGAGGCGGGTCTGCAGCCAGCAGCGGCGTCCCGACAAGGACCAGCGACAGCAGGGCTGCCAATATGGGCATGGTCAGAGGGAGTGAAACGCATCGTTTCTGCATACGCGGGGCCGCCTGTTATCGATGTCAGGGTTGGATGCCGACGCGACGGGGAAGTTCCCGGTGAACGCTGCCGGCTGCGGGAGCCGGGCCCGGACACAAAAAAGCCGAGCGCGTGGCTCGGCCTTTTGCAGTATTGGTGCCCAGGAGAGGACTTGAACCTCCACGCCCTTTCGAGCACTAGCACCTGAAGCTAGCGTGTCTACCAATTTCACCACCTGGGCAATAACAGTGGTTGTGAAGCGCGCGCACTTTACTTTTCTCACACGGCTTTGTCAATCCTCGCGTATACTTGGGCGCACAACTATCAAACGACATCGAATTTTCTCAAGGAAGAACCTCAAACTATGGCCAAAAAAGGCAAGATTGCCGATCCTCATGCTGCCCGCGAGGCGGCTCGTTACGACAACCCCATTCCCAGCCGGGAAGTGATACTCGACCTGCTCGACGAGGCGGCCAGCCCGCTGGACCACGACGGCATTGCCGCCCTGCTGGCACTGCAGGAACCCGAACAGCTGGATGCGTTGCGCAAGCGCCTGCGGGCGATGGAGCGGGACGGCCAGCTGATGGTCAACCGGCGCGGCGCCTACGGCCTGGTCGACAAAATGAACCTGCTGCACTGCCGCGTCCAGGGGCATCGCGACGGCTATGGTTTTGCGGTTCCGCTGGGTGGCGGGGGCGAGGACGTGTACCTCAGCGCGCGCCAGATGAACTTCGTGTTCGACGGCGACGAGGTGCTGGTCCGTGTTACCGGGCTCGACCGGCGCGGCCGCCAGGAAGGCAAGGTCGTGGAGGTGCTGGTGCGGGCGCACCAGAGCATCGTGGGTCGATACCAGGAGGAGAGCGGGATCGGTTATGTCATTCCCGATAACAGCCGCATCACCCAGCAGATACTGATACCACCCCGGGAGAAGGGCAAGGCCGTTTCGGGCCAGATCGTGACTGCCGCGATCACCGATTTCCCCACCCGCCAGTTTGGCGCCAAGGGCCGTATTGTCGAGATTCTCGGCGATCACATGGACCCGGGCCTGGAAATAGACGTCGCGATCCGCTCCCACGGCATTCCCTGGGAGTGGCCCGAAGCGGTGGTGGATGAGGCCGGTCGGCTGGAGGCCGAACCGCTGGAGGAGGACAAGCAAAAGCGGGTCGATCTGCGCAAACTGCCCTTTGTCACGATCGACGGCGAGGACGCGCGTGACTTTGACGACGCCGTTTATTGCGAAAAGCGCACCCTGGGGGGCTGGCGCCTGTGGGTAGCCATAGCCGACGTGTCCCATTACGTGCGACCCGGTTCCGCCCTGGACGACGAGGCGGCGCACCGGGGCAACTCGGTCTACTTCCCGGAAAAGGTCGTGCCCATGCTGCCCGAGGCACTGTCCAACGGCCTGTGTTCCCTCAAGCCGGCGGTGGACAGGCTGGCGATGGTCTGCGAGATGGAGCTCAGCCGGGCGGGCAAACTGACCAAGTACACGTTTTACGAGTCGGTCATCCATTCCCATGCCCGCCTGACCTACACCCAGGTGGGCGAGGTGCTGGAGAAGGGCGCTCACCCCGACGTGGACAAGCGCCGGGTACCCGACCTGTTGCGCCTGCACGCGCTGTACAAGGTATTGCGCGCGGCCCGGGACAAGCGCGGGGCGATCGATTTCGAAACGGTGGAAACCCGTATCATCTTCAACGAAGAGCGCAAGATCGAATCCATTGTGCCGGTGGTGCGCAACGATGCCCACAAGCTGATCGAGGAGTGCATGCTGTCGGCCAATGTCGCGGCCGCGGATTTCTTCGACGTCAACGGCGTCCCCATGTTGTACCGGGTGCACGAGGGTCCCACCGAGGAGAAACTGGAGAACCTGCGCAAGTTCCTGGGCGAACTGGGCCTGGACCTGGGCGGGGGCGCCAAGCCGACCCCGCTGCACTACCAGCGGCTGCTGGTCCAGATCGAGGATCGCGAGGACGCCCACGTCATCCAGACCATGCTGCTGCGCTCCCTGCGGCAGGCGGTCTACCAGGCGGAAAATAACGGGCACTTCGGCCTGCACTACCCGGCTTACGCACACTTCACGTCGCCCATCCGGCGCTATCCCGACCTGCTGGTGCACCGCGGCATCCGCCGGGTGATCCGGGCCCAGAAGAAAGGGCAGGGCGTGCAGCGGGTGCGCGGGGCGAAGCCTATCCCCATGGCCAGCATTTTCCCCTACGACGTGCCGGCGATTGCCACCTACGGCGAACACTGCTCGATGACGGAGCGGCGGGCCGATGACGCCACCCGGGACGTGCAGGCCTGGCTCAAGTGCGAGTACCTGCAGGACCACGTGGGAGACGAGTTCAATGGCGTGGTCAGCGCGGTGACCAGTTTCGGCCTGTTCGTGGAGCTGGAGGACCTCTATATAGAAGGGCTGGTGCATATCACCGCCCTGCCGGGCGACTATTACAACTTCGATGCGTCCCACCAGCGGCTGCTGGGTGAGCGCAGCGGCCGCAGCTTCCAGCTGGGTGGCCGGGTGCGGGTGCAGGTCGCCAGGGTGGACCTGGACGACAAGAAAATAGACCTGGAACTGATCGACAGCCAGCCACCGCGCAAATCGACCGGCGGCAAGGGCGCTAAGGCCGGCGGCAAGGGCGGCTCCGGTTCCGGTCGCGGCAAATCCGGCGGCGCCGGCAGGTCCCCCGGCGACAAGGGCGGTGCGGGCAAGGGCGGCACCGGCAAGGGCGCCGGGAAGAAAGGCGCCGCCGCCTCCGGCAAAGCGCGGGCGGGGGGCTCGGGCAGGAAGCGGAAGGCCAGGGCCCCCGGGGGCGAGGCACCGGCCGGGGCTGACAAACCCGCCGGCGCCGGTCGCAAGCCCAAGGCCAAGGGTAAAACCGGCTTGCGTCGACGTCGCTAGGGCGTTGGGCCATGCACTACATTTACGGCATACACGCCGTGGACAGTCTCCTGCGCCAGAACCCGAAATCCGTGCAGCGCCTCTGGGCCCAGGATAGCCGGGAGGACAAGCGC
>JAZBNW010000478.1:0-9236 GCA_036350855.1 Halieaceae bacterium
GAGGTGCGCGCTGTCGCCGTCAATCCGCCAACCGATGGCAAGGATGAAGAGTCACTGCAGTTCGCCCGGATGGTGCACGGAATCCACGCCGCCGGCATCCGGGAGAACCCGTTGCAGATCGTCGGCTTCAGGGGTTTCACCACTTACGTCTACGATGAGGACAGCGTACACTACCCCGGCAACCTGGCGAACTGCCTGACCTGCCACAACGATGACGGCTACACACTGCCGCTGTCTGACGGGGTACTGGGTACTACCATCGATACCGGCGATGACCACGAGAGCCCGGTTGACGACACGGTGATTACCCCGACCGCCGCGGCCTGTTCCAGCTGCCACGACGGTAAGGAAGCCGCGGCCCACATGGTTGCCAATGGCGGCAGCTTCGACACCAGCCAGGAAGCTATCGACAGCGGCGAGGTGGTGGAGCAGTGCTCGGTCTGCCACGGCTCCGGGCGCTCGGCGGATGTCAGCGTGGTACACGGCATCAGCAACTAGGCTCCGGCTGGCACCAATACAACCCCCGCCCTGTGCGGGGGTTTTTTATGTTTGGCATTGACGCCCGGCAACCGTATATTGGCCACCATGAAATATACCGGCAGCAAGAACTTCGATCACGGCCAGGTCCCCCGGGTGGGCATCCTGCTCACCAACCTGGGCACGCCCGACGCACCGGAGCCCAAACCGCTGCGCAAATACCTCAGGCAGTTCCTGTGGGACCCCCGGGTCGTTGAGATCCCCAGGCTCGTCTGGTGGCTCATTCTGCACGGCATAGTGCTGCGGATTCGCCCCGCCCGCTCCGCAGCCAGTTATCGCAAGGTCTGGACCGAGCGGGGCTCACCCCTGCTGTTCCATACCCGGGACCAGGCCGAGGCCTTGCAACTGGTGGCGAAAGAGCGCTTCGGTGAACAGGTGATAGTCGACTTTGCCATGCGCTATGGCAGCCCCGACATCGCCGGTACCCTGCAGGCCATGATCGACCGGGGTGTCAGGAAACTGCTGGTGCTGCCCCTTTATCCCCAGTATAGCGGCGCCACCACCGGCTCCACCTTCGACGCCCTGGCACAGGATTTCACCCGGCGCCGCTGGCTGCCGCAATTGCGCTTCGTCAGCCAGTACCACGACCACCCGGCCTATATCGCGGCCATCGCCGACAGTATCCGCAAACACCGCGATCAGCACGGCAGCGCCGACAAGCTGCTGTTTTCCTACCACGGTGAGCCGCGGCGCTATCTCGACCAGGGGGATCCCTACCACTGCCAGTGCCACAAGACCACGCGCCTGGTGGCGGAGCAGCTCGGCCTGCCCGAATCCGCCTACATGACCACCTTCCAGTCGCGTTTCGGCAAGGCCGAGTGGCTGCAGCCTTACACCGACGCCACCCTCAAGGCCCTGCCGGGCCAGGGCGTGAAGAGCGTACAGGTGGTCTGCCCGGGCTTTGCCGCCGACTGCCTGGAGACCATCGAGGAGATAGGCGAGGAAAACCGCGACTATTTCATGGCGGCAGGTGGGGAGAAATTCGACTATATTCCATGTCTCAACAGCGAGCCCGGACATATCGAGGCCCTGGCGACGATTGCGCAGGAGCAGCTGTCCGGGTGGCTGGGTGACATCGACGCCGGTGCCTGCGCCGACACGAAGGCCAGGGCTCTCGCCATGGGCGCCCCAAACTGAAGGTGAACAGTATGAACAGAATCGTCCAGGCCTGCTTTTTCCTCGCCGCACTGCTGGCCGGCACCAGCGCCGGCGCCAGCGCCCCCGCCGATGCCGTCTGGATCGACGTGCGCACACCGGCCGAGTACAACCGGGGCCACCTGACGCAGGCGCAACTGATCCCCTTCGACGGCATCGAGGCGGGCGTGGCCCGCCTGGGCCTGGCCAAGGACACCCCCATCTACCTCTACTGCGCGGTGGGCGGGCGGGCGGAAAAAGCCCGACAGAGCCTGCTTGCGCAGGGCTACAGCGATGTCACCAACGCCGGGGGACTGGAGGACGCCAGACAGCTGGCGGACGAGTCACAGACATCACCATAAACTACCACTCGATGCTGGACCCGTCCCAGGCCAGGTAGGACAACTCTCCGTCAGGCTCCAGTCGATCCAGCAATTGCGCCAGTCGCCCGGCCACAAATGCGGGTGTAAACAGGCGGTCAGGCGCCACCGAGCGCTGGAAGGGCCTGGACAGGGCCGTATCGGTGGTTCCGGGATGAAATGCCAGCAGCTTCACCCTGGGCAGGCGCCGGCGATATTCCAGCGCCGCGGACCTCAACACCATATTGAGCGCCGCCTTGGAGGCGCGATAACTGTACCAGCCGCCCAGGCGGTTATCGGAGATACTGCCGACACGGGCGCTCAGCACCGCGACCGCGCAGCCGGCACCGCCCCTGAGCAAGCCGGGCAATGCGGCGATCCACAACGACGGGATCACCACATTGGCACGCAGCACCTCCTCCATGGCCGGGGCCTTGATCTCGAGCAGCGATTTCTCCGGGGAGAGTCTGTCGTTGTGAAGGATGCCGTTACATATCACCACCCTGGCCAGGCTCACACCAGCGCTCGCCACAAAATGCATCACACTCTCGATTGAGGATTCCGAATAGTCGCAGACCAGCCAGCGCAGCCGGTCCCCATGGGAACCCAGGCCCTCCGGGCGGGCACCGCGGCTGACGGCGAACACGAGCTCGTACTCAGGTGCCGCCAGGTAGTGGTCGAGGACCGCCCCGCCGATACCTCCGGATGCCCCGACCACGAGGGCGCCCCGCCTCTTCCCCTTCAGTTCACTCATGCTTGCTTCCCGTCACAATGGCGTAGGGAATACGACCAGGAGGTCAAGGCGGATTCCTCCCGGGACGCCCGCGCCGCGGTCGCTGAACCGAAGGCCGGCCCGGGGCGTATAACTCCCTGAATTTGTCTCACCCCGGAGCACCTCATGCAATACCAGCCCCCTGTCAACGATATCAAGTTCGTGCTGTTTGACGTGCTCGGTGCCGATCAGCTGCACACTCTCGACAAATACGCCGAGGCCAGCCCGGACATTATCTCTGCTGTCATAGAGGAAGCCGGCAGGCTGGCGGCGGAGGTGCTTCAGCCCCTGAACAAGATCGGCGATGAGCAGGGCTGCCGCTACGACGCCAAAACCCACGCCGTGACAACGCCCGATGGCTTCAGGGAGGCCTACAGGCAATTCACCGAGGCGGGCTGGGCATCGCTGGACGCACCCGTGGAGTATGGCGGCCAGGGCCTGCCGCACACGCTGAAATTCATCGTCGATGAAATGGTCTGCTCCACCAACCTGTCCCTGGGCATGTACCCGGGGCTGACCCACGGCGCGATCAGCGCCCTGTACGCCCACGGCTCCGATGAACTTCGCCAGACCTACCTCGCCAAACTGGTCAGCGGAGAATGGACCGGCACCATGTGCCTGACGGAGCCCCAGTGCGGCACGGACCTGGGCATGATCCGTACAAAAGCCACGCCACTGGCGGACGGCAGCTACGCCATCGAGGGCACCAAGATCTGGATCACCGGGGGCGAGCACGACCTCACGGACAACATCGTGCACCTCGTCCTCGCCAAGCTGCCCGGTGCGCCGGACAGCACCAGGGGTATCTCGCTGTTCGTCGTGCCCAAGGTCCTGCCCGACAGCGGGGAACGCAACCCCGTGTACTGTGGCGGCCTGGAACACAAGATGGGTATCAAGGGCTCCGCCACCGCCGTCCTCAACTTTGAAAATGCCCGGGGCTGGCTGGTGGGTGAGCCCAACAATGGCATGCGCGCCATGTTCACCATGATGAACGAGGCCCGCCTGATGGTAGGCATGCAAGGCCTGGGTGTGGCGGAAATGGCCTACCAGGAGAGCCTGGGCTTTGCCATGGAGCGTCTGCAGGGCCGCTCCCTGACCGGGCCGAAAAACCCGGAGGGCCCCGCAGACCCGATCATCGTTCACCCGGACGTGAGGCGCATGCTGATGCGCCAGAAAGTATTGAACGAGGGTATGCGCGCTATGGCGCTCTTTACCGGCCATCAGCTGGACCTGTCCGTGGCCCACCCGGACCAGGCAGTCCGCGAGGCGGGCGATGACATGGTGCAACTGCTTACCCCGGTGGTGAAAGCCTTCCTCACCGACGAGGGCTTCAACAACGCCAACGTCGGGCTGCAGGTGCTGGGGGGTTCCGGCTTCACCACTGACTGGCCGCTGGAGCAACTGGTGCGCGATGGCCGCATTCCGAGGATTTACGAAGGCACCAACGGCATCCAGGCCATGGACCTGGTGGGACGCAAGCTCGCCCTGAAGGGCGGCCGACTGATCGGCCGGCTGTTTGACACCATCGGCGCATTCCTGGCGGAGCATGAAGACGCCCCCTACCGCGATGACGTGGCCGCCGCCCTGCAGACACTGCAGGAGGCCACCACCTGGATTGCCACCAACGGTATGCAGGACCCGGAGCAGGCGGGCGCTGGAGCAACTCCCTACCTGCGCCTGACCGCCCTCACCGTTATCGCCTACCTGTGGTCGAGGATGGCCCTGGTGGCCCGGACCCGACTCGCGGCGGGAGAGGGCAACACCGACCTGCTGCAGGGCAAGCTCGTCTCGGCGCGCTACTATTTTGAAAAACTCCTGCCGGAGAACAGCTGGTTGTTCGCGGATATCCGCAGCGGCAAGGACAGTATGATGGCGCTGACCCTAGAGCAGTGGCAGGCTTGAGCGCGGCAATTGCACCGATGGCCGTAAACCACCGCCACATTGCCCACATTCTCGGGGATGCGCAGCCCGCTGCTGACACCTCCCTGCGCGCCCAGTCCCTCGCGCGTGCCACCTCGGCCGACGTTCCCCGCACCCTCACTCCCTTTGAATGGGAACAATGGTACGAGCAGCACGGCGTTCCCGAGGAACATCAACAGCGCCCCCGTACCACCGCCCCTTCCTGGTGGCGCCGCTTTTTTCGCAAGGCGTGACCCGCCTTTTCTCTTTTCCCACCTGAACTGAAGAGCCCTACCTCATGCCACAGGAACGTGAACAAAACAGCCCACTCAACGCAGCTCCCCTGCCCCTCCCTGACCGCCTGCCTTGCCGTGGCTGCCTGCCCGGTTGTGCCAATTACGCGACCTGCGGCGGACACCCCTGGCGACAAGCCACACCGCCGGCATCCTGACCCGCTTTTCAGGTTTCGTCCGGGTCGACGCCCAACCCCACCTCCAGGGTGTTTGGCTGCGCGCGGGTACCCTGGCCGATCATTTCATCGTAGGCGGACTGCTGGCGCATTGTCATTGTGCCGATGGCACAGCCCCGCAGTCCCTCGCGCACATGGGTAGTTGACCTTCGGCAGAACGCCTTGCCATCCAGGTCCAGAAGCCGCAGCTCCCGCCCCTCGAGCAACACGTTCACCCGGTAAATCGACCCCTCGATCGAGTACACGATTGCATCGACCGGGCCCTGAAGCGCCTGTAATTGCTCCAGGCTTATGGTGGTATCCACAGTCAGTGGCTCACGCCTCGCTGTCGAGCTTCCACACACACGTGGACGCGGCACTGTAACGGTTGCAATCCTCGGTCTGCTGCTGTTTTTCCGCTTCCCGGAACACGGCGACCGTCATCGCGATACCGGCGATGACCAGCAGGTGGGCGAGCCAGGTAAAACCAAATTCGAATATCGACAGGAATGTCAGGCTGAACACCATGCTCCACATCCAACCCAGTACCTGCATGAAGTAGTGCTGTGACGCCAGGTCGAGGTGCCGCAAGGGGTTGTGGCGGCTATCCATGACGCTGTCCCAGGTGTTCACTATTAGCGATTTCATATCTTTTCCTCCAGAGGTGACCTACTGACGATACGACAGCACAAGCAAGCTGGTTCAACCCCGGGGGCCAAAAAAGTGCTCAGGTGAATTTTTTGCAATGCCAATCGATTGCTACCTATACTTCCTGTAACCCGAATTCGAATCCAGGCGCTGCAGACAGATCGGCCCGGCAACGGATCAAGGATGCTGATTGCTAAGGATGCTGATTGCTTTTAAAGAGGGATAACAATATGAAGAAATCTGTTTTGACCGCCGTTCTGGTGGCAACGACCCCCGCACTGGCCGTGCTGCTGACGGCCTGCGGCAAAGACCAGCCGCCCGCGGCCCAGGCCCCGCCACCGGTAACCCAGACTGCGCCGCAGCCGCAGGCAACAATCGATGAAACGGGCACGGTGCCCGCGCCCACCACGGTGCCGGTAGATGATACCCCCGGGGAGACCTACAGCCCCGAGGCGCTGGAAAGTCTCCTCGCACCGGTCGCGCTCTACCCGGACCCGGTACTCGCGCAGGTACTTGCCACCTCGACCAACCCACAGGAGGTTCTCGACGCCGGCAACTGGTTGTTGCAGAACGCGGACCTGACCGGGGATGACCTGCAGGCGGCGGCCACTTCCGTGGGCTTCACGCCGCCGATGGTTGCACTCGTGCAATTCCCTACCGTGGTTGACATGATGTGCATGGAAATGGACTGGACCAGCGAACTGGGTTCCGCATTCATTGCTGACGAACCCGGCGTGCTGGATGCGGTACAGCGCCTGCGCCAGCAGGCGGCGGACATGGGTAACCTGCAGAGTTCGGAGCAGATGAAAGTGGCGACCGAGACCCAGAACAGTCAGCAGGTGATCATCGTGGAGCCCGCGCAACCGGAGATCGTATACGTCCCGCAGTACGATCCAGCCACCGTATATACCACACCCGCACCGACCCAGGTTGCCAACACCACAGTCGCCACGTCTACCAGTACCGGGCACAGCACGGGAGCGATGGTCACTACCGGCCTGCTGGCGTTCGGGGCGGGCATACTCGTGAACGAGATATTCGACGACGACGATGACAACCACAACTACTACTATCCGTCCTATGGCTACGGCTACGGTCGCCCGCCCTACTACCCGCCGCCTTACCGTCCGCGCTATGGCAATGGCTACCGGCCTGCCCACAGCTATAGCCCGCCGAAGAACTACAAGAACAGCTTCAACAACAACAATATTTACATCAACACAGGCAACAAGAATTACTTCAGCCAGTTTGAGGACGGGAAGAACAATTACCGGCAGAACCCGAAGAGCCCCATCACCGCGGCGCGACCGAATCGTCCCGAACTCGATTCATTGAACCAGCGCTCCCGGACAGCGGCGCGGCCAGCTGCCACGAGGCAGGCGGATAGTCGCCAGGTGCAGGGGAGCAACAGCTATGCCGGCGCCAGGGAAAAGGTCGCCCAGCAACCGGGGACGGCAGCCAGGCCCGCCACCGGGAGCTATGCCGGCGCCAAGCCAGGCGCCCGGGACAACCTCGCCCAGCGACCGGCGACGGCGGTTAAACCCGCGTCAGGAAGCTATGCCGGCGCCAAACGTCCCGCCGCCACGGCCGCCAAACCCCAGACCGCCGGCGCACGCGACAGGGGGCGTATTGAAACGGCGAATCGGCCCACCACCGCCTCCAGGCCGGCTGCCAAACCGACTGCTTCCAGGCAGGTGTCCCAGTCACGCCCCAGCGGCCTGCAGGGCATGGGCGGCAGCGGCAAGTCAGCGCGCGCCGCCAGCCAGCGCGGCCGTGACAGTATGCCCAAGGGCGCCAAAGGTAAATCCGGGCTTAAAAAGGGGAAGAAGCGATGAAAAACCTGCATAAAAACCATTTCCTGTTGCCCGTAATGGCAGCCCTGTATGTGCTACTGGCCACCACCTTCGCCAGGGCGCAGGAGCACGCGTCGTTCGACTCCGCGCAGGACGCCGCGGCCGCGCTGATCGCAGCGCTTGAAACCAACGACCTCGCGATGCTCGGCCGGTTGCTCGGCCCGGACACCGAGGATGTATTCTCCTCCGGCGACGACGTGGCGGACGCGAATGCGCGCGCGAACTTCCTGGCGCTGTACAGAGCAGAACACGACCTCGTGGCAGACGGCGAGGACACCATGGTCCTCCAGGTCGGA
Source organism: Halieaceae bacterium (assembly GCA_036350855.1). Taxonomy (GTDB): domain Bacteria; phylum Pseudomonadota; class Gammaproteobacteria; order Pseudomonadales; family Halieaceae; genus JARRPM01. The sequence continues at coordinate 7,947 of JAZBNW010000478.1, forward strand.
CCCGAGGACTGGCCGCTGCCCACCCCCTTTACCGAGATTGACGGCAAGTGGTATGTCGATGGCGCCGCCGGTGCTGACGAGATTATCTACCGGCGAATCGGGCGCAACGAACTGGGTGCTATTGCGGTTTGCCGCGGCTTTGTCGATGCACAGATCGACTACGCGGCCGAGGGACACGATGGCAATGATCCTGGCATCTTTGCCGCCAAATTGCGCAGCGATCCCGGCCAGCACAACGGGCTGTACTGGCAGGCAGACGAGGGCGAGCCAGAGAGCCCGATTGGAGAGGCAGTTGCAAGAGCGGCGGCTGAGGGTTATCGGGCTGTAGCCGGCAAAAGAAAACCCTATCACGGTTATTACTACCGCATGCTGTACGCCCAGGGCGCCAACGCAAATGGCGGGGCCATGGAGTACTTCCAGGATGGCGTGTTGAGCGGTGGAGTCGCACTTCTGGCATGGCCCGCGAATTACGAGGCCAGCGGCGTAAAGAGTTTTATGGTAAACCAGGAGGGCGTGGTCTACGAGAAGGACCTTGGTGAGGACACGGGTACCGTGGTCGAGGGCATCCAGGTCTTCGATCCCGACGACTCATGGTCTGTCGTCGAGACCGAGGACGAATCCTGAGGCAGGCGCAGGATTGACTGGACCCCGGGATCAACCCGACAGGGCTTTGCTGGCGGGCAGGTACTCCAGACCCAGATCATCCGCCACCGCCTTGTAGGTGAGCTGGCCGCGGTGGACATTCAGGCCGTTGCAGAGATGCGGGTCATCCAGCAGTGCCTGCCGGTAACCCTTGTTGGCCAGGTTCAGGGTAAAGGGCAGGGTCGCGTTGTTCAGTGCGAAGGTTGAGGTGCGCGCCACGGCGCCGGGCATATTGGCCACACAGTAGTGGACGATACCCTCCTCCACATAGGTGGGCTCGGCATGGGTGGTGGGCCGGCTGGTTTCGAAACAACCACCCTGGTCGATGGCCACGTCCACCAGTACCGAACCCGGCTTCATGGTGCGGAGCATTTCCCGGTCCACCAGCTTGGGCGCCGCAGCGCCCGGCACCAGCACGGCGCCGATCAGGAGGTCTGCACTGGCAACGTAGCGGGCCAGGGCTTCCCTGGTTGAGTAAATGGTATTGAGCATGCAGCCGAACTGGAAATCCAGCTCCTTCAGGCGCTGCAGGGAGCGGTCGAGCACGGTCACGTGCGCTTCCATGCCCATCGCCATCCGCACCGCATTGGTTCCCACGACCCCGCCCCCGATCACCACCACCCGTGCCGCCTCCACGCCCGGCACCCC